>JBGAHN010000153.1:0-13706 GCA_044226145.1 Labilithrix sp. | reverse complement strand
GGATGCGGTCGCACAGGCACGCGAGCGCCTCGCGGAACGCCTCGGGGCCGCCGTCGGCGTTCGAGGGGTGGGCGGCGTCGGCGTCGGTCAAATCGCGGGCGAATGTGGCGCCGAGCGAGCCGAACTCGCGCTGGACGCGGCGCGCGCCGACGAGGAGACGGGCGAGATCCTCTCCGCGGAAGAGGCGGTGCTTGAAGCCCGCGAGGCGCTTGCCGAGCGCGGCCGGGCGATCGGCGGCGAGCGATGGGCGTGGTCCGACGCGGTCGAAGAGCTCGTCGAGCTTGCGGAGGATGGCCCGCACGTTCCCGAACGCGCAGCACGCGGAGGTGAGCGCGACGAGCTCGCGGTCGAGCGGATCGTCGTAGCGATGCGCGAACGACACCGGATCGTCCTCGCGGCGGGCGCGGAGATCGGCGCGGGCTCGCACCGCGTCGAGGGCCGCGTGGACGGCGCGATGGCGCGTGTCGGCGTCGCTCGCGCGGCGGGCGTGACGGATCAGAGCGACACCTCGTCGTCGGTGTCCGGATCGGCGGACGGATCCGCGGGCAGCGGTCTCTTCGCCTTTTCTCCCGCGCGGGACGCCGGGAGGCGCGAACGCGTCGCGGAGATCTCCGCGAGGCGGGCCTTGGCGATCTCGAGCCACCGATCGCTCCTCGCGCTCTCGGCTTCGGCTTGGCGGACGTAGCTCGTCAGCGCGCGCTCGGCGACGGTCCAGTAGTACGCGGCCTCGGAGGGCTTCTTCGCGTCTTTCGCGAGGACTCTCGCGGAGAGCGCGTCGTACCAGTGGATCTCGTAGGCGGGCACGAAGAACACGCTCGTGCTGTGGAGGATCTGCGAGACCGGCCCATTCATGCCCATCGAGCGCTCGAGCTGGATGGCGAGGCGCGCTTCGTTCTCGGCCGCGAGGCGATCGCCCGAACGATCGAGGGCCACCGCGAGCCCCCAGACGGCGAGCGGCGCCGTGTCGCCCAACGCCGGCACGCGCCCGGCGATGCGCAAGGCCTCGCGGTACCCCTCGGCGGCGTCGCGGAGGTTCCCGAGGTGCATCGACGTCTCCGCGAGGTTCAACGTGGGCGTCGCGCGGAGGACGTCCTCCGTCGAGCGACGCAAGACCTGGACGTAGGCGTCGCGCTCGCACGCGTGATCGCCCGTGTGCCCGCAGGCGAACGCGAGGTTCAGGAAGCCGTCTTCGGCCATCGGATGATCCGGCGCATCATGCAGCACGTCGCGGAGGACCCGCGCGGCGCGGGCGTAGTTGTCCGGATCGTCGTTCCCGAGCGCGAGGTAGACGCGGCCGAGGTCGAAGCGAAGGCGCACGTCGGGGCTGTGTTCGGCGTCCGCGTTCTCCAAGATGGTGCGCAAGACGTAGCGCTGCGCCACGCCGACGTCGCCGAGCTGAGAGAGCCGCCTCTGCACTTCGACGTGGAGGCGGTACGTCTCCACCCGCGAGGGATCGCGCGCGCCGTCCCAGAGGTTTGGTTTCGTGTCGGCGCGTGCGGCGAACGCCCCGCTCAGAGCGAGCGCGCCGCACCCGAGCATGCCTGCCAGCTTTCGCGCCGCCCGGCTTCGCGCCGCGCGTACGCCGATGGAACGCTGCGTCGACGGCGACGCAGGTGTGCGGTGGATCGGCGGCGTGGCGGTCATCGTCCTGTCTCTCTCGGAGATCGCGGCGGCGCTTTTCCCTGCCCCGCCGCTCGGGCGCGCGCGTGAGCCGACCACGGCCCCTGCCCGCCCGGTCCTTCCAGATAGCGCTTCCACGCCTCGCGGGCCAACGCCGGGCGCGAAGCGTCGAGCGCAAAGGCCTCGAGGGCGTCCTTCTCGAACGCCGTGCCCGTCATCGACAGCTCCTCGGTGACCTTGACGTCACGCAAGCCCGACGCCAACAGGGATGGCGGCTCCGACGCCAGCAGCGCTCTGGCCTCGTCCGTGTGACCGCCGCGATCGAGCGCGAGCGCGAGCGCGACGACGCTCGCGGTTCGGAGGGCGTCACGGGTCTCGCGGACCGCTTGCCGGGCCATGGCCACGGTGTCTTCGAGCGCCGCCGGGCCCAGGGTCGATGCGACGATCGAGGCCTCGAAGCACGCGGCGCCGCGCACCGAGGGGGCAAGCACCGACGAACGCGGCAACAGATCGCGGTACGCCGCCGCGGCGCGCTCTCGACGGCCGAGCTGCGCGTTCGCGCGGGCCCAGGCGAGCAGAGCCACCGGCTCGTCGAGGGCATGGACGTCGCGTCCGGAGGCCTCTTCGAAGGACGCGACGGCCTCCTTGGGACGACCGCGCGCGAGCTCCGCGCGACCCTCCAAGATTTTCGGCGCCGCGTGCCCGGGCAAGAGGTGATCGGCTTCTTGCGCGAGCTCGACGACGTTCGACGCCTGCGCGTCCCCGCCCGCGAGCTTCGTCACCCCGCTCGCGACGAGGGCGCAATACCTCCGGAGCGCCGGCTGCTTCGCGCGCTCCCAAGCGTTCGCGCGCGAGACCGACGCGTCGCACTCGTTGGGACGCGCGGCCGTCGCGGGGGCCGCCTGTCCGATCACGATCGCGACGACGGCGGCCCACATGTTTACGCAGGCGTTCACGCGCGCGCGAACGGATCGCGAAGGACAATCGTCTCTTCGCGGCGGGAACCGACGCTCACGAGCACCGCCGGACAAGCGGTCTCGCGTTCGATGAAGTCCAGGTAGGCACGCGCCTCCGGAGGGAGTTCGTCCAGCGTGCGCGCCGCGCCGAGGTTCTTCGTCCAGCCACGGAAGCTCCGGTAGACCGGCTTGGCCGATCCGAGCTCGTCGATCGGGAAGTCCTCGGTTCGTCCGCGCGGCGTGTCGTAGGCGACGCAGACCTGGATTTCGTCGAGGCCCGTGAGGACGTCGAGCTTGGTGATCGCGAGCCCGTCGAGGCCGTTGACGCTCGCCGCATAGCGGAGCGCCGGCAAATCGAGCCAGCCGGTCCGCCGGGGCCGGCCGGTCACGGAGCCGAACTCCGCGCCGACCTTTCGGATGCGCTCGCCCGTCTCGTCGTGCAGCTCCGTGGGGAACGGTCCGCCACCGACGCGCGTGGTGTACGCCTTGACGAGGCCGATGACCTCGTCGATGCGGCTCGGTCCGACGCCGGCGCCGACGCACGCGCCACCCGCGGTCGGGGTCGACGACGTGACGTACGGGTACGTCCCGTGATCGACGTCGAGCAAGGTTCCCTGCGCGCCTTCGAGCACGACGTTGCGCCCGTCGCGGACGGCTCGCGCCGCGAGCTTCTGGGTGTCGGCGAGGAGCGCGGTGACGCGGGCGCGCACCGGTTCGATGGCGGCGAGGACCTCGTCGACCTCGGGCGGCTTGCCCGAGAGCGCGCGCACGATCGGGGCCCACGCGTCGAGCGCGTTCTGCACCAGCTCGCGCAGGCGCGAAACGTCGCGGAACGCCGACAGCGGCACGCCGCGGCGCGCGACCTTGTCCTCGTAGCAAGGGCCGACGCCACGCTTGGTGGTACCGATGGCGCCGCGGCCCTCCTCGCGGAGTTGATCGACGAGGATGTGGTACGGCAAGATCGCGTGGGCGCGGTCCGAGACGACGAGCCTTCGCTCCGCGTCGATGCCGCGGCGGTCCAGCTCGTCGAGCTCGGCGACGAGGCGCAGCGGATCGATGACCATGCCCTGCGCGAGGACGCAGGCGACGTCGCTCCGCAGGATGCCGCTCGGCACCAGCCGAACGATGAGTTTGTCGTCACCGACGACGAGGGTGTGCCCGGCGTTCGGTCCCCCACCGAAGCGGACGACCATGTCGGCCCGCTCCGTGAAGATGTCGACGATCTTCCCCTTGCCTTCGTCGCCCCATTGGGCGCCCACGATCACGATCGCCGGCATCGGTCCATGCTCCTCGTGCGCTCCTCTTAGCACGCGTCGGCGGAGGCTCGGCAGATTCGTCGCTCGGTCAGAAAACGCCGTCGAGCCCAGCCCAGCCGGCCCCGATGCGAGGCTCGACGCGCGGAACGGATCGCGCCGCCGATTCGACGGGACGCGCGTGCGGCGCCGTCAGCAGGAGCGCGAGCCCTCCGACCAGACCGACCCCGGCCACCGCGAAGGAAATGTTCGAGAGCATCGCCGAGCCATCGGCCGCGTCGCGCTCCGAGCGGGTGCACCCGTCGGTTCCTCCGGCGCATGGGCTGCCGAGCGTCATCGCCCCCGTGATGCCGCCAGCGACGAGGCCGGCAGCGCCCACGCCGAGCGCGACGTACGCCAGGGTTCGCTGGGTGCGGCCGGGCGACGTCCCTTCGGCCTCGGACGGCGGCGCTTGGGGCGGCGGGGGCGGCGCTTCCTTCGCCGGAGCCTCCGCCACGGGCGCGGGCTCCGGATCGGCGTCCTCGAGCGGCGGGATCGTCACGTGCGTGGGCTGCGCCGAACGCGCGACCTCGACGAGCAACGTCGCCGGCTTCTTTCCCTTGGCCACGAACGTCACCTTGCGCTCGCCGGCCTCGGCCACGAACACTTCGCCGGCTTCGGCCTTCGGGACGCGCCGCTCTTCGACGAGCACGTCCGTGAGCGGCACACCGTCGGGGTTGTCGACGACGAGCTTCGGGAACGGCTTTTCGAGGGCGACGCGCTGCTTGTGGGCGAACGCTTGGTTGTCCTCGCGTCCGAGCTCTTCGGCCTTGATTTCGGCCTCGCGGAACTCGAGCCACGCGAACCACTTGGCTCCTTGCTCCTTGTGGCAGAACGCGAGGTTGAGCAGCGTCCCGAGCTGGCCGTCCTTTTGATAGGCGGAGTCGAACTTCGGGCACGCCTCACCGAAGCGTCGTTGCTCGAGGAGCTTCTGGCCTTCGCGGAAGAGGCGCTCGGCGTCGGCCTCTTCGCTCGGTTGAGCGGCGGCCGTCGACGCGACGACGAGGGGCACGGCGAGGGCCGCCCAACGAAGCGTCCGCGCCCACGGGGAGTGTCGGAGAGAGGTTCGTGTCATCGTCGATCGCGAGGAAGTCCAGGAGGCAAAGCGGAGCGCGGGGCCGAAGGCGCGGTCGTCTTCTTGGTGGCTCGGGCCGGGGTCGTCCCGCTCGCCGACGTCGGATCGCTCGCCGCGGACGATGCGTTCGTCGCGGTCGCCGGCGGCGATGCCACCGTCGCGGGAAGCGGCGTCGCCGGCGCGCTCGCGGCGGGCACTTCACGCGCGGCCGACGCGGTGGTCTCTTCGCTCGCGACGACGGTCGCTCGGTAGATCGACACGCCGGCGATGACGACGCCGAGCAGCGCGGGCACACCGACGAGCCAGAGCGTGCGCGATTCGAACGGCGCGAAGCGACGCGCGACGGTGCTCGCCGTCGCGAAGAGCTCCTGGTTCGAATCGACGGCACGGGGCGACGACGGGATCGCGAGGCGATCGCCGTCGAGGAGGATCTCCACCGAGCGGTTCGATCCCGACGACTCGAACCCGCGCGACAGCGTCGCCTCGATGCGCTCGGGAGCCCCCGGCCACGCACCGGATCCGAACGGCGCGAGCGCCCGCGCCAGCTCCGCGACGTCGGTGAACCGCTCGTTCGGATCCTTGGCGAGGCAGCGACGAACGACGACGTCGAGCCCCGGTGGAACGTCGGGCGCGAGCGCGCTCATGGGCAGCGGATCTTTCGCCACGATGTCGGCGAAGAGCTCCTGGATCTTGCCCCCGAAGGGCATCGCCCGCGTGAGCAGCTCGTAGAGGCAGATGCCGAGCGACCAGATGTCCGTCCGGTGATCGACGTTCTTCGGCGTTCGCACTTGCTCGGGCGACATGTACGGCGGCGAGCCGACGATGCGACCGTGATCGCTCGACGCCGCGCGGATGCGCTCGAGGCTCGTCTCGAGCACGTCGTTCGTCTTCGAGATGCCGAAGTCGAGGATCTTGACGAGCTGCGCGCCGTCGGGGCGTTGCACGAGGAAGAGGTTCGACGGCTTGAGATCGCGGTGCACCATCCCGCGGACGTGCGCGTGCGCGAGCCCTTCGAGGGCCTGGAGCACGTAGTCGACCGCGAGCGTGGAGGGCATCGCGCCGTAGGTGTCGAGGAAGCGACAAAGGTCGATGCCCTCGAGGAGCTCCATGACGACGAACGGCAGTCCGTCGGGCCCCGAGTCGACGTCCATCACGCGCGCGACGTGATCGGACTGCAGGCGGGCGCACGCGCGCGCTTCGAGCAAGAGGCGCGACTGCGCCTCCGGATCGGCGACGTCGTTGTAAAGCAGCTTGATCGCGACGACCTGATCGAGGAACTCGTGACGCGCGGCGACGACGACGCCCATCCCGCCCTCGCCGATGACGCGCTCGATGCGGTATTTGCCGGCGAGCAGTTCTCCGATCTGCACCCAGGAACGCGGGTTCGTTCCGGACGATGAGGCGCTTTGGGACCGGGCGAGCTTTGCCGCCATCGTCACGAGAGTATCGCTTGGTGAGCCACAACACCACGTCTTCGACGCATTTCTTCGCGTGATCTCGCAGGTGTTTCCTGCACGGTGAGAGACCGACATGGGGTCCGCCAAGGGGGCGTCGGTGGACCATCGGGGGACATCGACGACGATGTCGTTGTCTGTCCAAGACCCTGCATCTGTCGGAAGGATGACAGGCTGGAAAGCTCGAGCGTTTCGCAGTTGACGCGGATTTTCACGGAGAAAAGGCCGTCGCCGTGGTCGGCACGAACTTCGCTAGAGAGCCGCATCAGCTCGGAAGCTCGGAAGGAAGATCCCCATGGCCCTTGCCATCGAACCCGCCATTCTCGATCGCGCCGTCGCCGGCGAAAGCGCCGCCCTCGACCAAGTTCTCCGGACGATCACGCCCTACGTCGAACGTCAGCTCACGAGGTATCCCGTCAGCGACGAAGACCGGCGGGATCTCCTGCAGGCGACGTTGATGCAGATCGTTCGCCGCCTCGGCTCGTTCCGCGCGGAGTCGAGCTTCTCGACGTGGCTCTTCCGCGTCACGGCGAACGAGGCGCTCATGCTCATGCGATCGCGCCGGCGCTTTCGGGCGCGCGTCGTCGACGGCTTCGACTGGGAGGAGCTCGCTGCGCTTCCCCTCGCCGAGCGCGACGAACAGGCGGCCGACGTCCTCGTGTTCGCCCGTGAGCGCGACGCGCGCGTGCGCGACGCCCTCAAGGAGCTGCCGGACGATTACCGCGACGTCGTCGTCGCGCACTACCACATGGATCTGGGGCTCCAGGAGATCGCCGACAAACTCGATCTCACCGAGAGCGCCGTTCGCTCGCGCCTGCACCGTGCGCGTTCGCGCCTGCGTTCGCTGCTCGAAACGCAGGGCAACGACGCTTCGGTCGCCGAATACACGAACGCCGCCTGAGCCGGGGCGCATCGTCACGGCCGCTTCGTCACGACGACGGCGACGCGTGCGACGCAAGGAGCGTCGGCGCCGACGCGCGAGCCTCCAGCACCTCGTAGGGCAGCGTGAACGTGAACGTCGTCGTCTTCCCGAGGACGCTCTCGACGCCGATGTGACCTCCGTGGGCTTCGACGAGGCCCCGACAAATGTAGAGGCCGAGACCGAGGCCGCCGATCCGCGACGTCTCGCGCGAGCGCTCGAAGCGGTTGAAGACGCGCTCGACCTCGTCGGGGGCGATGCCCTTCCCTCGGTTCGTGACGGACACGGCGACGCACGCGTCGCGGAAATCGATCGCGAGGGTCACAGGGCCGCCGGATTCGCCGTATTTGAAGGCGTTCGACAGGAGGTTCGTGAGCACCTGGTCGACGCGATCCGGATCGGCGACGATCGGTCGACGCTCGCCCTGCGCGTGCGTGGTGACGACGGAGCTCAAGGAGCCGAACCGCTCGACCACGTCTTCGGCGAGCTCGACGAGATCGACGGACGACGTCTGGAGCGCCAACCGGCGGGCTTCGATGCGTGAGACGTCCGACAAATCGCGGATCATCCGGTCGAGTCGACCGACCGCGCCTTCGATGCGCTCAACCGAGCGACGCACGACGTCCGCGCCTTCGAGTCCGTGGACGAATTTCTCGAGGAGCTGGGCGTTGAGCTCGATGGCGTGGAGCGGCTGCCGCAGATCGTGGGCGACGACGGACGCCCACTCCTCGCGCATGCGCTCGATGTCCTTGAGCGTGGAGATGTCCTGGAACGTCTCCACGGCCCCGATGAGCGCACCGCGCGGCGCGCGGACCTCGGCGGCGCTGACGAGCAGCGGGATGGACCGACCGTCGCGGAGCACGGCGACGAGCTCCTTCGATCGCGTCGCCGCGCCGAGCCTCAAGAGGCGGTTGAGCGGCAGGTCGTCCGACTCGAGCGGATCGCCGGTGGGGCTCCGCAGATCGATGAAGACCTCTCGCCCCGAAGGCGCGATTTCGCGCGGCGACGCGGACAGGGCCTCGGCGGCGCGATTTTTGGCGACGAGCTGGCCGTCGGCGTCGACGACGATGACCCCGTCGGGCATCTGATCGAGGATGGCCTGCAGGCGGAGGCGTTCGTCGGACGCCTGCTCGAACAGCGCGCGGTAGCGCTCCTCGCTCCGGCGAAGCGCTTCGGCCGATTCGCGCTCGTGCGAGACGTCGCGCGTCGTCGTCGAGTACATCGTCACGCGACCCTCGGCGTCGGTGACCGGCCACGCGTTGACGAGCGCGAAGAAGCGGGAGCCGTCCTTTCGTTGCCGCTCGGTCGGGAGCGTGTCGATGCGGCGGCCATGCTCCAAGTCCGCGTGCATACGCGTGATTTCGGCGCCGCGGTCGCGCGGGACCCAGGGCATGGCGCCATATCGGCCGGTCCGGATTTCGTCGATGGTCCAGCCGAACAAGCGCTCGGCCGCGGCGTTCCACGTCTGGACGTCGAGCGATGGGAGCGACAGCGTCGCGATGGCATCGTTCGACGACTCGACCACGGTCGCGAGCATCGATTGGTAGCGCTCGGCGGTTCGCCAGTCGGTGACGTCCTGGACGTAGTGGATGCAATAGTCGACGCTGCCGTCGGCCTTCTTCACGCACGTCGCGTCGACGATGACGGGGAACGTCCGGCCGAAGCGGTCGATGTAATCGGCGCGGAACCGCGCGTGTCCTCGGGTCCTGAGGAGGGCCTCCTGCGCTTCGCACGACTCCCGGCACTCCGGCGCGATGAGATCGGCGACCCGCATCGATTCGAGCTCGTGCGATGGGTAGCCGTGCATGCGCGCCAGGGCGGGATTCGCGAGGAGGATGCGGCCCTCGGGATCGGAGAGGAGCGCGCCCGAAGCGGCGTTGTCGAAGAACGCCTTCCAGCGAAGCAGTTCGCGCATCGCCGCGCTGCGCTGGAGATCGACGCGGTCCACGGTCTTGGCCGTCGCGTACAAGAGGACGATGCCTGCGAACATCCCGCCGGCCGCGAGGATCGTCGCCGCGAGCTCCGCGCCGACGAGGGACGCGCGCTGGCCGAGCGTCACGAGCAGGCTGACGCACGGCAGGAGCAGGACCGCGACGGTGAGCCTCCGCGCGACGACGCCGCCGAGGAAGGTGCTCGACACCATGGTCACGAGGCGGGACTCGGGCATGGCGCAGATCGTCCCGAGCGCGAGCACGAACAAGCCGACGGTCGCGCCGAACGTCATGCCGGTGGGGCGCTCGGAGCCCGCGATCCGCATCGAGAGTTGGGCGCCGAAGACGTGCCCGAAGAAGACGACGAACGCGATCGCGAGCACGGCGAGGGCGAGGTATTCGGAGGGCTGGCGGCCTCCGGCGGTCCGGCGATCGGCGATCAAGAGCGCCAGCGCGAGCAAGACCACGCTCGTCGAAAACCAGGGGAAAATGCCTGGGATCGAGCCGAACAGCGCCCGCGCGACGACGAACAAGCCGAACGCGGCGGCGACGCCGGCCGACGCGCGACCGACGACGCGGAGCAACCTCGTCGGTTCGGGGCGGCTCGCGCAGCCGAGCGCGACGGCGAGGAGCAAGAGGAGCATCGCTCCGAACGGGCGGACCCCCGGCATGGCCAGGCGATCGAGCGACGCATGCTCCGAGGAAGCGACGAGCGACCAGCACGCGAGCGCGAGCACCGCGGCCGAGGCCACACGTGCCCCGACGACGCACGCGCGCAATGCGGCGCTCGACACCCGTGCGTGCGGTGACGGCAGCTCGTCCAGCATCGCCATGACCGAAGCCCACGCGGAGCAAGCGGGTGACCAACGACGACGACGCGCACCGGACGTGCCGAGGCAAGCTTCGGGTTGCAGCTTGCCTCTCGGCGCGCCAGCTACGGGCTCGGCTTGACCTCGATCTCTTCGAGCTGGCCGCGCAGCGCCTGCATGCGCGCGACGACGGCGTCGCGCTGCGTTTTGTCGGCGGCGAGATCGTGGGCTTCGGCCGGATCGGTCGCGAGATCGTAGAGCTGGTAGTTCGCGCCACCGAAGTGGATGAGCTTCGTCCCGGGCGTCGGGCCCGTGACGAGCGCGCGCCGCGCGGTGTTGTACGGGCCGGCGGGCATGTCGATGAAGACGTCGCGCTCCTCGAAGCGGCCGTCGGTCACGGCCACGTCGGCGAGGAGGCTCCGGCCGCGGAGCTCGCCGGCCGCTTCGGGGAGCGGGAGCCCCATGAGCTCGAGCAACGTCGGGACGAGATCGATGTGCGATCGCTTGACGGGCACGCGCGTGGGCTTCTCGCCCGGTACGTAGACGAGCAAGGGCACGCGCACGAGCGACTCCCAGAGCTCACGACCGTGCCAATTCATACCGTGATCCGAGAAGGCCTCGCCGTGATCGGCGGTGACGACGATGGCCGTGTCCTTCGCCCACGGTTGAGAGGCGACGTAGTCGAGGACGCGGCCGACGTGCTTGTCGGTGAACCAGACTTCGCCGTCGTAGAGGTTCTTGGCGGCCTTCGCGCCGTCGAAGGCCGGCGCCTCCGGGTGCGGGACGTACTGCGCGTGCGGATCGAAGAAGTGGAACCACGCGAAGAAGTGTCCCGCGCCCGGCTTCGATTCGTCGGGCTTCGATTCGTCGGGCTTCGATTCGTCGGCGCCGACCGGCGCGACGTTCTCCTTGGCCGCGAGGAGCCGGAGCGCCGCGTCCGCCATGCGGTCGCTCGAGATCGTCGTGTCGTTGTCGCCCATGCCCGAGGGGATGGCCGACGTGTCCCAGACGTCCATGCCTTGGTTCAGCCCCGTCGGGTTGCGGAAATACCAATGGCAGTGGGCGGCGAACGTCCGGAAGCCGGCGTCGTGCGCGCGCTCGGCGACGAGCGTGTTCGAGGCGAAATACGTGTTGAAGTGGCTCCCGTCGCGGCGCGTTTCGCTCGGGTATTTGCCGATGAGCATCGGTCCGACGCTCTTGCCCGTGTACGAGGCCATCGCGTACGCGCGCTCGAAGACGGCGCTCTTGTCGGCGAGCGCGTCGAGGTTCGGCGTCGGCGACGGGCGGTAACCGAGGAAGCCCACGTCCGTGCGCAACGTGTCGATCGTGATGAGCACGACGTTGTGCACGCTTCGCGGCGTGCGGGGCGTCGACGCCGCGGACGTGACGGTCGCCGCGTCGACGGCGGGGGCGGGGGTGTCGGCGCCCGAGCAGTCTTCGTCGATGCCGTTGCCCGGGACGTCGAGCGCCTCGGGGTTGACGTGCGGGTTGCGATCGTCGCAATCACCGCCACCGAACCGGCTCGACGCGCCGTCCTTGTCGCGGTCGGTCGCGCGCCGAAGGACGCCGAGCGCCGTCTTGCCCAGGGGGGCCGCGCCCTCGATGCCGCGCGCGAGCGAAGGGTCGGCGTCGAGCGCCGACGAGGCCCGCGCGCAGAAGGAAAAGAGAACGCCCACGGCGACGATCGATCCGGCGAACCCGACCCAGAGCGGGCGCGACGCCTTCGACGGGGCGAGCGAAATCCGACGCCGACAGAACGCGAGGGCGCCCACGTACGCGAACGCGGCGATCACGACCAACTCGAACACCGGCGTGAGATCGAGTTCCGGACGACGGAGGACGCCGAAGATCCCGAGCCACCCTCCCCCTTCGCCGCCGACGTCGCCGCGGGCGATGCCGAACCCGAAGAGCGCGAGGACGACGACCAGCGCGACGCCCCCCGTGAAGACCGGATCGAGGAGACGCGGGAAGGCCTCGGCGCCGAAGGCGAGCGTTCGTCGGACGAGGGGCAGGAGCGCGACCGCCACGGCGACGAGCGCGACCATCCACGTCATCGATGCCGCGGCGAGGGCCCAACCGCTCGCGCGGGGCGTGCCGACGGCGAGCGTGCGGAGGCCGAGGTGCGCGGCGCCGACGCAGAACCCGAAGCCGACGAACATCGCCAGCGGCGCGATGGCGGCCCGGCGGAGCTTGTCGAGGACGGCCCCCTCGCGCAGGAGCGAGAGCCAATCCCACGGGCTCCGCATCGCGTCGGGCTCGGCGACGAACGACGCCCCGCCGACGCCGACGCCGACGCCGATCGCGACCGGCAAGAAGAGGCCGAGCAGGAGCGGAGCGAGGGCGCTCCCGGGCGCGGCGGTGGCGCCGGTCGCTTCGGCGGCGCGCGCGACGGCCCCGGCCTCGACGAACGAAACGACGAGGGAGCCGACGCAAGCTCCACCGACGGCGAGCACGAGTCGAAAGATCGCCCAAAGCACGGAGGCGAGTTCTACTCGACCGCACGCTTCTTCGCGAGAGGATGCGCGGCGTCGTAGACGGCGAGCAAATGCGCGACGGAAACGTGGGTGTAACGCTGGGTCGTCGAGAGCGACGCGTGGCCGAGCACCTCTTGGATGGCCCGCAAATCCGCGCCGCCGTCGAGCAGGTGGGTGGCACACGTGTGCCGAAGTGCGTGGGGATGGAGGTCGGCGCGCGAGGCCCCGAGCATCCCGTAGCGCCGGACGAGGAGCTGGATGGCCCGCGGACCGAGCCTCCGGCCGCGCGTCGAGACGAAGACGGCGCGAGGATCGAGCGCGCGGGTCTTTTCGTGCGCGAGCTCGTGACGGACGGCGAGCCACGCGCGGAGCGCCGCGATCGCGCTCCGGCCCAACGGAACGAGGCGCTCCTTCCGGCCTTTGCCGAAGACCCGCGCGCACTTCTCGTCGAGCGAGAGCTGCTCGAAATCGAGGTTCGACGCCTCCGAAACGCGGAGCCCGCCTCCATAAAGGAGCTCGAGCAGCGCGCGATCACGCTTGGCGACGGCCTCTTCGGCGCGCTTCGACGTCACGTTGTCTTCGTCCGGCACCTCGACGACGGCCGCGGCGTCCTCCGCCGAGAGGAACGTCGGCAGCTCGCGCCGCACCTTCGGGCTCGCGAGCTGCTCGGCCGGATTGACGCGCGCGTGGCCGTTCTTCTTGAGCCACCGACCGAACGCACGAACGCTCGCGAGCTTGCGCGCGATCGACGAGGGCTTGCACCGGCGCGACAGATCGCCGAGCCAGCCGCGCAAGAGGTAGATGTCGGGGAGCCCCGCGGGCATCGGTCGCGAAGACTCGGCCGCGCGGGCCTCCATGAACGCGAGGAGCCCGTCGAGATCGCGCCCGTACGCCATGACGGTGTTCGGTGACGCGCGCTTTTCGTCGCGCAGGTGCGTGACGAATTTCTCTTTCAGCGCGGCGAGCTCCACGCGCTCATCCTACGCACGAAGCCTCCGCGGGGCCAAACGCGCGCTCCGTCGGCGTGCAGGTTCGCACGCCGACAGTCGTGGACGGCACGTCAGAGCCCGCAGGCGCGGTGAACGTCCGCGACGGTCGTCCACGAGATGCGGCTCTTCAAGGGCGCCGACGATCTCGCGACGATGCAGCGCGCCGCGAACATCACCGCGGAGGCGC
>JBGAHN010000152.1:0-14034 GCA_044226145.1 Labilithrix sp. | reverse complement strand
CCGAGACCAAGCGCTCCCAAGGCGGGCCGACGAAGCCGTACTTCCGTACGGCGAGGAGGCCCAACGCAGGGAGCGCGCAGGGATCGGCCCAAATCAAGCGACGGCGGCGGTGCGAATGGGGGTCTTCGCCGCCTTCTGCTGCGCTTCGCTGACCTTCACGCTCACCAGGCGCGACACGCCCGGCTCGCCCATCGTCACGCCGTGGAGCATGTCGACGAGCTGCATCGTCTTCTTGATGTGCGTGATGAGGATGAACTGCGACTTGTCCGTCATCTCGCGGATCATCTCGCAGTAGCGACCGACGTTCGCCTCGTCGAGCGGCGCGTCGACCTCGTCGAGCACGCAGAACGGCGACGGCTTGATCTGGAAGATCGCGAAGATGAGCGACACGGCCGTCAGCGCCTTCTCGCCGCCGCTCATGAGCTCGATGCTCGCGAGCTTCTTGCCCGGCGGCTGCGCGACGATCTCGATGCCCGTCTCGAGCATGTCCTGCGGGTTCGTCAGGCGAAGCTCCGCGCGGCCGCCGCGGAACATCTTCGGGAAGATCTCCTGGAAGCGCGCGTTGACCGCGTTGTACGTGTCCTCGAAGAGCTTCTTGCTCTCGCGGTTCATCTGCTGGATGGCGTGCGCGAGATCGGCGAGCGCCTTGTCGAGGTCGGCCTTCTGCTCCGTGTAGAAGGCGAACCGCTTCTCGGCCTCTTCGTGCTCGCGCATCGCGTCGAGGTTGACGCTGCCCATGCGATCGATGAGCCCAGCGAGCTCCGAGATGCGCGTGCGCGACTCGGCGTCCGGCGGCGGGCGGAGGTGGTAGTCGCCGACCACCCGCGCGAGCTCGAGCCCGCGGAATTTGTCGCGCACGCCTTCGACGAGGTGGCCGAGGGCGAGCTCTCGCTCGCGGAGGGCGAGCTCGTGCTGCGTGAGCCCTTCCTTCGCCGCGTCGGCGCGCGTGCGCAGATCCTTGAGCGAGCCTTCGCGCTCCTGGAGCGCGGCGCGCAGGGCATCGTGCGCCGTGCGCGCGTCGGTGAGGAGCGCGTGCGCGAGGGTGGCGGCCGCCGTGGCTTCCTGGAGCCGTTCGCGGTGACGGACGAGGAGCGCGGCGGTCTCTCCCATGTCGCGCGCGCCCTCGGCGAGCTCCGCGTCGAGGCGGCGGCTTCGATCCGCGAGCTCGCTCTCGCTGCGTGACAGGCGCTGGAGCGTGCCACGCGCGGCGGTCAACTTCTCTCGCGCGCCCGCGAGCGCCACCTTCCGCTCCAGGACGAGCGCTTGCTGCGCGAGCGAACGTTCCCGCCACTCCGTCGCGCTCGCTTCGGCGCGGACGACGTCGCCGCCGAGCGTCTCGATGAGCGCCTTCGCCGTCTCGAGGATCTCCTGCGCGCCCGCGCGTTCGACGTCGGCCTCCGCGAGCGCCGCGTTCAGATCTTCGAGCTCGACGCCCAGCGCTTCGAGGCGCTTGCCATGGGCCTCGATCTCCGTCTCCGCGGCGCGCAGATCCTTCTCGGCGTGGACGAGGGCGAGCTCGCTCTGATGCGCCTCGTGGCGCGCGCGCTCGAGGGCGCCTTGCGTGTCGCCGATCTGCACCCGGAGGCCCTGGTGGTGCGTGAGCCGCTCGGTCACGAGCGTGTCGAGCCGCTCGACCTCGACGCCGAGCTCGCGGATCTCGCGCGCGACGTCGAGCATGTGGGCCGCGACGTCTTCGCCCGTCCCGCCTTCGACGCGCCCGTCGGCGTGGAACACCGTCCCGTCGCGGGTGACGACGTCGACGGTCGTGCACGCGCGGAGACGCTTCGCCGCCTCCACGTCCTCCACGACGACGACGTCGCCGACGATCGCGCGGACCAGCGCCTCGTCGGTCGGCGCATAGCGGAGCACGTCGACGAGCGTGCCGAGCACCCCCGTCCGATCCTCCACCGACGCGAGCGGCGACGCCTTGCCCGCGACGTGCGGCGGCACGTTCGCCACGATCGTCGCGCGTCCTTTGCGCGACGTCGCCAGCTCCGCGAGCCGCTCGATGCCGCGATCGAGATCGTCGACGACGACGTCTTCGAGGTGGCTGCCGAGCCAGCCCGCGAGCGCCGCGGTGAACTCCGCCGGCGCCTCCACGCGGTCGGCGAACAGGCCGCGGAGCGCCGGATCCTTCGTGTCGATGAGCGCCTTCGCCCCCGCGCCGACGCCCTCGCGCCGCGCGTGCATCTCGGTGAGCGCGTGCAGCCGCGAGCGCTTCTTCGACGCTTCGGACTTCGCCTCGTCGAGCGCCTGTTCGCTCTCGGTGATGGCGCGCCGCAAGCCCGCGAGCCGCTCCTCGAGCTCGGTCCGCTCCTCGGCGGTCGTCACCTTGCCCGTGCGCAGATCGTCGATCGCGAGCGCGAGCTGATCCCGTCGCGCGCGGAGCTCGAGCAAGCTGCTCTCGCGATCCTCGCGCTCGTAGCCGAGCTTCTCGTGGCGCGCGAGCATCTCCTGCTTGCGCCGGTCGAAGCCTTCGAGCTTCGCCTGCGAGGTCGCCACGTCCGTCTCGGCGCGGTTCGTCGACGCCCGCAGCTCCGCGACTTGCCGCTCTGCTGCCTCGAGCTCGGCCCGCACCTCGGCGAGGTCCGCTTCGTAGCCTGCGAGCACGTTCGCTTCGCCGCTCTCCCCGGCCTCGAGCAGCGCGACGTCGGCTTCGACGGTCTCGCGTTCGCGCGCGAGGAGCGCCTCTTGCTCGCGCAGCTCCGCGAGCTCGCTCTCGGCTTGCTGCTCGCGCCGCTTCAGGCTCTCGAACCGATCGGCCGCGCGTTCGATGGCGGCCTGTTCGGCGCGCGCCTCGTTGTCCGCCGAAAATGCGCTCGTCTGCGCCTGTTCGAGGGCTTCTTCGGCCGCGAGGGCCTCGTTCCGCGTGCTCTCGAGCTCGGCCTCGCGCGCCGCGAGGGCCTCGCGCGCGCTCTCGGCCTCCGCCGTGAATCGCTCGACTTCGCTGCTCTCGAGGACGATCCACCCCCGGAGCTCGAGGAACTTGTGGGCCGCGTCGTGGAGCTGCAAATCCTCGAGCTCGCTGCGGTACGAGAGGTAACGCTCGGCCTTCGCCGCTTGCCGCTTGAGCGATCCGAGGTTGCGCTCGATCTCCGCGACGATGTCGCCGACGCGCAGCAGGTTCTGCTGCGTGAGCTCCATCTTGCGCTCGGCCTGCCGCTTGCGGCTCTTGAACTTCGTGATGCCGGCGGCCTCTTCGATGAGCAAGCGGCGATCTTCGGGCTTGGCGCTGACGATGAGGCCGATCTTGCCTTGCTCGACGATCGAGTACGCCTTCGTGCCGACGCCGGTCCCGAGGAACAGGTCGGTGACGTCCTTCAAACGCACCGGCGTTTTGTTGATCAGGTACTCGCTGTCGCCGCTCCGATGGAGGCGCCGCGTGACCGCGATCTCCGCGTAGTCCTTGTATTCGATCGGCAGATCGACCGGATCGTCGTTCTCGAAGGTGAGGGTGACTTCGGCGTAGTCCGCGGCGGGGCGCGACTCCGAGCCGTTGAAGATCACGTCCTCCATGCTCCGTCCGCGCAGGTGCTTGGCGCTCTGCTCGCCCATGCACCAGCGGATGGCGTCGACGATGTTCGACTTCCCGCATCCGTTCGGACCGACGATGCCCATGATGGCGTGGTCGAAATGGACGACCGTGCGATCGACGAAGGATTTGAAGCCGCTGAGCTCGAGGCGTTTGATTTTCATGGAGGGATCAACGGAGCCGGCCCAGTGGGCGGCACCCCGTGGCAGCCAGGGTTGCGTGCGTCGACGCCGCCTTCGCAGGCGGTCGGACCCAACGTAGCGTCACCGCACGTACGGTCACTGTTCAGTGGCTAGCCCTGAACGAACGCACAAGCAAGTCCGTTCAGCGTTCGGAGCGGGCGGCAGCGTCGATTCCTCGCGGGCGGCGACATGCACCGGTCGGACGCCGGCCAGAGAGGGCCGCCATCGACCGAAATGTCGCGTCCGAACCTGCGGCTCCCTTGACAGGATAGGGCGTCCAGACATACCTCGCCGCGGAAAGCGCATGCCGACCTACGAATACGTCTGCACGGATTGCCAGAACCACTGGGAAGAGATTCAGAAGATCTCCGCGGCCCCCATCGAGACGTGTCCGAAGTGCGGACACGCCAGCGCCAAGCGCCAGATCAGCGGTGGAAACTTCATCCTGAAGGGCGGCGGCTGGTACGCCGATTTGTACTCGTCTTCGAGCAACAAGTCGGGTGGCGGCGGCGGTTCGTCGTCGGGCGGTTCGGGCTCGAGCAGCGCGAGCGGGAGCTCGTCGGGCGATACGGCGAGCGCGTCGACGTCGACCGCCTCGTCTTCCGGCGGCTCGTCGAGCACGGCGCCCGCGTCCACGAGCTCGTCCTCGTCGGGCGGCTCGGGCTCGAACGGCTGAATCGCCGCGCGAGCCCTCGGTCGACCGCGTTTCATCCGCGCGCGCCGCATCCGCGCGCGTTTCATCCGCCGCGTTCGCGCTTCGGAAAGACGAGCAGCCGCGCGGCGCCTGCGGAAATCCCGAGCTCTTCGGCGAGGCGCGCCAAGACGACGCCGGTGAGGCTTCGTCCGGGCGGCCGGGCGATCGCGTCGAGCGCCTCTTGCCACGCCATGGCGTCGCGTCCGTGCGGCTCGGACGCCATGGCCGCAGCGAACGACGGGCGCTCGATGGAGCGAGGCGCGTGCGCGGCGTCCGCTCGTCGTTCGTCGTTCGTCCACCGCTTGGCGGCGAGCGCGCCGCGCGCGAGGCGATGGAAGCGAACCTGCGCGATCATCCAGGGTTCGGCGGCGTCGGCTTCGTCGATCGCCCCGAGGGCGTCGATGCGTGCGTCGACTTGCGCGAGCGGCAGCGTGTCGAGCTCGCGGAGCGCGCCGGGCCACGCCGCGGCGAGCGCGCGGAGCTCCTCGGTCGGATCGGGCTCGACGAACCGCGGATCGGTCCGCGCGCGGTCGTGGGCGCGACGGAGCCCGCGAATGCGGACGTACTTCTCACGCAGCTCCGCGAGATCCTCCTTGGTGACCACGGTGCTATCGTAGGTCGAACCATGACGGACAAGCGCCGAGAAGTGGACGAGCTGCGCCAGGAGATTCTCAAGCTCGATGCCTCGCTGCGGAGCGTCCTCGAGCGCCGCGCGAAGCTCTCGAAGAAGATCGGCGAGCTGCGCAAATCCGTGCCGTCCGTCGTGGCGCTGCCCGATCGCGCCCAGATCGAGCAGTTCCTGCAAGGCGCGACCGGCGACGTCCCGCCGGCGGCGCTCCGCGAGATCTACCGTGAAGTCCTCGCGACGTGCCTTTCGCTCGAGGAACCCGTCGTCGTCGCCTACGCGGGGCTCGAAGGCGCGTTCGCCCACGCCGCGGCGAGGAGCCGCTTCGGCGTCGCCGCCTCGTTCACGGCGTGCGAGACGACCTCTGCGGCGCTCGACGAGGTCACCCGCCAGCGCGCGAACTACGCCGTGGTCCCGTACGAGACGCGCACGGACGGCCTCCTGCAATCGACGATCGTCTCGCTCACGGAGAGCGATTTGAAGGTCGTCCTCTGCTTCGAGACGGTCGTGAACCTCCAGCTCGCGACGAAGGCGTCGTCGCTCGCGGAGATCGAGAAGGTGTACGTGACGGCCGGCGATCGCGTGAGCGCCGCCCATTTCCTCGAAGCCGAGCTCGCGTCCGCCCAGATCGTCGACGTGCGGACCCCGATGGCGGCGTGCCAGCTCGCGGCGTCGGATCCGCGCACGGCCGCGCTCGCCCACGAGTCGATCGCCGCCGAGCACGGGCTCGAGATCCTGCGCCGCAACGTCCGGGACGAAGGCGAAGAGCGCGTCCGGTACGCGGTCGTCGGATCGCGCCCGGCGGCCCGCTCGGGGGACGACGCGACGGCGCTGGTGTTCGCCGTCGACGATTCGCCCGGGGCACTTCACGAAGTGCTTCGACAATTCGCCGAGCGCGGGGTGAACCTCACGAAGATCCAGTCGCGTCCGACGCCGAGCGCGAGCTGGCAGTACCTCTTCTTCGTGGAGGTCCAGGGACACGCGACCGACCGGCCCATCATCGGTGCCCTCGAAGAGCTCCGCCGCCGCGCCAAGTTCTTCAAGGTGCTGGGGTCGTTCCCCTCGGCGTGAGCGGCGTCGGTCGTTCGCTGGCCGCTCGCGTGGTCGGTCGTTCGCTGGCCGCTCGCGTGTTCGGCGGTGTCGCGGAGCCGGGCCGCCTCGGGGCGGGCAGGGCGAGGGTAGGGGCAGGAGTGGGCCGCGGTTTCGGGCCCGAGGTTCTTGCGTGGCCCGCGCGGCCGGTGCTGGTAGTCTCGGGGCGATGAATCCTTTTCGCTTTCGGGCCGTCCGGCCGTGGCTTGGATCGCTTCTCCTGGTGTGTGCGACGGCGGGGCTCGCGGCGTGCGGCGGTGGCGACGCGGGGCAGGGGGCCAAGAGCCCCGAGGCCGAAGTGAAGCTCGACGACGCGCTCGCGCTCCTTCCCGGCAGCGCCATCGCGCTCGCGACCATCGACGGGCGCGCCTTCTTCGGCAGCGAGACCTTCGGCGCCGATCTGGCCAAGCTGCTCGAGCCCTACGTTCCCCTCGGCGAAGAGGCGGGCTTCCAGGCCTCGCGCGACGTCGATCGCGTGACGCTCGCGAGCTACTCGTACCAGGGCGTCGACGTCGCCGCGATCGTCGTCGGCCGGTTCGACGAGGCCAAGATCAAGCAGATGGTCGCGTCGAACACGCCCACGAAGAGCGGCGTGCCGCTCGTGGCGTCGAAGTACGCCGATCACGACGTCTACACGGCGAACAACGTCGGCTTCACGCTCCTCTCGGGCACGCGCGCCATCGCGGGCACCGAGAGCGGTATCCGCCGCGTGCTCGAGCGGATCGCCGACAAGCGCGTCAAGCGCGATCTGCCCTCGTGGATGATCGAGACGATCGAGACGCCCGGCGCCGCCGCGGCCGTCGCCGGCGATTTCGCGACGACGCCCGCCCCCGCGGAGGTCCTTCGCCAAGTGCCGGTGTCGTTCGTCCAGAGCCTGCGCATGCTCCGCCTCGTGGCGGCGTTCAAGAAGCCCGGCATCCAGCTCGCCGGTAGCTTGTCGTACCCCGACGAGGCCGCCGCCGAGTCGGCGTCGAAGGGGATCTCGCAGGCGCTCGGGCTGTCGAACCTCCTCGCGGTGTTCGGCATCAAGATCCAAGACACCTCCGTCAAGACGGAGAAGACCGACGTGCAGGTGCAGCTCTCGGTCGACGACGCGTCGCTCCGCCAGATCATCGCGTCCGCGCCGCAGTGGCTCGGTCGGTGAGTCGGTCGAATCCATGACGAACATCGTCGTTCATCCGCAGGAAAAGCCGCTCGTCGGGAGCGTGCCCGTCCCGTCCGACAAGAGCATCGGGCACCGCGCGCTCCTCTTTTCGGCGCTGGCCGAGGGCGTCTCGCGCATCACGAGCTTTTCGCACGGCGAAGACAACGTCTCGACGGCGAACGCGATGCGCGCGATGGGCGTCGTCGTCGACGAGGTCGAAAGCGACGGCAAGGGGTCTTCGGGCGAGCTCCGCGTCCACGGCAAGGGGCTGTTCGACTTGCAGGCGCCGGCGCACGCGCTCGATTGCGGCAACTCCGGCACGACGATGCGCCTCCTCGCCGGCGTCCTCTCGGCGCAGCCGTTCGTGTCGACGCTCGTCGGCGATGCGTCACTGACGCGGCGGCCGATGATGCGCGTGGCTGGCCCCCTCCGCTCGCGTGGCGCGATCATCGAAGGCGCGTCGCACCCCACGAAGGCGGGCGAAATCCTGCCGCCGCTGCGCATCGGTCCATTGCCCGAAGGCGCGTACCTCGGACCCATCGAGTACGACAGCCCCGTCGCGAGCGCGCAGATCAAGAGCGCCCTCCTGCTCTCGGGCTTGTACGCCCACGGCACGACGTACGTGCGCGAGCCAAGCCTGTCGCGCGACCACACCGAGCGCATGATGCACGCGCTCGGCGTCCCGCTCCGAGCGGTCGGCACCGTCGTCGAGCTCGATCCGGCGGGGTGGGACGGGAAGATGCCGGCGTTCGAGATCGACATCCCGGGCGATCCCTCGGCGGCCGCGTTCCTCTTGGTCGCGGCGCAGACCATCCCGGGCTCGCGCGTCACCGTCCGCCGCGTCGGCACGAACCCGACGCGCACCGGGCTCTTCGACGTCGCCCAGCACATGGGCGCCGGGCTCGCGATCGTGCCGCAAGGCGACCAAGCGGGCGAGCCCATCGCGGAGATCACCGCGTGGCACCAGCCGCTCCGCGGCGTCCTCGTCGGCGGCGAGCTCGTTCCGCGCGCGATCGACGAAATCCCCGTCCTTTGTGCGCTCGCCGCGCGCGCGCACGGCACGACGACCATCCGGGACGCCGAAGAGCTCCGCGTCAAGGAGAGCGATCGCATCGCCACCATGGCGGGGATCCTGCGGGCGTTCGGTGTCACCGCCGAGGAGCTCCCCGACGGCCTCGTCATCGAGGGACGGCAAGATGCGCTCGCGCCCGCGCGCATCGAGAGCCGCGGCGACCACCGCATCGCGATGACGGCCGCGGTGCTCGCGCTGGGGGCGAGCGGGCCGTCGACGATCGTCGATTGCGACTGCATCGGAACGAGCTTCCCGCGGTTCGTCGGCACGCTCCGGGCGCTCGGCGCGCGCGTCGACGTCACGACGGGCTCGTGATAACAAGCGCCGCGTGAGTGTGCGTACGCGTCCCATCGTCGCCATCGACGGACCCGCCGGAGCCGGCAAGAGCACCGTGGCCCGACGCCTCGCCGAGGCCCTCGGCTTCGTCATGGTCGACACGGGGGCCCTCTACCGAACGGTCGCGCTCGCGGCGACGCGCGCCGGGGTTCCGCTCGACGACGGCCCGCGCGTCGCGCAGTTGACGCACGATCTCGTCGCTCGGCAGGCCATCGTGTTCGAGCGGGATCCGGAGCGCGGCTTGCGCGTCCGGCTGTCGGATGAAGACGTGTCGGACGCCATCCGCACGCGCGAGATCGGGCAGGGGGCGAGCCGCGTCTCCGCGCACCCCGACGTACGCGCCGCGCTGCTCGATCTGCAGCGCATGGCCGGCGCGCAGGGCGGTGTCGTGCTCGAGGGGCGCGACATCGGCACGGTCGTCTTCCCCGACGCCGAGGTGAAATTCTTCCTGACGGCGAGCGCCGAGGTCCGCGCGCGCCGTCGCCACGAGGAGCTCGTCGCGCGCGGCACGAACGTCTCCTTCGAGGAGACGCTCGCCGACGTCCAGCAGCGCGACGCCCAGGACGAGGGCCGAGAGATCGCCCCGCTCAAGCCCGCCGAGACCGCGATCTTGGTCGATTCGAGCCGCCTGTCGCTCGACGAGACGGTCCAGTGGATGCTCGAACGGGTCGCGAAGGCGAGCCCGCGATGATCGCGCGCCGGAGCGCCGCCCTCGCGCTCCGCGTGTTCGTGCTGCTCTCGGCGGGCGTGGCCCTCGCGGGGTGCGCCGAGCCGCGCCCGGCGGTGACCGCCCAACGGCGCCCCCTCGAACCGTCGTGGGAGGCGCTCTTTTCGCCGATGCCCGAGCTCTGCATCGTCCTTCGCCCGCGCGCCATCGCCCGCGATCCCGTCTACGGGACGTTCTTCAAGAATTTGCTGCGCCTCGCCCGCGCGGAGAGCCGCATCGGCGGCGACATCGCGCTCCGCGCCACCGAAGAAGCCGAGGAAATCGTCGTCGGTCTCGGCGGTGCGCACGCCGATCCGCGGAGCGACGCCGTGGCCGTGCTCCGCGGCGTCCCGGCCGATCTCGATCCCGAGCGCATCACCGACGCGCGCGGCGAGCCGCTCCTCCGCCGCCTCGACGGCCCTTCGGTCGCGCGGGAATACGACGTCGTCCGCTCCGTCGACACGGATCCCGGGTCGGACGACGTCTCGGCCTCCGTGTTCGTGCTCCCGGAGCGCACGTGGGTCGTCGCTCTCGGACGGGCGCGGATGCGCGCGCGCCAGCTCTTCGCCTCTCCGCGGCGCGCGCGAAGGCCGGAGCTCGAGCCCGACGCGCTGGCGGTGCTGCGCATCGACGCCGCCACGTTCGTCCGCCGCCGTCGCCTCGACGAGAGCGCGACGTTCGGTCCGCTCGTGAAGAAGATCGTCGACGGCACGGTGGCGCTCGACCCGGCGAAGGCGGGGGCTCGGATCGTCCTGCGCTACGAGGACGACGCCGCGAGCGCGGCCGCGGAGCAATCCGCCAAGGCATGGATCTCGGAGCTCACCAAGCCCGCGCCCAGCGGCGAGGCGGACGCTCGAGGCTTCCAGTGGCTCCAAGGAGCGCGCATCTCGCGCGCGCGGCAATCGATGATCGTGCGGTTCGATCTTCCGGCTCGTCTGCTCGACGAGCTGCCTCACGCGAGCGGAGCAGAGCTCGCGCCGTGACCGGGAGCGGCGTCACGGTGCCTCTGCTTCCGCTGGCGTACGCCCGAGGCCTCCTGCGAGAAATCAGTACGCCGGAGGTGCGCCGTCCGCTCCGGCGTCGTCGGTGGCCGGGACGGGACAGGCGGCTTCCGTCGTGTTGAAGCAAGTGTGCGCCGACAAATCGCAACAGGCCGTCGCTCCGCCCGTCGAGGGACAGGTGCTCTGGCAATCGCTGTCGGACGTGCACGACGGCGTACAGACCTGATTGCCGGGGTCCGTCGTCCCAGGATCGGTCGTTCCGGGGTCCGTCGTCCCGTTGCCGTTGCCGTTGCCGTTGTCGTTGCCGTCGTCGGTGTTCGAATCGTCCGTGTTCGACGACTCCTCCTCGTCGGCGCTCGGCTTCTTGCTCTCGGAAGAGCAGGCCACGGCAATGAACAGTGCACCAATGGCGAATGCGTATCTGGAGGCGGTGGTGTATTTCATGGGCATGATGGCATTGTGAAGGAAGCGCGTGCGTAAGAAAAGGTCCCGATCGCCTCACGAGCGAGCCCGACATGGACAATGTCGTGTCCAGTTCGTGCTCGTTCGCCTCCTTCGCGCCAAAGAAATGCCGACGAACCGAGTGGTCCCATGAGATCCAGGGCATCCTCTTTTCCCGCACGAAAAGCGCATCTTTCGAGTCGTATCGAAGTGTGTGTGCTGGTCGTCCTGGGTGCGCTGATCTTCTCGCCGGCGATCCGCGCGCCGCTCTTCCTCGACGACTTCCTGCAAGCGTCGATGGTGGAAGGAACCTTTCCCGCGCATCGTGGTCCGTTCGATCTCTACGACTTCGTCGCCGACGACACGCGCGGGCCCATGCTCGACCGCGGCGTTCTGCCCTGGTGGACGGATCGCGGCCTCACGATCCGCTTCTTCCGTCCCCTCGCGAGCGCGCTTCTTTACGTCGAACACCGGCTCTTCGATCACGCCGCGCTCCCGATGCACCTCGTGTCGTTCGCGTGGTGGCTCGCGGCCGCGCTGGTCGCGCGTGCGTTCTTTCGCCGCATGCTCGCGCCGCGTCCGGCGCGGATCGCCACCTTCGTCTTCGCGCTCGCGCCGTGCCACGCGCTGCCCATCGGCTGGCTCGCGAACCGCGAGACGCTCCTCTCCCTCGTCTTCGGCGGCCTAGGGCTCCTCTTCTATGCGCGCTGGCGCGACGAGCGCCGTCCGCTCCAAGCCGTCGCCGTGTTCGTCTCCTTCCTGCTCGCGTTCTTCGGCGGCGGCGAGTACGCGTTCACGTTCGGCGGGTACGTGCTCGCGTTCGATCTCGTCCGCCGCGGTGAGCCCGTCGCTCGCCGCACGACGGGGTGGCTCCCGTTCGCCGCGCCCGCGCTCCTCTACCTCGGCCTCCGCACGTGGCTCCGCTACGGCGCCGCGGCGTCGGGGTTCTACACCGACCCGATCCACGACACGGCGGCCTTCCTCGCGAACGCGCCGATGCGCGCCGCCTCGCTCCTCGGCGCCGGCTGGCTCACGTTCGACGTCGTCTGGTGGCGCGCCGGGGCCATCGTGCCGACCTTCCTCTTGCTCGCGTTGGCCGCGGCCGTCCTCGTCGCCATCCCGGTCGTTCGCGTGACCTTCGCGCGCCTCGAGCCCGCGTCGCGCACGTTCGCTGCCTGGATGCTCTACGGCTCGCTGCTCGCGATCGTCCCGGTCCTCGCCGCCGCGCCGGCGCCGCGTCTCCTCGGCGCGAGCATGATCGGCATCGCGAGCGTCGTCGCCATCGTCGTCGATCTCGCGTGGTTCCCACAGAGCGAAGACGCCGCGCGCTCGCCGACGGCGGGCCCGTCTTCGGGCCCGAGGACGGGGTGGATGTCGCTCGCTGCGCTGGGCCTCGCGTTCGCGCATTTCGTCCACGGTCCGGGGACGTCGTGGCTCAAAGCCGAGGGGCACCGCTTGGCGGCGCTCGATCTCGTCCACCGCGTCGAGTTCGTCCGCGCGAACGTGGCCGACACCAAGCGCACGCCCGTGGCCGCTTTCCGCGCGCTCGCGAGCGTCTTTTTCATGCCGTTCGCGCTCGACCCGAAGTCGCCGCCGCCGCGCTGGTTCGTGCTCTCGCAGGCGGGGCACGCGCTTGCCCTTCGTCAGGGGCCGCGCACGCTCGACCTCGTCGTCCCTCCGGGGGGCATCTACCCGGAGGGCGAGCGGAGCCTCTACCGCCGCTCGGACCTCCCTCTGAAGAAGGGCGACGAGTTCCGCACGAAGGGGATGCGCGTGACCGTGCTCGACGCCGGCACCAAAGACTCGATGCGCCTCCGGTTCGAGTTCGATCGCGATCCGTCGAAGTTCGTCTGGATCTCCGACACGCGCACGGCGATCTTCCTCGCCGATCTCCCGAAGGTGGGCTTCGGCCATCCGTTCGACGTCCGCGACGCCGCCCCCTCGCCCGTGCGCTGAGCGGTCGCGCCGCCGCGCCCAGCGACGCGCTCGTGAGTCACCCCGCGATGCGCTCGCGAATGCGCAGCGACGGCTTCTCGATGAGGACGTGCAGGACGTACGCGAGCCCGAGCGACAGGAGCATGAGCGCCGCGAGCGAGAGCGGCCAGATGATCGTCATCGGCACGTTCCGCTCTTGAAGGGCGCGCGCCGCGGGGACGAGCAGCTGGTCGCAGATCGGGATGTGGATGAGGTAGACGCCGTACCCGAGCGTGGCGATGCGTCGGAAGATCGGCAGCGACAAAAACCGCGGGATCCAGCCCTCCCGATCGCCGTGCAGGAGCAGGAGCAACCACCCGAAGTACATGACGCTCGTGACCGACCCCCAGGCGAAGACGTGCACGAGCTGGACGTTCGCGTCGCCGAACATGTCGGGCTCGATGAGCAGCCAGAAGCACGCGAGCGAGACGAGCGCCAGAAGGCCGCGGTGGGACGGCTTCTCGAGCCACGCCGTCACGTCGCTGCCCCAGCGCTTGTGGACGAACGCCAAGACGATGCCCGCGACGAGCGTGTCGAAGCGCGTGAGCGGGCGGAAATAGAGCGTGTCGTAGAGATCGAGGTCCGTCCACGGCCGCCCGGGGAAAAAGATGACGAGCCGCAGGACGAGCGCGCTCGCCCAGAGCGCGATCAAGAAGATCATGCGCCGCGTGTCGGTCTTCATGCGCGTGAGCGCGAAGAAGAGGAGGGGAACCGTGAGGTAGAACTGCTCTTCGAGCGCGAGCGACCAGCCCCAGAACATGACGATCTCGTGCCGCCCGAGCGGCATGAAGTTCGTCGCGTAGACGTACTCCCACGGCAAGTGGGCGCGCTGCGCGGCGGTGAGCGGCATGGTGAGCGCGAGGAACGTCAAGACGACGTAGTACGCGGGGAACGTGCGCGAGATGCGGCGCAGGTAGAAGCGGCGGAGGTTCTGCGTGCCGCTCGTCTCGATGGACCGGAGCAGGATCGAGCCGATGAGGAACCCGCTCAGGATGAAGAAGAGGTCCATCCCGAAGAAGACGGTCAGCGACGACCACATGAAGTCGCGGTCGATGCGGATGCCCTGCTCGCCGCCGAAGATCCAGGTCACGTGGTACTGGACGACGCTCACGATGGCCAGGACGCGCAGGCCGTGGAGCGACGGGTAGCGGTTGTCGAGCAGATCGAGCGACAGCGCGCTCTTGCCGGTCTCCATGCGACGCTCACGCTCCGGCGGAGAAAAGAGGCCCGACCGGTCG
>JBGAHN010000151.1:0-13999 GCA_044226145.1 Labilithrix sp. | reverse complement strand
GGCGTCGGGGACGAGCGCGCGGTGCGCCTTGCTCCGCCGCTGATCGCGGAGGAAGACCTCCGTCCGTTCGTCGCTGACGAAGAGCGCGCCGGCCGCCCCGAGCTGCGGCGCCAGCGACGCCAACACGGCGCGCTCCGACACCGACAAAAGGCGGGCGCTCGGCCCGGCGAACTCGATGACGACGGGCGCGTGGTGGGCCGCCTCGATGCGCGTGACCGCTTCGCCGAGGCCGCGACGAATGAGCTCGAGGGCCACGTCCCGCGCGCACACGAAGGGTCGGGTCCGGCCCGACAAGAGCACTTGCACGCTGCGCGGCGGGCGGAGCGAGATCCGTCCTTGGGCCAGCGCCTGGCCGAGCATGCCCGGCGAGACGACGAGCGTGAGCATGCCGATGCCGCCGACGCCCGCGAGCCGCGGTTCGTCCGTCACGCAGAGGCGGGCCGGGCTGGCGAACCGCTCGAGGTGCACCGGCGCCGGGAACCCGACCCCCGGCTTGGCGACGACGACGCCGTGCGCGAGCAGATCGGCCGTCGCCGCGTGCATCTCCTCGCGACGGGCGCGGGCCCCCGAGTCATCCGACGCCCCCGCACCCGTGAGTACGGTGGCGTGGGTGTCGTACGCGATGGCCACCTCGGCCGTGGTTTTCTTGAGGCCGAGCTCACGGGCCTCGGCCACGGCCCGTAGGGGCGCGCGCGCGAGAACGATCTGGTCGACTTTGACCTGGACCATGTCCCCGGACAGGGTGGGATCGGCACATCGACCCGCAAGGATCTTCTGAGCCATCGTGCGGGGGGGGTCCCCTGCTCGTGCGCGCATCGTCGCGCGACGTTAAACGTTGCGAGCATAGGGGGTCAAGAGCGGGGTCGAGGGGCGGGGTCGAGGGCGTGTAGGTCACCGCTCCGAGATCTTGACCCCCCAAACGGAGGCGCCCTAACGTTCCAGGACATGTTCAAAGAGGCGCTTCGCGAGCTCGTCGACGGGACCGAAGGTGGGCTTGCCGGGGTCCTCATGGACTCGAGCGGCATCACGTTGGAGTCCTACGCAAAAGACGGGGCGCCCTTCGACATCAACACGATCGGCATCGAGTTCGGCGTCGTACTCGGCTCGATCAAGCACGCCGCGACCATGCTCGAGGTGGGCGAGACGAAAGAAATCGCCATCGGCACGGACAAGCTCGTGACCTTGATCCGCATGCTCGGCGAGACGTACTTCCTCGTGCTCGCCCTCTCGCCCGACGGGAATTTCGGCAAGGGCCGTTACTTGATGCGGACCGCGGCGCCGAAGCTGATGGCCGAACTGTGACGGCCTCCCCGCCGGCGCCGGCGACCTCCCGGTGGCGCGTCCTCGCGCTCTCCGGTCCCAATTTGCAGCTCCTGGGCACGCGCGAGCCGGCGATTTACGGCCGCGAGACGCTCGACGACATCCACGCGCGCCTGACCGCGCGCGGCCAAGAGCTCGGGGCGGCCGTCGAGGGCTTCCAGTCGAACCACGAAGGCGCGCTGCTCGACCGCATCGGCGCGGCGCCGGGGCATTTCGACGGCCTCCTGCTCAACGCCGGCGCGTACACGCACACCTCGCTCGCCTTGTTCGACGCGTTGAAGGCGACCTCGCTGCCGTGCGTCGAAGTCCATTTGTCGAACCCCGAAGCGCGCGAGAGCTACCGGCACCGCTCGACGGTGGCCGCGGCCTGCGTCGGAAAAGTCGCCGGTTTCGGCGGCGACAGCTACGTGCTCGCCCTCGAGGGGCTCGTCCGCTGGCTCGAACGCCGCGGCGGCCCGGCGTCCGGCGGGTCGGCGGCGCCGCGTACCTGAATTCGCGCTTCCTTTCGGGATCTTCGCGAAGCTTCGCACTTGGCTTGCGCGCCTCGTCCCGACTAGCTTCGACGCCCTCATGAACGTCGACATCGACAAGCTGCGAACGCTGCTCGAAATCCTCGAAGAAAAGAACATCGCGGAGTTCGAACACGAGTCCGAGGAAGCGCGCGTCCGCATCGTGCGCGTGTCCGATCGCCTCGTCGCCCACGCGGCGCCTGCCATCGCGCACGCGCCGAGCCCCACCGCGGGCATCGCAGCGGCCGCCGCGACGCCGAGCGACGTCATCGACGTCACGAGCCCCTTCGTCGGCACGTTCTACCGCTCGCCGAGCCCGGACGCCCCGCCCTTCGCCGAGATCGGCTCGGTCGTCCGCCCCGGGCAGACGCTCTGCATCGTCGAAGCGATGAAGCTGATGAACGAGATCGAAGCCGAGGTCTCCGGCACCATCGTGGAAATCTTCGCGCAGAACGGCAAAGCCGTCGAATTCGGCGAGAAGCTCTTCCGCATCAAGAAAGCATGAGCACCTCGGCCCCGAACAGCACGCACGCGCCGTGGTCGGTCCGGCCGGCCGTGCCTCCGTTCAAGAAGATCCTCATCGCGAACCGCGGTGAAATCGCGCTCCGCATCATCCGCGCATGCCGCGAGCTCGGGATCGCGACGGTCGCCGTCCACTCCGAGGCCGACACGCGCGCCCTGCACGTGCGCTTCGCCGACGAGGCCGTGTGCATCGGCCCGGCGCAGGCCGCGCGCAGTTACTTGCATATTCCAGCCATCATCAGCGCCGCCGAGATCACGGGCGCCGACGCCATCCACCCCGGCTACGGCTTCCTCTCCGAGAACGCCGAGTTCGCGCGCCTCTGCGCGAAGTGCGGCGTGACGTTCATCGGGCCGACGCCCGAGGCGATGCGGCAGTGGGGCGACAAGGTCACCGCGCGCTCGAACGCCAAGCGCTTCGGCCTGCCGCTCTTGCCCGGCAGCGAGGTCTTGCGCGACGAGGCCCACGCCCTCGCCGAAGCGCGCCGCATCGGCTTCCCCGTCATCATGAAGGCGTCGGGCGGCGGCGGCGGACGCGGCATGCGCATCGTCCGTAAAGAAGAAGAGGTCGCCTCGAACTTCGTTCAGGCGACCCGCGAGGCCGAGGCCGGGTTCAAGAACCCCGACGTGTACCTCGAGAAATTCGTCGAGCGTCCGAAGCACATCGAGTTCCAGGTGCTCGCGGACAAGCACGGCAACGTGTGGACGCTCGGTGAGCGCGAATGCTCCCTCCAGCGGCGCCACCAGAAGGTCATCGAGGAGGCGCCGAGCCCCGCGATGACGCCGGAGCTCCGCCAGGAGATCGGCGCCGTGATCCGGCACGCGGTCGAGGCCACGGGCTACACGTCCCTCGGCACGCTCGAGTTCATCATGGACGAGGACAAGCGCCTCTACTTCCTCGAGATGAACACGCGCGTGCAGGTCGAGCACCCCGTGACCGAGATGGTGACCGGGCTCGATCTCGTCTCGCTCCAGATCCGCGTCGCCGCGGGCGAGAAGCTCGAGCTGCCCGACACGCGCCCCTGGAGCTTCCGCGGGCACTCCATCGAGTGCCGCATCAACGCCGAGGATCCCCGGACGTTCGCACCGTGGCCCGGCCTCGTCACGGAGTACTTCGCGCCCGGCGGCACGGGCGTCCGCGTCGACTCCGGGATCTACGGCGGCTGGACCGTTCCGCCGCACTACGACTCGCTCCTCGCGAAGCTCATCGTGCACGCGTCGACCCGCGCGGAGGCCATCACCCGCATGCAGCGCGCCCTCGACGAGTTCATCGTCGGCGGCATCCGGACGAACATCTCGCTGCACAAGATGTTGCTCGACGACCCGGAAGTGCGGGAAGGTACGATGACCACTCGTACGATCGAGCGGCTTCTCGCGACGTAGACGCATCGGATGGCGTCGTCCCTCGTCTTTCTCTCGAGGCTTCGTCTCTCTTCATCCGACAAGAGGATCTCCGCGATCATGACGCGCAAGGTCGGAAGGCCGGCCACCGTCGCAGCGACGATCGGCGCCGCCGCCGCCCTGCTCGCGACGTTCGCGGCCAAGCCGGCCCTCGGGCAGGACACGGCGGACTTGATTCTCCCGCCGTCGACCTTCTCGGCCCCTGCCGGATGTCCGTCCGAAGAGGAGCTGCGCGTGCGCTTCGATCGGAGGGACGAATACACCCGCTTCGACGTGCGCATCGAGCGCGTGTCGAAGAAGTTGTTTCGCGGGTTCATTCGCGTGCGGCGCGTCGGCGAGTCGGTGGTGTCCGAGCGTGCGTTCGAGGCCCAAACCTGCGGACCGCTCGTCGATGCCCTCGCCATCGTCGCGAGCCTGTCGATCGACGCCGAAGAGCCCGACACGCGACCTCCGCCCAAGTACGCGTCGGGGACGATGGACCGCGGCCCCGTCTACGAGCTCGCGTACTTCCCACCGCCGGCGCCGCCTTCCCCGCCCCCTCCGTCCGAAACGTCCGTCAGCGCGGGTCTTTCGACCGGGACGCGCGGCGGCGTCATGCCGAGGCTCGTCGTGGTCGCCGGCGGATTCGTCGAAATCCGCGGTCGACGGTTGGGATCTCTCCGGTTCGGGATGTTCGCGAGCCCCTCGAGCGTCGTGCGAACGAGCGAAGCCACGGGGCGTCCGGCGACGATGCACTGGTTCGGGCTGAGCGCCGAGCTCTGTCCGCCCGCCCTCGGCTTGGCCGGCATGGAGTGGGTGGCGTGCGGACGCGTCGGGCTCCAACGCACGCAGAGCGAGGGGAGCTCGCCCGACGCCGTTCGCCGCTCGGCCATCCTATGGGCGACGGTGGAAATTCCAGTACGGCTGCACGCCACTCTGACGCGCCACGTTTTTTTCGAGCTCGAAGGCGCGCCCGCAGTCTCTCTCAAGAGGCGGTCGCTCTTTTTCTATCCCTTTGAATCTACAGACTTTGTTCCGCCCTGGCTCGGCTTCTCGGCGACGTCCAGCATCGGCCTCACGTTCCCTTGAACGATTTCGACGATTTCGTGATCGCGCCGCAGATCCGCAGACATCATGAACACGATGGGCGCGCTTTTCGAGCTCTCCTCGGACCCGCACGTGAGGGCGCACACGTGCTTGCCGCAGCACTCGACGCCGATCTCCGAGCCCCCCGTGTCGGGCGAGCGCGTCCTTCGCGCCACCGAGGACTCGGAGGACGACGTGCTCCTCACGGCGTCCCCCCGCGCGCTCGGGCCGGCAGAGGAGACGCGCTACCGGCGCATGGTCGAAGAACACTTCGACGCCGTCTGGCGGACGCTCCGCGGCGTCGGGATTCCGGCGGCGGACGCCGACGACTGCGCGCAACAGGTCTACCTCGTGGCGCTCCACCGGCTGAACGCCATCGAACCGAACCGCGAGCGCTCCTTCTTGCTCGGAACGGCGGTGCGCATCGCCTCGAACGCTCGCCGCGGGCGTCGTCGTTCGCGCGAGCAGGCGGACTCGGAGGCCGTGGACCGCGAACGCGACGAGCGCCCGACCCCGGAGCAACAAAGCGACCTTCGCGAGCGGCGCGCCATTCTCTCGCGTATCCTCGAGGGGATGCCCGACGAGCTCCGCGACGTGTTCGTGCTCTTCGAGCTCGAAGGGCTGACGGCGCCCGAGATCGGCGAAGCCATGGGGATCCCGGTCGGGACGGCGAGCTCACGCCTCCGGCGCGCGCGTGAACATTTCCGGGCGCAGGTCGCGCGTGTCGCGCAAGGAGAACGGCGATGAGCGACGTGCATCTCGACGAAGAAGGCACCGAGCTCGAACGCGAGCTGCTGGCGTCTTGGAAGACGATGACGGCGCCCGAAGACGCGCGGAAGAAGGCGCTCGGCGTGCTGGCCGCGGGGGCCACGGCCGTCGTGGCGACGCAGGCGGCCGTCGCAGCCAGCGCGGGCGGAAAGGCCGCGGTCGCGAAGTCGGCGGGCGTCCTGGCCAAGGTGTTCGGGAAGATCGTGGCCAAGGTGTCGGCGGGGCTCAACCTCGGCGCGGGCGCGTCGGTCGCGGCGCCGGTGGCGACCGGCATCGTCGCCAAGACGGTCATCGCCACCGCCGTCGTGGCCACCACCGTGGTCGGCGTGGAGGTCGGCGCTCCGATCGTGCGCGAAAAGCTCGAGCATCGCGCGATGAGCGGCGCCGTCGTGGCTCCGCGACCCGCGGACGTCGCGGAGGCGGTCGCTCCGAAGAGCGACGTCGTCCCGGAGCACGAGGCGCCTCCGCCCGCGGACGATCTCGTCGTCGAAGACGATCTCGCCCCCGAAGAGACCGTCGTCCCCGAGCCGGCCGTCCCGCCGTCGAACGAGCCGGCAGCCGAAGAGGAGCGCCCGGCGGCCGCGAGCGCGCCGAAAGTCGTGGTCGAGGCGCGGAAGAACGACGTCCGGAAAGAGACGACGAAGCGAACGCAGGGAGCGCCCGTAGCAGCGGCGCCGCAAGCCACCGACGCGGTGCCCACGGGCGACGCGACGCCGAAAAAGAAGGCTTCGACGACGCCGGCCGCCTCGTCCGATCTGACGAACGCGCTCCGGGCCATCCAGTCGGGACGCGAGGCGCTCGCCAACCGAAATCCGACGGCGGCGATCGAGTACCTCACCGTGATCGGCAACGACAGCCCGCTGGCGGCCGAAGCGATGGCGCTGCGCTTCGACGCGTACACGCGCGCAGGGAACAAGGAGGCGGCGCGCTACGTCGCGAAGAAGCTCGTGACGAGCTTCCCCGACAGCCCGTACGCGTCACGCATGCAGCGCGCCCTCGAAGATGGCGAATGACGAAAACGGCCTCGGGCGCTCGCCGTCGCGACGTGCGACGCGAACGCCCGAGGGAGCGACGTCGTCCCGCCTCGAACGCGGGACCGCCGCGTCAGTTGCCTTCCCAGCGGAGGCTCTCGCCCGTGACGCTCGCGATCTTCTGCTGGTTCTGACCGAGCATGTTCGACGTGTAGAGGCCGCCGCGCGTCGAGAAGAACGCCGCCAGGCGACCGTCCGGCGAACACGCCGGGTACGTGTTCGAGCCCTGGTCTTGGGTCAGGCGCTTGACACCGCCGCCGCCGGGGTCCGAGCTGAAAATGTCCCACGTGCCGCCGTCGCGGCCCATGAAGAGGATCTTCGTGCCGCCCTCCGGGTCGTTGCACCACACCGGCGACATGTTGTACGTGCCGCGGAAGCTCACGCGCTTGCCGTCGACGTAGATCTGCGGGTTGCCGCCCTGGTTCGACACGTACGCGAGCTGGCCGCCGGGGCCGAACGCCGGGTGCGTGTTGAGGCCGCCGCTCGTGACCTTCGTGAGGTTGCTCCCGTCGGGCGCGCCGACCCAGATGTCGCTCTGGCCGCCTTGGGAGATGACGAGCGCCATCTTCCCGCCGCCGAACGCGACGCCGAAGACGAGGCCCGCGTGCTTGAGCACCGCGGCGGGGTTTCCGACCTTGAAGAGCTGGTAGCTGCCGTCGGTGAGGCCCGCCGAGTAGTAGATGCCGCCGGGGCCGACCGCGGGCGCGAGCGCGACGTTCGAGGCCGCCGAGAGCCGGGAGAGGCCTTGGCCGTCGCTGTCGATCGAGAAGATGCCCTTCTGGCCGCGGCCGGTCGTCGCGCTGAAGACGAGGCGGCTGCCGAAGCTGCCGGGCGAGCCGGTGAAGTATTTGACGACCTCGTTGTCGAACTGGTGCACCGCGCCGCGGACGCCGTTCACGGGGACTTCGTACTCCTTCTTGAGGACCGGGTCCGAGCCGCGCGAGACGACGTAGAGCCGGAGCTCGAGGTGGACGTTCGAGCCGCGCATCGAGGCGTTGCCCTTGACGACGCCCTCGGCGCCGATGTTGCGCCACGACGCCGGATCGATGGCGAGGCCCTCTTGCGTGAGGTTCGCCGTGAAGCTCTTCGGATCGAGCACCTGGAACATGCTCGAGAGCGTGAAGTCTCGGCTCGACGTCTCGACGACGGTGTTCGACACCGCGGTCTCGCCGGGGATGGGCGTCACGGCGATCTTGAAGAGCGAGCGCGTCCCACCCGAGACCACGATCGTCGTCACGGCGCCGTTGTTCGACGCCGCGGGCAGCGCGCTATCGCCTCCTCCCGCCGGCTGCTGGGCGATGGCCGGGAGGGTGGCGGTCAAGACGACGCCGGCGGTCGCGACGAAGGCGAACGGCGCGGCGCGAAGAGCAAGGCGTTTCACTTGGGCATGCATCGCGATGTGTCTCCATGAGGGTCCCCCGGGATGACGACGTTGACCGTACGACCACGGTACTGTTCGTCCAATTCCGGCGGAGGGGACGGCAAAGGCGTTTTGTCGTCGAGAAGTTTCATGAGGAGCGTGCGCGCGGCGTCGTCGAACAGCTCGTTGCCGCTGCCGATGATGGGCGCCGTCCGCACGTGCCAGATGCTCATCTGGCGGTTGATGTTGATCTGCAAGAGCACGCACAGTTTGCGCGCCTCGGCGACGGAGATGACCGTGGGCACCGAGAGGCGGTCGCCGAAGAATTTGCCGAGCTGCGCGGCGTACATGTCGCCGGCGCGGACCTTGTTCGGGTCGGTCTCCGTGCCGCCCTCGACGCCGAGCTCGTGGCCCTCTTCGGGGCGGCTCTTCGTGTCCTCGGCGAAGACGTCGCTCTTCGAGATGAGGTTCTGGATGTCGGAGTCCTCGGTGTTCGGCGGGGGCGGCGCGCCGGCGTCGGCCTTCTTCTCGGCCGGATCCTCGCGCGAGGCCGTGAGCTGCTGCTTCGGGGCCGTGCGCTTCTGCGGGACGAGCCGGTCGGGCAGCTTCGACGGATCGAGGGGCTTTCCGAGCTTGAGGAGCGACGCCTGGACGACCGGGCGTGAGACGAGCGGCTTCTCTTCCTCCTCCGGCCCGTGCGGCAGGATGGCCTTCACGATGAACGGACCGGCCAGGAGCAGGTGGAGCGCCACCCCCGCCGCGATGCCGATCGCGAGCTCGTCCGCCGTGTAGCGCGGTTGGTAAGGAAGCCAGGACAACTTCACGGCGCGAACACTCCTCGCATCCGGGAGATCATTCTACTTCACTCCGAGCGGATCGGTGATCATGCCCATTTTTTCGACGCCGGCCGAACGCGCCGCGGCCATGACACGGAGGACGACGCCGTATTTCACGTTCTCGTCGGCCTGGACGTAGAGCTCGCGCTCCTCTTGCAGGCGCGCGTTCGTCTTGAGCTTGTCCTCGACCGCGTCGGTGATCTCGTCCTTACCGAGGAAGACGTGCTCGTCGGCCGTGACGATGACGAGCATCTTGCTGTCGTCCGTCTGCATCGGCGCGCTCTTGACCTTCGGCAGATCGACCTGCACGCCCGTCGTGAGCAGCGGCGCCGTGACCATGAAGATGACGAGGAGCACGAGCATGACGTCGATGAGCGGCGTCACGTTGATCTCGTTCATCCCGCCGGATCGACGGCGGCCCCGACCTCCGCCGGCGTTGCCCATGCCCATGGCTCAGACGCCTCCGAGCTTCGCGCGCGCCGCGACGTCCGCCGCGAACGCGTCCATGACGTCGGCGAGCTCGCCGACCCGGCGCGCGAAGAAGTTGTAGGCCATGACGCTCGGGATCGCGGCGACGAGGCCGATGGCCGTCGCGATGAGCGCCTCGGCGATCTTCGGCGCGACGACCGGGAGGTTCGCGCTCTGCTGGTTGCCGATGCTCAAGAAGGCATCCATGATGCCGTAAACGGTCCCGAAGAGGCCGATGAAGGGAGCCGTCGAGCCGATGGTGCCGAGCAGGCTCATCCACGACTCGAGGTGGTTCGTCTCGGCCGCAGCCGCGCGACGCGTGACGCTCTCCACGTGCGTGCCTTGCGCGTCGTCGAGGCGCTTGCCGCGCTCGCCGCGCGTCAGGCGGATCATCTCGTCGTAGCCGGTCGCGAAGATCCGCGCGAACGGCGAGCCGCGGAACTCCGAGAGGCCCTGCTGCGCGAGCGCGTCGAGCGATCCCGACGCGTCGAACGCCTTCATGAAGCGCTCGGAATCGGACCGCGCCCGCGCGAGGTGCAGCGCCTTGGCGGCGATGACGATCCAGCACATGACCGAGAACAAGACGAGCACGACGAGCACGAGCTTGACCGGTAGCGACGCGTGCAGGACGAGCTGGATGGGATCGAGGCGCTCCGTCGCGCCGTCGGCCGTGCTACCGGCGGGCGCGGCGGCTCCCTGGAGGGCGACATGGATCGAATGAAGGGTCTCGAAAGACATGCCCCGTTATCGGCTTTGTCCGTGATCCGTGTCAAACGCCGCGTCGTCAAACGCCGCATCGTGGTGTCCGGGGCGTCGTGGGTGGTCGCGCGGAGCGAAAATCGGCCTTCGGACGGCCTGGACCGCATTTTCGCGGAATATACGGCGGAAACCGGGGCGGCGGACAGCGGCATTCGGCCCCGTTTTCGGCGCGGCGGCGCGCGGGATTCGTTTGTAAGGCAGGCGCTTCGGTCGTAGAAGTCGGGCGTGCTTCGCCTCCGCTCGTCTTTGTTCGTCACGCTCTCGCTCGCGGGGGCCTCGGCCGTCGCGGGCCTCGTTTCGTGCGGGGATTTGACGTCTTCGAACACCGCCGTGGCGAGCATCACGGGGGTGGTCGTCCGCGCGGAGACGCTGACGCGTGGGCGAGGCTGCGGCCCGGAGGCATCGCAGGTCTTCAAGGTCGCCGCCGTGGTCTACGGGAACGACGACGCGTCGAACGAGTTGACGGTCCCGATCGCCGCGAACACGTACGACTGCTTCTCCGACGTGACCTTCGTCGAGCTGCCGGCGTCGTCACGCGGGAGCGTGGACTACCGGATCGACGTCTTCCTCTACAACCGCGACACTTACGAGGCCCAAAAGGCCGTCGTCGACGGCGCGAGCGCGTCGACGAGCGCGGAGACGGCGGCGGTTCGGACGTCGCTCGACGCCGCGCCGCCGACGTGGTCGACGAGCTGCCGCGCGACGCAGGTGTCGAACGTCCAATCGCTCGCGGTGTGCGATCCCGTGACGGCCGGAGCTCCGAGCGACGGCGGCGAAGACGGCGGACCGACCGGCGCGGCGACGATCGAGCTCGCCACGGGCGAATTCAAGACGGCCGCGGGGGACGTCCTACGGTGCCGCGCGAGCGACGACGCGGGCGCGACGGATGCCGGCACCGACGACGCAGGCGGCGAGAGCGACGCGGGCGACGACGACGCGGGCGAAGCGGCGGCCGCCGATGCGGCGACGGACGCGGCGATCTCCGGCGAATTCGACACGGTTCGCGTCCGATGGCGCACGGCCGAGACCGTCGGGCCGATCGTCGACGTCGCGTGCCCCACGCCCTTCGTGCTTCCGAACGTCACACCGGCTCCGGGCGACGTCGTCCTCGACGTCGGGCTCTTGTCGAACGGTCAGCCGCTCGGACAGACCTCGTGCACGGCGACGGCCGTTCCTGGGCAAACGAGCTCGGCCGTCTGCGCGCCGCTCCCCTGAGCCACGTCTCGAACGGACACGCCTGGGACGAACGCGCCCAGAACCGGTGCCTCGGGACGGACGCGCCCGATGCGCCTTGCCGGCGCCTCGACCGGAAACTAGAGTCCACAGAACATGAGGGATCGCGGCGAAATCCTCACGGCTTCGTTCCCGCGTCCCGGACGCACGCTGAAGGCCGTCCTCGTCACGCTCGCGGCGTGCGCGATCCTCGGTGGCGTCATCGTGAACTGGGTGCCGGGCGGCGGCACCGGGCTCGACATCCTCGGCTGGCTCGCGTTCCAACCCGGCCTCGCCTTCCCTCGGCTATGGACGTTCGCGACGTCCGGATTCGTCACGGATCCCACGAGCATCTTTCACGCGCTCTGGTCGATCCTCGGCCTCTACTTCCTCGGGCCGGACCTCGAGCAACGCTGGGGCGGCGCGCGGTTCGTCCGCTTCCTCGTCGCCGCGGTCGTCGCGGGCAACGTCGCCGTCTTCCTCGTCGGACTCGTCCCGTCGGCCCCCGCGGCCGTGCACCCCTCGCTCGTCTTCGGTCCGCTCGCCGCGATCGAGGCCTGCGCCGTGGCGTGGGGCAAGGAGAACGCCCACCGGCACATGCGCTTCATGTTCTTCCTCGAGATGAGCGGGCGCACGTTCATGTGGATCACGGTCGGCTTCGCCGTGGTCGCGCTCGTGTTCTTGCGGGGCATGAGCGAGGGCGCGGTCGCCCCCCTCGGCGGCGTCGCGGCCGGGTGGCTCCTCGCCGGCAGCCCGTCGCCCGTGCGCTCCGCGTGGCTTCGCGTCAAGCTCGCGCTCTTGCGCCGCAAGGGGCCGGGGCTCACGGTCGAGTCGATCACGGGCGCGGAGGCGCGCGGCCGTCGCCGGACGAAATCGGGACCCTCGCTCCGGGTGGTCAAGGGTGGCGGCGACGACGATTCGGGGAACGACGATCCCCCGCGAGAGCCACGCGACAAGCGGTATTTGAACTAGCCTCGCGGGGCGAGCGATGGGGCGGCGCCTGTGGTAACGGTCTTGCCGGAACCATGTGGACGCACCGCCACTTGCTCGGCATCGAAGCCCTGTCGGCCGAAGACATCGACACGGTGCTCGACCGCGCGGAGAAGTGGCTCGCGTTCTCGCGCCAGACCGAAAAGAAGTCGAGCACCCTCCGCGGCCGGACGATCGTGAACCTCTTCTTCGAGGCCTCCACGCGGACGCGCACGTCGTTCGAGATCGCGGGCAAGCGCCTCGGGGCGGACGTGGTCAACGTGAGCGCGTCGGGGTCGAGCGTCTCGAAGGGCGAATCGCTCCTCGACACCGCGAAGAACATCGAAGCGATGCGGACGGACTTGTTCGTCGTTCGACACGCGAGCTCCGGCGCGGCCGCCTTCCTCGCCGCGCGCCTCGACGCGCACGTCGTCAACGCCGGCGACGGCGCGCACGAGCACCCGACGCAGGCCCTGCTCGACGCGCTCACCATCCGGCGCGCGAAGGGATCGCTCGAAGGCCTCGTCGTCGCGATTTGCGGGGACGTCGCGCATTCGCGGGTCGCGCGCTCGAACGCCCTCTTGCTCGGCAAAAAGGGCGCTCGCGTGCGGCTCACGGCGCCCAAGACGATGCTGCCGTTCGGCGCCGAGGGCCTCGGCGATCGCGTCTCGATCGCGCCGCGTCTCGACGAGGCGGTCGAAGGTGCCGACGTCGTCATGATGCTGCGCATCCAGAAGGAGCGCTTCGGCGATCCGTTGATGTCGACGGCGCGCGAGTACGCGCGGACCTTCGGGCTCGACGCGTCCGTCCTGTCGCGCGCGAAGCCCGACGCGGTCGTCTTGCATCCGGGTCCGGTCAACCGTGGCGTCGAGCTCTCACCGGCCATCGCCGACGGGCCACGCAGCCTCTTGCTCGATCAGGTCGAAGCAGGGGTCGCCGTGCGCATGGCGGTGCTCGAGCTCCTCCTCTCCTCCACGGCGGCCGCATGACCGACGACCGCCCGACGCTCCCGTCCCGCACGCTCGATCCGAACGCGCCGCTCGGGGTCTTCGACTCGGGACTCGGCGGCCTCACGGTCGTGCGCGCGCTCCGCGACGTCCTCCCGCACGAAGACATCGTCTACCTCGGCGACACCGCGCGCGTCCCCTACGGCACGAAGGGCCCCGACACCGTCACGCGCTACGCCCTCGGCTGCGCGCGCCACCTCGTCCAGCGCGGCGTCAAGGCCATCGTCATCGCGTGCAACACGGTGAGCGCCGTCGCCCCTGCCCGGCTCCGGGTCGAGCTCGATCTGCCGGTCCTCGGCGTCATCGAGCCGGGCGCGCGCGTCGCCGTCGAGCGGACGCGTCTCTTCAAGGTCGGCGTCCTCGCCACCGCGGGGACCATCGCGTCGGGCGCCTACCCGCGCGCGGTCGCCGCCTTCTCCACGCGCGTCGAGACGTTCGGTCACGCCGCGCCGCTCCTCGTCCCCCTCGCCGAAGAAGGCTGGGTCAGCGGCGACGTCCCGCACCTCGCCGCACGACGCTACCTCGAGCCGATGGCGCGCGCCGGCGTCGACGTCGTCGTGCTCGGCTGCACGCACTACCCGCTGCTCTACCCCGTCATCGAAGCCGAAGCCCGCGCGATGATCGGCCCGGACGTCGCGATCGTCGACAGCGCCCGCGCCGTGGCGCGCGACGTGGCCGGGTTCCTCGAGACGCGGCAGCTCCTGCGCGATCCGTCGCTCGGCGCCGGCCGCACGCAGCTCCTCGTCACGGATCTGCCCAAGAGCTTCGACGAGGT
>JBGAHN010000150.1:0-14292 GCA_044226145.1 Labilithrix sp. | reverse complement strand
GCTGCGAAGCGAACGTCCTCGTCGTCGTCCTTTTGTACCGCACCCGCGACGTGGAAAAAGACCTGAGCGATCTGGCGCCGACAGACCCGTGCCCTTCCGCGATCGCCCCAAAGCACGTCCGCCCCCTCGCGCTGGATCGACTCGAGGGCCTGCCGACGCACCGTGCTCGAAACGTCACCGACAGCCCGGATCCAGCGATCGATCGCCTTGTTTCTTCTTCGCATGTCGCGGTACCCGATCGCCTTCAGAGAAAAGATGTAACGAAGTCGGTATGAAGGCACGAATCGCGGCGAGTGCCTTGTCGCAACCCGAATACGCCTTTCGGAGAGCACGCGCATTCGGTCGTTCGTTTGGGTCGGTTTACGCGCATTCGAATGCCAACTTCACGCGCTCGAAGTCTTGGTGCGCCAAGTCGTCCTTCCTGATCCAGAAGGAGATGCTGCCCGTATCGCCGAACTGGAGATGCTCCGCTCTGTCGTCGCTGTCGATTTGAAGAAGATGTACCCATCCTTTCTTCGGACGCATTCCGAGCGTGCTCGGCGACACGCGCGTCGCGAATCCCAGGAGCACATGATGCGGGCTGGCGGCGTCGAAGAGGTCCCGAATTTCGTCGTCCGTGTCGAAATCGGCGAACCACGGGGCCTCGTACTCGGCGAACAACTTCGGCTGCGACAGCTTCACGGAAAAGGAGTCGATGATCGACTCCATTCGGTCGCCGTCCATCGCCGGCGAGGGGAACGTTCGGCGAACCAACTCCTTCGATGCCGGCGTGTAGAGCACGCTCGCCTGGGGTCTCAGATTGGAACCGAAACCGAAGAAGAACGAGAGGAGCCCGTCCGACGGGAGTTGCTCGCGACCTTCGCAAACCGGAACATCCGCCAGTCGCACCTGTGCCACGAACGACATAGGGGTGCCGCGCGGGTCGTGACCTGGGAGGTCCACGTTGGCCGGAAGATCCGGAGCCCCGCCAATTTTCGTGACGCCTATGGGAAGCTTGGCATCGGACGTCTTCTTGATGGTGAGTCTGAAGCCCTCGGCAAGGAATGGTCGGAGCTCGTCGAGAGCGCGTTCGTCGAGCTCGAGCCCTCGGAGCTTACGGCGAAGCCGCGCGAAACGGTCAACATCCATCGAACAACCCTCGGTTTGATTCCACGGAATCGTGTTCGAGGAGGTGGGGGGCCATCCTCCTCGGAAATGACGTTGCGATGTCTCTCCGAAAGACAAGGGCTCACGCCATTTGTCGCCCCAAAAAATGCTTCGTCCGAGAGATTCACGTTTCGCGGCGCCGACTACGCAGCCGTCAACGAGACCGCGGCGTTGCTGAGCGTCGGGCGCGCAACGGTGAACCGAGTACTTCGACGTCATCGCGAGACGAAGTCGCTGGCGCCGCGACCTCGTGGCGGTGGGAATGTTCACCCGATTCACGAGGAGATGGCCGGGCTGCTCGCCGCGATCGTCGCGGAGATGCCCGACGCGACAGTCGCCGAACTCGCATCGGTGCTCGCGAAGCGCTCCTGCACGTCGACGAGCCGCTCCTCCGTCCAGCGGGCGCTCGGTCGCCTCGGGTTCTCTCGAAAAAAAGTCGTTCATCGCCCTCGAACGCGACACGCCCGAGCACCGCGTGCGCCGAGAAGAGTTCTGCGCGCTCCTGAAGCGAACCCATTCCAGCAGCCTCGTCTTCATCGACGCCTCCGAGCTTGGACGCCAATTGCGAAGATCGAAGCCTGGTTCCGTCGTTCCCTATCCGAGGCTCATATCAAGTGATCTCGGTGTTGGCTCGCGCCCGCCGACAAGAACGATCGCTTCGAGACGCTTCGCCAGGCGGACGGCCAGACGGACGCCGCGTACCTCCGAACAGCCGAACGCGTTTTGAAACTCGCCAAGAACGCGAAAAGACTATGGGAACGCTGTAAGCCCGAACAGAAGCTCGATCTCCTCGCGAAGCTGGTTTGCAACCCGCGCCTCGACGGTCGAACCGTACGCCACGACCCACAAAAGCACTTCGCCGCGCAAGCCCAGATGCGCGGCGAAGGGGGATGGCGTCCCCAAGGGGATTCGAACCCCTGTTAGCGGCGTGAAAAGCCGCGGTCCTGGGCCTCTAGACGATGGGGACCTTGAAGGAAGGCGCCCTAACTACCTTCCTCAAGGCCGCATGTAAAGGGCCTCTCGCGCACGCGCGTCGCAGGCGGTCGAGGTAACCGTTCGTACACCTGAAAAATGGCCATTTTCTCGTTGGATCGCGAGAGAACCGCCGCGTCGGCCGTACCCTTCGCCCGCCCGCCACCTCGCGCCATCTCGCGCTCGGCGTTCGGCGGCGGAGCGCCGGACTCCCGCGTTCCACGCTACGTTGAGGGGATGGCCACCTGGGCGACGGTCGCGAAGTTGGCGTTGGCGTTGCCGGAGACCAGCGAAGATCGCTCCAAGCAGGGCCATGTCTTTTGGCGCGTGAAGGGCAAGACGTTCGCTTGGGAGAGGCCGCTTCGTCGCTCCGACCTCGCGGCCCTCGGCGATCGCGCGCCGACGGGGGCGATTCTCGCGGTGCATGTCCCCGATTTCGCGACGAAGGACGCCATGGTCCAAGGTCGTGCCGAGATTTATTTCACGACGCCGCACTTCGACGGCTACCCGATCGTCCTCGTGCGCCTCGCGAAGATCGCGGTGGGGGAGCTCCGGGAGGTGCTCTCCGAGTCGTGGCACGTCCGCGCGCCGGCGAGCGTTCACGCCGCGAAGCAACCCCCCAGCCCGAAGCGCCGCCGCCCTTCACGCGTCCGTCGGTCTTCGTCGTGAGGGCCGATTCACCGGCACCGACGACCCGCGCCATCACTCGACGGCGGCCGCTTCTTCGCGCGAGATGACGAGATCGGCGTTCGTATCGAGCGCGTTGACGATCAGGTTCGCGGCGATCTTCGGGTGCTTCTGCGCCGGATCGCGAGCAATCGCGGCTTCGGAGCCTCAGTGGGCGACGCGGTCGGCGTTCGCTGTCGACCGCGCTGAAGCCGCCGAGCGTCTTCAATAGCTTCACCGAGAACGCCGACGCGAGCACGACGCGCACGTCCCGCCCTGAGCCCACGTCCAATTTGCTCCGGGTACTCCTTCGCGTAGCGAACCAGCGGGACGATGTCGTCGAGACCTTCGAAGAAATTCCGCACGAGCGCGATGCGGTAGTCGCGATCCGGATCGAATGGCTCGCCCCCGACCGCCGTCGGCGCGTGCGACGATTCGTCGACGCGCATGCGATCGTCGACCTGCAAGAACGCCGCGTTCTCGATCGGCGCCTTCGCGCGCGAGAACGCGATGGCCTCGGCGAGGACACGCCCGGGAAGGACCGCGACCACGATCTCGTTGTCGAACGGCACCTCCGTCTTGAGGGCGCCGTAGGTGAAGCGCCCCTCGTAGACGCGCGCGCCGCGGATGCCGCCGCCGTTGAAAATGGCGCCCTCCGCCCCGAGGACGTCGCGGAGGCTCGACGCCACGAGCGTGCCCATGGATGTCTGCCGCGATCGCGTCCCGACCGAGGAGAGCGCCTCGCCCGGACCGAGCGTGAGGAGCGGCACGTCGTCGAGCTGCGCGACGAGGCTCATGTGCCGGTCGACGAGCGCGCGCATCTCCGCGTCTTCGGGGTACGACGCGACCGATTCGAGGCGCACCTCTGCGCGCGGTGGCTCGCCGCTCGCCGGGTCGAACGTGACGTCGACGATCCCGGCGTCGAAGGCGTCGGCCTTGGCCTTGACGATCCAGACGCCGGCGACGTTCTCGAGGATGGACGAATGATCGTGCCCGCCGAGGATGACCGGCACCCTCCGCGGATCGACGCGTCGTGCAAGGACGCGGTCGTCCTCGACGAACTGGTGCGTCAGCGGCACCACGAAATCGCACCCGCGTTCGCCCTCGAGCCGCGCGATCTCGGCGAGGGCCGCGTCGTTCGCGTTCGGGAGGGGGCCGTCGCCGAACGGCACGCGCCGGTAGACGCTCGCGTCGTTCATCACGACGCCGAGCAAGCCGACGCGCACGCCGCCGATCTCGAGGACGTCGGACGTCGGCAACGTCGGCACGACTTCGCGCACGTTCGTGGCGAGCCACGTGGCGTGGAGCTCCGAGATGCGGTGGACGAGCTCTTCGCGCGCGAGATCGTCCTCGTGGTTGCCGAACGTCACGTGCGTGACGCCGAGCGCGTTGAGCGCGTCGACCATGCCGCGCCCGGAGTCGAGGCTCGAAAGGATGCTCGGCGACAAGAAATCCCCCGCCAGCGTGACGAGGAACGCGTCGGCCGGATCGGTCTCGGCGTGGTGACGCACGAGGCTCCGCAAGCGAGGGAAGTTGTCGAGGACGTAGACGTCGTTGATCGTGACGATGCGGAGCTTCATGGACGATCGCGCCGTCGCCGGCCCTCATATCGTAGCATTCGTCGTTGCCTGCACGCGAGCCGCGAGAGCCCCCGCGCTGCGTCGTGGCGCGATGGGCACGCATCGTTTGCGCGCCGCCCGCACGTCGTTCGTTCGTTCGCGACCCTCCCGGACAACCTTTCGCTCCACGGTGCTCGGTACTAGGTTCGTGCCACCGGCGATCGACGCCGAGCAGAGGAGTCCGTTCCCATGTCGATCCATCGCACGACCACGCACTGGTCTCGAACGTCGCCCGATTTCGCCTACGACACGTACCCGCGCGAGCACACGGTCGAGCTCGCCGGCAAGAGCGTCGAGGCTTCGGCGACCGTCGAATACAAAGGAAGCGCCGATCGGACGAACCCCGAGGAGCTGCTCGTCGCGGCGCTCTCGAGCTGCCACATGCTCACGTTCCTCGCCATCTGCGCGAAGAAGGCGCTCGTCGTCGATCGCTACGACGACGAATCCGAAGGCCACCTCGAGAAAGGCCCCGACGGCAAATTCTGGGTCACGCGCGTGACGCTCCGCCCGCACGTCGTCTTCGCGGAGGGGGCGACGGTGGACGCGGCGACGTTGACGCGCCTGCACGAGTCGGCCCACCGCGGATGCTTCATCGCGTCGTCCGTCAAGACCGACGTGACCGTCGAACCGCGCTGATCGTCGCCGCGCGGTCGTCCGCTTTCACAGGGCTGGCGGCTTCCGCGTCGCCCGAAGGCGTCGTGGCATGCGTTCTGCTTTGGGCGACCGCATGTCCAAGCCCATTCCTTCGATCCAGAAGTACATGACGACGACGCCCCATTCGATCGGCGTCGACCAGACCCTCGCGCGGGCGCACCAAGCGATGCGGGACAACGCGATTCGCCACTTGCCCGTGTTGTCCGGAGGACGGCTCGTCGGGATCCTGACCGACCGCGATCTCGGCCTCGTCGAATCGCTGAAAGACGTCGATCCGGCCGAGGTGACCGTCGAAGACGCGATGTCGACGTCGGTGTACGCCGTCGCGCCGGACGCGCCGTTGGACGAGGTCGCGTCGACGATGGCCGAGCACCGCTACGGCTCCGCCATCGTCATGCAGAACGACAAGGTCGTCGGAATCTTCACGACGGTCGACGCGTGCCGCGCGCTCGCGGAGCTCCTCCATACGCGCCTCGCCAAGGGCTGAACGCACCGCAAAGGCTGCGCCGACGCGCAAATCGTTCGTCGGCGCGGCGTCCCCGTCGGCTCACGTGCCGGTCGACGTGTCACACATCCGTCACAAAAACGTCGAGAAATGGCGACCCAAATGCCCTATGCAAAGGGCCCATGGCGCGATTGCTCGTCATCGAAGACGAACCCGATCTTCGCGAGGTGCTCGACTACAACCTCTCGAAAGAGGGGCATCGTGTCCACCTCGCCGCGACGGCGGCCGAAGGCCTCGCGCTCGCGCGGGAGGTGAAGCCCGACGTCGTGCTCCTCGACGTCATGCTCCCCGATCAATCGGGCACGAGCGTGTGCAAGACCTTGAGGAGCGATCCGCGAACGCAGGACGTGCGCGTCATCATGCTGACGGCGAAGGGCGAGGAGATCGACCGCGTCGTCGGCTTCGAGGTCGGCGCGGACGACTACGTGGTCAAGCCCTTCAGCGTGCGCGAGCTCCTCTTGCGCATCGCCGCCGTCGAGCGCCGCAGCCTGCCTGTGCCGTCGTCGCTCATCACGTTCGGTGAGCTGCGGGTCGATCGCGACGCGCACCGCGTGTGGGTCGACGAGGCCGAGGTCGCGCTCACGTCGCTCGAGTTCAAGCTCCTCGTCACGCTCTACGACCGCCGCAACCGCGTCCAGAGCCGCTCCACGCTGCTCAACGACATCTGGGGCATCGAGGCGGACATCACGACGCGCACCGTCGACACGCACGTCAAGCGGCTGCGCGAGAAGATCGGCGCCGCCGGTCGCTACGTCGAGACGGTCCGGGGCGTCGGCTACCGGTTCTCCGAGGCGCCCCACGAGACGCCGGCGTGAGGTTCGGCGTCCGCCTCAAGCTCTTTTTGATGTCGCTCGTCTCGATCGCGCTCTGCGTCGCCGTGGCCGACGCGGTCGTCACGCGCGCGGTCTCGAAGTTCCTCCTCGAAGAAATCCGCGACGATCTGCTCGTGCGATCGCGCCTCGTCGCACGCGAAGCCTCGTCGAACGCGTCGTCGCTCACCGATCTCGTGGCGTGGGACGCGCTCGCCGACGGCCAAGGCAGCGTCGCCGGCGCCCGCGTGACGCTCCTCGCGCGCGACGGCACCGTCCTCGGCGACTCGGACATCGCCACGGCCCACTTGCCCGACGTCGAAAACCACGGCCAGCGCCCCGAGGTCGTCCGCGCGCTCTCGTCCGGGTACGGGGAGGGGAGCCGCCTGAGCGTCACGGTGCACGAGCAAATGCTCTACATGGCCGTGCCGTTCGAGCGGAGCGGCCAGGTCGTCGGCGTGGCGCGCCTCGCCAAGCGCCTCGATCAGGTCGAAGGAGCGGTCGCGTCGGCGCGCCGGATCGTGTTCGCGGGATCGATCGTCGCCGTGGTCCTCGCGGTCGTCGTGTCGTTCTTCGCGGCGCAGCGCATCTCGCGGACCATCCGCGATCTGACGGACGTGGCGCTCCGCATGACGAAGGGCGATCTCACCGTCCGCACGGGCGCGTACGGCAACGACGAGCTCGCCGAGCTCGGCCGGGCGCTCGATCATCTGGCCACGAGCCTCGCGAAGAACGTGGCGGAGCTCCGCGAAGAGCGCGATCTCCTCGGCGGCGTCCTCGAGCACATGCAAGAGGGCGTGCTCGTGCTCGACTCGGAAGGCCGCGTCCTGACGTGCAACCCCGCGCTCCGCGGCATGCTCCTCGTGCCGGACGACGGCGTGGGCAAGCGGCTCGTCGAGGTCGTCGAGAACACGGATCTGCAAGAGTTCATCGCGCGCGCGCAGGCGTCGGCGTCGTCGGTCTCCGGAGAAATCGCCATTCGCGGCGCCAAATCGAGGAAATTTTTGGTGCATGTTGCACGGATGTCCGGCGACGAGCTCCGATGGCTCGCCGTCTTCGTCGACGTCACCGAGCTCCGGCGCTTGGAGTCCGTGCGGCGGGACTTCGTGGCGAACGTCTCGCACGAGCTCCGGACGCCCGTGGCGGCCGTGCGCTCGGCGGCCGAGACCCTCACCGGCGGCGCGCTCGAGGAGCCGCTGGCGGCCCAGAAATTCGTCGGCATCATCGACCGCCACGCGCAGCGGCTCCAGGCCCTCATCGACGATCTGCTCGACATCTCGCGCCTCGAGTCGAAGGAGTTCCGGCTGAAGATCGAGCGCTTCGAGCTCGAGCCGGTCGTCGTCTCCGTCCTCGCCCTCTTTCGCGAGCGCGCCGAGCGCAAGGGCGTCGAGCTCCAGAGCCAGTGCGAGCCGTCGCTCTTCGTCGAGGCGGATCTGCGCGCGGTCGAGCACGTCTTGTCGAACCTCGTCGACAACGCCGTCAAGTACGCGCCGTCGGGCGCGCGCGTGAGCGTCGTCGTCGCGGCCGCGGGCGAAGGCGTCCGCTTCACCGTCTCCGACACGGGGCCGGGCATCGACGCCAAGCACTTGCCGCGCTTGTTCGAGCGCTTCTACCGCGTCGATCGCGGACGCTCGCGCGACGTGGGCGGCACCGGCCTCGGCCTCTCCATCGTGAAGCACCTGTCGGAGGCGATGGGCGGCTCGGTCGAAGTGACGAGCGAGCTCGGGAAGGGATCGACGTTCATCGTCCGACTCCCGCGCAAGCCTGCCGCTTCGTGACGTTTCGTGACCGGAGAGGCGCGCGTCGCGTCCGTGCGCGATCAGTGCGCGTTGGTTCGGCAACGTTCGTAGATGCCGACGAGCTCTCCGTACGCGAGCACGTGCCCGCGCATCGCGTCCGTGATCGTGTCGCGGTCGGCGTTGTCGTCGAGCGCGAGGCGCAGGTCGAGCGCGAACACTTGGAAGTGGTAGTGGTGGACGCCGTGTCCGAGCGGCGGCGCCGGCCCCGCGTACCCCAGCCGTTTGGCGCCATTTCGCGCCTGGATCATCGACGCTGTGGCAGGACTCTTCACTTTCTCGACGTTCTCTTGGAGCTCGACCGTCTTCGGATCGATCGCGCGCGCGAGCCAGTGGAGGTAAGGGCGCGTCGCCGGAGCGTCCGGATCCTCGCAACAAAGGACGATTTCGCGCGCCGCCGAGGGAACGCCGCTCCACTGGATGGGGGGAGAGACGTCGTCGCCGTCCTGCGTGAAATGACGAGGGATCGGTCCGCCGTTCGCGAACCCGACGCTCGTGACGTCGAGCGTGGGAAGTCGGCCGCGCTGGAGCCGATGGCAGAGCAGCTTCTCGTCGCCGGCGCGGAGCGGTTTGAGCGCGGAGCCGAGCCGCTGAAGGGAAGATTGAACGATTCCCATGGTGCCTCGCCTTCGAGGGCGGTTGCCCTTCGTTGGCCCCGAAAGGTGCAAGAAAGAGGCCCCGTGGGGACGCTCCCGCCCTAGGGGTGCCGTACGCGTGCCGTACGGATCAGAGGGCGAGCTCGAACACGCGCCACTGACGCTCGGCCGCGGCCATCGGATCGGCTTCGTCGGCCCACCAACCGGTGGGTCGGAAGCCCACGTTTCGGTAGGCCGCCATCGACGCGAAATTGCGCGCGTCGATGTGCACGTAGATGCGCTCGTTGCCCCGCGCGCGCGCGATCCGGACGGAGTGCTCGATCATGGCGCGCCCGCCGCCGGTGCCGCGGTAGTCCGGGTGGACGAGCGTGAACGCCGAATACGACGTCGATCCGGTGAACAAATGGATGTTCACGCCCGCGAGCGTCGTGCCGACGAACATGCCGACGACGTGCTGGTGTTCGTGCGGCTCCGAGGGCAGGGGCGTCCCGCACGCGGCGAGCCAGAACGCACGAATGCGCGGCCAGTCCTCGCGCGAGAGCAGCTCCGTTCGAAACGTGAAATCGGGCGCTTTCCGTCGCTTGAAGCGCTTCGGGAACGCCGTCGCGTGCGCGACCGCCATCGCCGTTTGCCAGTTCGCGCGCGTCCAGAGCACGGGGTCGACGGACGCGAGCCGATCGATCGGCCGAGGCTTCACGTAGCCGACGACGCCGCCGTCCCATGCGTCCTCGAACGGCGCCACGTCGCACCGGAGGCGAAGCTGCGCGCCCCGCACGCCGAGCAGCCGTCGAAACGCGAGCCGCCCGCCGGACAAGAGGCACACGGCCCCACCCACGCGATCCGGATGGGGCGCTCCGTCCGCGCGCTCGAGCTCGAGCTCCTCGCCGAGCGACAGGAGACCCGCGGGCGCGACGCGCATCGACCACCACGACGGAAGCTCGCCGGCCTCCGCGCGCGTCACGACCTCCGCGGGGGAGAGGAGCTTCGGGGCTTCGCCCTTCGACGACCGTCGAAAGCGTGCGGTCGCGCGGACCGAGACGCGCGACGCGGGGAGCTCGAAGGGGGTACGACGGGACTCTTGCACGGCGAATGCTTCGTCTGCCGGCCGCGCGGTTCGCGGAGCGTGCCTCGGTCGAACCGGCGACGACCTGCACCCTCATCCTATCCCCGTCGGGGCGCGGCATGAAGGCCGTCGGCGAGGTTCTTTCGTGGGATCCGAGCATGTACCCCTCGGCGTCACGCGGTGATTTCGGTTTCGTTGCGTGGAGGTTTCACGCGGGCCTTTTGCCGCGGTACGCTCGCGCTCATGTTTCCGATCGATCGCTTGGTCCGAATCGTTCCCGACGGCCTCTCCATCACCGCCAAGGACGCGCATGCGATCGTCGCGATCGCGTTCCTCTCGGTCGCCGCGGATCGCACCGTGCATCCGGACGAAGAGGCGGCGTTGCGCGCGGTCGCCAAGCGGCTCGCGCTCGGGATCACGGACGGCGACGGCGCGTGGAAGAAGCCCGACACCGTCGTCGACGGCCTCTTCGAGCGCATCGGCACGTCCTTGACGCGCGACGACGCCGACGATCGGTTGCGCGCGACGGCCGCCGACATCGCGACCCCGACGGCGCGCGAGCTCGCGTACAAGGTCGCGTACGCGCTCGCCATGGTCGACCTCGCGGCCTCCGACGAGGAGTTCGAGTTCGACCTGCAGCTCATCGACGCCCTGGGCCTCGCGCAAGACGACGCCGATCGGTGGACCGCGGAAGTCATCGAGGCCCTCGACGACGACGAGTCGCCCTAGGACGCCCCGGAACGTCGCTCTAAAACGCGGCTCGAGGCGTCGTCGACGTTCAGTCGCTCTCGACCGCCGGCGCGTCGAGCTCGCTCGCGTCGAGCACCGAGTCGGCGTCGAGGACGCTCGCGTCGGCGATCGGGTGCGGCTCGTCGGTCCGCGCACACGAGAGCGCGACGCACGTGCCGCCGACGCCGAACATCACCACCACGCCCCGAGCGCGTCGCCGAAGGTGCACCGCGCGGAGCGACGAGGGCGCGGAGCGACGAAGCGTGCTCGCCGGTCCGGTCATTTCGCGGCTCCGGCCGGCGCGAACGGCAAGATCGTCTTGAGGTCGTCGTCGGTGAACCGGAGCTGCAAACCGAGGAAGTAGTCGCGTCGGTTCGGCAAGAAGACGTGGTCGACGCCGCCGATGAGCCACAGGCGGTGGATGAACTCGTAGCCGGCCCACAAGCGGTAGCGCGGGCGGACCTCTTCGCCGAACCCGAACAGGTCCTGGACGATCTCGAAGCGGTTCGACAAGAGGTGCGTGTCGAGGCCGAGGCCGCCGGTCGACTCCTTGATGCCGAAGCGGCCGGTGAACGGGCCGACGCGCTTGGCGAACTGGAGCGTGAAGCGGAACGCGTCCGTCGTCGTCGTGGTCGTCGTGCGGTAGTGGGCGGGCTCGTTCGGGTTCGTGGTGTCCGTGTCGGTCTGCGTGAAGCTCGTTTTTCCGCGCGGATCGTTGATGAGCTCGATGACGTAGTACTTGTCCTCGCGCGGCTGCAAGCGCAGCTCGACGTAGCTCTTCACCGTGTTCGCGAGGAAGTTGTAGTCGTTGCGCAGGCCGATGACGGTCTGCAAGCGACGGATGCTGTCGACGTAGTCGTTCACGCCCTCGGCGACGCCTTGCACTTCGTTGACGAGGGCCTCGTCTTTCGTGAGGCGCCCCACGGTGCCTTCGCCGCGGTCGATGCGTCCGGCGATGTTGTCGGCATGCGCGAGGACGCTCTCGAGGCTGCGTGACGCGCGCGAGATGCGCTCGACGGTCGTTCGCAGCTCGCCGGACTCGCCCGCGTCGCCCGTGCCGTGGTCGAGCATCGCGTGCACGTCGTCGGTGATCTCGCGGACGTTCGAGAGGATCTTCTCGAGCTCCGGCCCGCTGACCTGCGTGATGTGGTCGACGTTCTGGAGCGTGTCGCGGATGACGAGGCGGTTCTCGCGCACCGTCGCGTTGATGGCCTCCGTCGCCTCGGCGAGGTTCTGGAGGATGGCCTTCATGTTGCGACCGCCCTCGTCGCTGCCCACGGTCTGCGCGAGCTGCTTGGCGACCTGCTCGACGAGGTCGGAAATCCTCCCGACGCTCTCCTTCAAGTCTTCGACCGATCGCGCGTCGGGCATCGTCTCGATCTCGTCGCCGTCTCGCTTGAGCGGCTCGCCGATGCCTTCGGTGAGGATGACCGCGTTCTCGCCGAGCAGCGAGGTGCTTCGGACGCCGAGGCGCGCCGATTGATGGAGCTGGACGTCGCCGTTGACGCGCACGTCGATGCGGGCCTGGCCGTTTTCGAGCCGGATGTCCTGCACCTGGCCGACCGGGATGCCCGCGATGGTGACGCGGGATTGCTTGGCGATGCCCGTCGCGTCCTTGAGGTACGCGTGCACGACGTAGCCCTTGCCGGAGCCCATCTTCGTGCCGATCGTGCGATAGACGAGAACCCCCGCACCCGCCGTGACTACGACGAAGAGGCCGATCCGGGCCGCTTGCGAGAACTTCGCCATCGCTGTCGGCGCAGGTTAGTCGAAGTTTCGCGCGAAAGGGAAACCCATGGCGCGCACCCATCCGCCCCGCCCGTAGACGACCGCGTAGGCGCAGGCGCTCGCCACGTTCGTGACGGCCACGCACTGGAACACGGCGCGGATCGAGCCCGGAACGACGACGGTGGCCAAGAGGCAGAGGGGCACCTCGACGAGGAGGATGACGACCGCGTCGATGGCGAAGGTGGTCTTCGTCGCCCCCGCGCCGGCCATGGCGTTGCCGAGGACGATGCCGATCCCGAGCGCGACGTACGACGGCGCGACGACGTGCAGGTAGTCGAGCGCGAGGGCCACCGGCGCCGCCTCGTCGTCGAAGATGCGCAAAATCGCCTCGCCGTAGACGAACACGAGGACGACGATCCCGACGTTGGTGATCGTGTCGAACGCCGCCGTCCACCACCCGGACTGCCGCGCGCGATGCGGGTGGTTCGCGCCGAGGTTCTGCCCGACGAAGGTCTGCGCTGCGCTCCCCCAGCCCATGGCCACGAAGAGCGCCATCGTGTCGAGCCGGAACACGAGGCCCATCGCGGTCGTCGCGGTCTGATCGTCTTGCGTCGTGAAGAGCCGCGCGACGAGCGAGTTGAAGAAGAGCATGGCCGCGATGCGCAGGAAAAACTGAGCGCTCGACGGCCAAGCGATCGCACCGATGCGCCGGATTTCGGCGAAATCGGGGCCGCGGGCGCCGGGCTTCGGGAAGACGTCGAAGCGTCGCGCGAGGACGACGACGTTCGGCAAGAGGACGACCGTGCGGGCGAGGACGGCGGCCCAGGCGGCGCCGACCATGCCCATCCGCGGCACGTGCAGCGCCCGCGCGATGGGCGCCGCCCACGAAAGAAAGGGCGGCGCGGGCCCCGGACCGAAGATGAAGACGACGGCCAGGAGGATGTTGAGGGCGTTGCCCAGGACGAGCAGCGCGACGGGCGTCTTCGCGGAGCCGAGCGCGCGCTGGACGTTCGTGAGCTGGAGCAGGAAGTAGATGGAGAACGCGCCGCCGGCGGACACGCGGAGGTACGATGTGGCGACATGGGCGACATCGCCCTTCACGCCGAGGACGTCGCGGACCACGACGCCGGCGCCGAGGCCGAAGACGACGCCGAGCAAGACGCTGAGAGCCCCGACGAGCAGGATGGATTGCCAGACGGCGCGCTGGACCCCGTCGTGGTCGTCGGCTCCTTTGCGCTGGGAAATCACCGCGCCGGCGGCCGTCGAGACGCCGTAGCTGAGGATCGTGCCGAGGGCGGTGACCTGGTCGCAGATGCCGATGGCGCCGACGGCGGGACCGAGCTCGCCGTGTGGGAGCTGCGCGATGAGGTAGGCGTCGACGAGGTTGAACGTCGTCTGGAGCGCCATGCCCAGAGCGAGCGGCGTTCCGAAGCGCGCGACCTCGAAGGCGAGCGGCCCTTCCAAAATGCGACGTTCAGGGGCCCCGGCCATGCAGCGTACGGGCTTTTGGCAGCATTTGAGGGGCGGGTCAAAAGCGACGTGCGGGGGCGGCGACGCGTCGGGAGCAGGGAGCCGCCCACCGTCGCGCGTCGCGGCGTGGCGTTTCTCCCCTGGATGGGCTCGCTCTCCCGCGGATTTTGCGTGTCCGCCGAGTTGCCTTGGCCGCGGCGAAGAGGCTAAGACAAGCCCATGAGCGACGGAAAAAAGGACGCGGCGAGCCCTTCGCCCAGCGCGCCCGGCGACGCGCCCCCGAAGACGCCTGGCGAGGCGCCCGCGGGGAAGGCGAGCGCCGTCTCTCCGATGTTCGAGCCGCCGTCGCGCCGCGACGTGCTCCGCCGCGTGGGGCAGGCCGCCGGGGTGATCGCCGGATCTGCGGTGCTCGGTCGCATCGCGTGGGATCGTGGCGGCTTCGGTGCGGCTCAACTCACGGCCGCGCGTCAGGTGCGCGACTACCGCATTCGCGACAGCGTCCCCGATCTCGCCGAGCTCGCCATCGCGAAGCCCAAGAT
>JBGAHN010000149.1:0-14373 GCA_044226145.1 Labilithrix sp. | reverse complement strand
CGCTCCGTCGAGGACATCGCGAAGGGCGCGGCGCCGAACGCCGAAGCGATCGTCGAGCGATCCTCGCTCCGCGCGCCCTCCGAAGCCAAGGACAAGCTCGCCGAAGCCCGCACCCGTGCGCGCAACCGAGGAAACGATCCGCGCGCGCTCGAAGCGTGGGCCGTCGCCGCGATGCAAGCCGGCGAGCTCCGCGAAGCGCGCCGCGCAGCCGAATCGTGGGCGGTCCACGACAACCGCGGTGAACCCCGCTTCTTCCTCGCCGCCGTCCTCGACGCCTCCGGGCGCCGACGCGAAGCCCGCGCGACCCTCGAAGAGTGGCTGTCGAACCACCCGAGCTCCGTCGAAGCCCGCCGCATGCTGCGCCGCCTCGGCACGAACCCCGAGCCCGCCATCAAGCGAGGCCGCGCACGCACGGGCCGCACCGACGCGCGCGGCAACGACACGCGCAGCGGCAGCGAAGCGCGCAACGGCAAGAACGCCGAATAGCCGCGCGCCCCTCAGGGCGGCGCGCAGAGGCCCGGCGGGTTCTTCGCGATCGTCTGGAGCTTCGCCTTCGCGTTCGCGCCGAGTTTGTCCTTCGGGAAGCGCTTCTCGACCGCGTCGAACGCCGTCTTTGCGTTCGCGCAGTCGTGCAGCATCAGGTACGCCTCGCCCATGCCGAAGAGCGTCTTGCCGAGCTCCTTCGACCGCGGGAAAAGCTTGAGCAAACGGTTGAAATGGCCGAGCGCCGAGCTCGGGCGGCCGTCCGCCAGATCCGCGTCACCGACCATGAAGAGCACCTCGTCGGTGTGCTCGTCCGCGGGGTAGCGGTTGACGTACTCGGGCCCGAGCACGCGGAGCGTCGCGAAATCCTTCTTCGTGTATGCGTCGCCGATTTGCGCGAAATGCGCCGCTTTGTCGGTCGGAACCGCGATCGGCGGGGGCGCCGCGGGGGCCGGCGGCTGGGCCCGCTTGAGCTCGTCGAGGCGCGCGTAGAGCTCCGTGCGTGACGCTTCGACGTCGCGCTTCTGCTCCTCGAGCCCGTGCTGCAGCTCGTCCATGCGCCCCACGAGCTCGTTGAGCCGCGCCTTCGACGACATGACGTCCGTGCTCGAATCGGCGCTCGCGCGGAGGGCGTTGTCGAGCCGCTGGCGGGTGGCATCCAGATCGGCGCGCGCCTGGGCGAGCTCCGCGCGCTCCGCTTCCAGGCTCTTTTGCAGCTCGTCCGTACGCGCCGCGAGCGCGTCGTGGTCGCGCCGAAGCACGAAACAACCGGACGAAGGCAACGCGAGCGCGCCGACCAAGGTGACGTGAAACGCGACGCGAAAGACGACGGTGGGGGACGCGAAAAAACGCTTCATGACGACGAAACCCACCCTATAGGCAAGCTTTCGCGCGAGATGAAGAGCTCCGCGCAACTTTTTCGGAACGAGCCACGGACTTGCCAACACGCCGCGAGTCGCATACGGACAGGCAGACTTCATGGCCAGCGTGCCGAATCTGCGGAGCGAAGCCGATCCCGGCGCAGAAAGTGCGGGGCACGGCGCGAGCGTCGACGTCGAGCTCATCTCGGGTCCGCCGTACCGCACCATCTTGCGCTTGGCGCTGCCGACGGTCATCGCGATGATCTCGCAGAGCGTCGTCAACGAGATCGACGTCTTCTTCTTCGCGCGCCTCCCCCACCCCGAGAGCTCGAACGCGCAAGCCGCCCTCTTGCCGTCGCTGCTGGTCGTCTGGCTCTTCGGCGGCTCGCTCTCGGCCATCAGCGTCGGCACCCAGGCGCTGACCGCCCGCCGCTACGCCGAGCGCAAATACGACGAAGCCGGCGCGATCCTCGCGAACGCCGCGTGGTTCTGCATCGTCGGCGGCGTCCTCTTCGCGATCATCGGCGCCCTCACGATCCGCCCGCTCCTCCACGTGATGCTCCCCGTCCCCGAGGCGCTCGACATCGCGACGAGCTATTCGCGGTGGCGCCTGCTCGGCGTCGTTTCGATGGCGATGACGATGGCGCTCAAGGCCTTCTTCGACGGCATCGGCAAGACGTGGGTCCACCTCGTGTCGGCGATCGTCATGAACGTCGTCAACGTCCTGCTCTGCTGGACGTTCATCTTCGGCAACTTCGGCGCGCCCCGCATGGGCGCCCCCGGCGCCGGCTTCGCCGCCTTCGTGTCGACCTGGATCGGCCTCGGCATCATGATCTTCTACGCGGCGCGCGAGCGGTCCAAGTACGACCCCGTCCGCTGGTCGAAGCTCTCGAAGAAGCTCACCTGGGACATCCTCAAGCTCTCGCTGCCGGCCGCCGTGGCCACCATCGTCATGATGGTGGGCTTCGGGCTCTTCACGAAGGTCGCCGGCAACCTCGACGCGCAGGAAGCCGGCAACGCCCTGCACGCCCACCACGCCCACCGCGAGGCCGTCAACGGCGCCGCGACGATGGACATCGTCGCCGTCCTCAAGCTGACCTTCACCGCGTGCATCGCGTTCGGCACGGCGACCGCGACGCTCGTGGCGCAATCGCTCGCCGCCAAGCGCCCCGACGACGCGAGCCGCTTCGGCTGGGCGAGCGTGCGCCTCGGCCTCGTGATCTTCGGCGTCGTGGGGCTCTGCGAAGGTGTCCTCTTCACGCGCCCGATCTTGCACCTCATCACGCACTCCGATGCCGTCCGCGAAGCCGCCTTCGTGCCGATGCAGCGCATGGGCCTCGTCACCCCCATCATCGCCGTCGCCATGATCCTGAGCGAGGCGCTCTTCGGCGCCGGCAACACGAAGTTCGTCGCCGTCGCGCAGTTCTGCCTGGTGTTCGGCCTGCTCGTCCCGCTCGCGTGGCTCCTCGGCACGAACTACGGCCTCTCGGGCATGTGGCTCTCCGCGGTCGCCTACGCGATCGCCGCCGCCGGCGCGATGATCCTGAAGTTCCGCGGCGGCAGCTGGAAGTCGATCAAGCTGTAAGCGGCGTGGCTCAGTTCGGCGTCGGCATCGTGCAGCGGCCGTTGATGCACAGCGATCCGCCCGTGCAGCAGTCGCCCGACGTCACGCACTTCTCCGACTCGTTCGCGCAACTGTCCGGCGGGAGCACGCACACCGGCGCACCGCTCACGCTCCGGCAGTAGCCGCCGCAGCACTCGCTGCCGTCCTTGCAGTCCTTGCCGTCGTCCTTGCACGGGCTGAGCACCCAGAACCCGCGCAGGTTGTCCGCCTCGATCTCCTGCCCGTCGAGGTAGAACGCCGGGTGGCTCGGATCCTTGTCGAGGTTGCCGCCGATGTCCATCGCGGCGACCCAGAGCTTGCCGTACCGGTTGTTGCCGGCCTTGCTCTCGAGGATGTTGCCGTACGACCGGTGGCTCGTGAAGACGACCCAGTAGTAGCCGCCCACCGCGACCGGCAGGATCGTCGGCGCGAAGTTCGTCTGCGGATCGGTCGCCGGCAGGTACACCGTCCCGTTCGAGCGATACCCGTTGAGCGCGTAGAGGCACTGCTCCTTCTTGGTCGCGACGTCGACGCCGTAGACGTCCGCGCGGTTGAGATCGTGGGTCTCGTACCAAGGGCTGACGCCCGATTGGTACACGACGGTCTTGCTGTCCGGCGTGAAGGCCGGCCACCCCACGTTCTCGTTCGTGCTCGTCTCGTTCTTGCGCGTCACCGTCACGACGTCGACGGGGCTCGTGAACGTCAGGAGCGTCTGGTCGAAGTTGACGACCGTGAGCGTGTCTCCGAGCGGGTGCGTGTCGTAGTTGATGAACGCCAGGCGCTTGCCGTCGGGCGAAAACGCCGGCACGCCCGGGTTCTTGACCGCCCATCCCACGGTGGGGACCACCTTGCCGGTGTGCGTGTCGTAGAGCTGCGACCACGTGAGCGCGGCGCCGGCGATCGACGGATCGGTGAACGACGTCCGGTAGTTCCTCGCCATCATCGAGTACTTGCCGTCCGGCGTGAGGGCGCCGTAGGTGAACACCTGCGTCTCCGACTTCACGATCTGCGTCGCGCCGTTCCGTAGGTCGTAGACGGCGCTCTTGCTGTTGTACTTCTGGTTCTTCGTGTCGTTGACGTCGGGGTTGACGAGCTCGACGGACGCCACGAGCGTCGAGCCGTCGGAGCTCGCCGTGTGGCAGACGTTCGCGCACCCCTTCTTCAGGATCGTCGGCTCTTTCGCGCCGGGCTCGATCTTCATGATGCCGACGCCCGAGGCGACCGGTCCGAGCGGGCTCGGCATCGGCGCGCCGCCGATGAGCTTCGAGTTGTACGTCTCGTAATAGATCGTCCCGGCGAGGCTCCCCTGCGCGATGCGCCACGTCTCGGCGATCGGCCCCGTGATCTTGCCGCCCTCGCTCTTCGTGACCTCGACCTTCACCTCCGACGTGGCCTTCGCCGCGAGCGTGACGACGTTCCACACCTTCTCGGGCAGGCTCACGCGCGGCGGCTTCGACGCGCCGAAGTACCCTCGGTAGTCGATGCCTTCGACGCGGATGCGAACGTACAGCGCGTCGACGCCCGCGCCGGAGAACTGCAACGTCGGCGGGATGAGGCCGCGCGGGAACACGGTCTTGTCGTACGGGTAGAGCCACGCGAAATCGGCGTCCGCGTTTCCGCCGCCGTCGAGCGCCGCTTGCGTTTCGGACGAGACGCCGCCCACGAACTCCTTGATGACGCACGACGAACCGTCGCACTGCCCGCCGGCTTCCGCGCACGCCTGCACGACGCAGCGCGCGGGCTCGCCGCCTCCGCCGTCGGTCTCGCCGAACCCCGCGGACGCGTCGTCGCCGTCGCGCCGAAGGTCGTCGTCTCCCGTCGAGCTCCCGCACGCGGCGACGATGATGGTCGCCGCGATCGAAACCCCGAACAGGACGGAAAGGCGCGCACGACGCGCGGCGCTCGAGGGCAACGTCCCCCCGAGACGAAAGAAAGCAAACGGCTTCAAGGCGACTCCTCCGAAGAACCCGACCCGCCGAACCCGTGAAGCCCTCGCGGAGGCGACCGCTTCGAAGCGCGCGTCAGTCCGAGCTCGACGTGCACACCGCCCCGAGCGACGGCTCCCACCAGGGGAACGACGTCACGCCATCACCACCGATGGCGGGATAGTAGGTGGTGTAGTTGTAACACATCTCCGACGACGTCCCTTCGCCCCAGGTGACCGTCTTGTCCGTGGTGTTGTTCCACGAGCACGTCGTGTTGATGACGTCTCCCGGTTTCACGTCCAAGGCCGCGGGGTGCGAAACTTGGTTCTGGAAGCTGAAGTTCTGCTCGTCCACGAGGAGCTGCGACGTGCCGCCCACCGAGTCGACCGTCGTCTTCATCGCCGTGCCGAGGTTGTGCATGTGCGGCCACGACTGAATCAGCCGAATACCGCCGATCTTCAGGTTCGTGTTGATCGACGGGGGCGCCACCCAGCTGCACTTCACCGTCGTCTTGGCGCGCGGCGGGAGGCTGAAGACCATGCTGCCGAACGCGACGACGCCCGCGTCGTTTTCACGAAGCTTGTCGGTCGTGCAGAACTCGAACCCGCTCTGGTCCTGCTCACCTTCGAGCTTCGTCGCGTTGTTGTAGTGGAGCTGGAGGGCCCATCGCGTGTTCGAGTCGTAGGGGAACCCCGCCTCCGGCGGCATCACGAGGTTCTCGCCGCCCGGCGCCCACCCCGCCACCAACTTCCACGGCTCGGCTCCCGTGCAGACGTACGGCGTCTCCGACACGGGCTCGGTGGCCTGCATCAAGAGCACGTGGTGGAGAATCTTGTAGTTGTCGATGTGCGGCGCAATCGCCGTGATGTGCCGCCGCCCCTGCACCGGCAGAGGAACACCGACGCACACGTACAGATCGTTCGCCTTGGGCATGACGTACGGCTTCGGCGCACGAACCACGGTATCGGGCGTGCAGTTCAGCGGCTTCGGGCCCAGGTTGTTTCCTGCGTCGGAATCCCCGTCGCACGAATCCTCCGAGCTCGGCGCCCCCGCCGCGATCCACGCGTCCATGACCTGCAGATCGGCGTCCGACAGGCGCTCGTTCGGCTGCGGCGGCATCGGCCGCGTCGCGTCGTGGATGCGGTCATGGATGCGCTCGTAGAGCTTCGTCTCCCCTTTCACGACATGGACGTCGTCGTATGTCACGAGGGGATCACTCGCTCCGAATTGCGGATTCGTCCCGTGGCATCCTTGGCAATTCGATTTTAGAATACGATCGACGTCGCACGGCAGATGGGACGCGCGCGCCGATGCAGGCTCGGTCGTTCCGGCATCGGAATCCAGGTCGGGACCTTTGACGCCTCCGCCCGTGAGCGACGCATCGTTGCCACTCGGAGCGCATCCCAGCGCGATGACTCCCGCCCAGACGACGGCAGAGACGCCCAAGCTTGATCGTCCCATCATTTACATGTAATATACTGTTGGAGCGTGTCAATAACTTATGGCTCGCGATCGAGCCGAAAAATCCGGCCTCACGACGCAACGAGCCATCGCTTCCGAACGGAACCGAACGTGCTTACCCCGCGGCCGTCGATCGGCATCGATACCGGCTCTGACTCCGATCGCTCGATCGCCTCTTTCCGTGCGCGCCGCGCCGTCGCGTGGTGGACGGCGTTCGCGATCGCAGCGCTCGGGGCCGGCTGCTCGCTGACGGATCTCTCGGATCTGTCGGCCGGTGGACCGAGCGACATCCCCGACGCCGACACGTCCGCGAGCGACGACGCGACGGCCGAAGACTCCCCGCACGAGCCCGAACCCGACGGAGGGAAGCCACCGCAGGAAGACGGCGGCGAGCCCGAACCCGAAGACGCAGGAACGGACGCCTCTTCCGTCGAAGACTCCGGCGTTTCTTGCGGTGATGCGGCCATCCTCGAGACCGCGTTCGCGTCGCCGAACATCGTGTTTTCCAGCCCGGCCGCGAACGCGACGTTGACGTGGACGACGCCGGACGGCGCGAAGGTCGCGAAGGACGACGTGGCCGCCCAAGCCGCCGTCGGATCGAAGCAAGCGACCAGTCAATTCCTCGTCGGAACGAACTTCAGCTTCGGGGTCCCGCCGTCCGCGCAGATCGTCGGCATCGAGATCGAAATTCGTCGCTTCGCGAGCTCGCTCTTCGGCGGCCCCGTCAAGGACAAGGGCGTCGGCATCGCCCTCAACGGAAAGCCCGGCACGGTCTTCCGCAAGAACGAGGACGCGTGGTCGACGGTCGCCACGACCGTGACCTACGGCGGCCCGACGGACACGTTCGGGCAGACGCTCCTGGGCTCGGACCTGCAAGACATGTTCTACCTGGGCGCCTCGATGGCCGTCGACATCTCGGCCGTCGTGACGCAAACGCAAACGGCGAACGTCGACAGCATTCGCATGCGGCTCCACTACTGCGAAGCCCCGTCCGCGACGCACTGAGACTGAGACCGAGGCGGCGCGAGGCCGGTCGGGGTCCCAAAAAGCGAGATGTTCCGGGTCGTTGGCCGATCGGCTCGAAAAATCGTCCCGGGTTCGGTCACACTTCACGGACGTTCGGCGACGATCCGACGTGAGCCTCTCGATGATCGAAGACTGGGCCTCCACGAGCTTCCGACACGCGCTCGCCACGATGGTTCGACGGCGCGTGCCGGCGAGCGAGGTGGACGACATCGTCCAGCAGACGCTCGTGGAGGTCGTGTCGTCGAGCCAGCGGCCCGACGAGCCCGAGGCGTTGCGGAAGTGGATCTTCGGGATCGCGCGCAACAAGGTGGTCGACTACCACCGCCGCGCGCAGCGCGAGACCTTCGACGTGCCGGAGCTCGGCACGGAGGCGTCCGCGGACGTCGAAGACTTGCTCCGTTGGGCGATGCGCGAGCTGCCGCCCGGGAGCGACGCGAACGAAACGCTCGATTGGCTCCTTCGCGAAGGCGACGGCGAGAAGCTCGAAGCGATCGCCGACGACGCCGACGTGCCGGCGCCCCGCGTCCGAAAACGCGTGAGCCGTCTCCGGCAGCATTTCCGATCGCGGCGCGCGGCCGAGTTCGCGGCGCTCGCGGCGCTCGGCATCGCCGGCGTGGTGCTCTTCCTTTGGTTGCGCAAGGAGCACGAAGAGGAGCCCATCGTCCGCGTCGTCGAGCCGACGCCGGAGCAGCGCGGGCGCGAAGAGCGGCTTCGCGGGCTGGAGGCGTGCCGCGCCGAGCTGTGGGACCGCTGCGTCGAAGGCCTCGACCGCGCGAAGGCGCTCGATCCGGCCGGGGACGATGCGCCGGAGGTCGTGCGCGCGAGGAAGGCCGCGGCCGAGCACCGTTCGCCCGCCCCGACTCCGTCGTCCGAGCCGACCGCGCCCGCGCCGACGACCGAGCGGCTGGCGCCCGAGCCCGAGACGGCGCCGACGTCGATGCCGGTCACGCCTTCCATCCCGAAGGGCCACACGACGTACGAGACGTTGAGCGGGGATACCCCCGTGTCGACGACGCCGCAGGCCCGTAAGACGACGACGAGTGCTCCGCCGCCGCGCCCGACGTCGACGGAGACCCTTCCGTCTCCGAGTCCGACGGGAACGGACATCGTCTGGCCGACGAAGCCGAACGACCCGCCGCCGTACTCCGGCCCCAGGAAGCCGTAGAGCTTCGGCGTCGCCCGGTCACACTTTCGCTCGCTCGCGCGACGTCTCTCTCGAAAGCACCGGTGACGCGCCACCCGGCGCGCGTGGAGATGCGTGCAACATGCACGTTCCTATCGCGCGCGCCACGCGGACACCGAGGAGGTGACGTCGATGGATCCGCTCGTTCGGCGCGCGATGCGCGCTTTGGTCGCCCTTTGTCTCGCGCTCGTGCCACTCGCGATCGCCTCGTCGGCCAAGAGCGCGCCGCCCCTCGCCGGCGAGCTCCTCGTGCTCCGCCCCGGTCGTCTCCCCATCTTCGCGTACCGACCGACGACGACGGACGCGCCGAAGCCACTGACGATCTACCTCCACGGCATCTGCGGCCGCCCCGAGAACGGGTGCCCGTTCTTCAAAGACGGCGTCACGGACGCGTCGTGGCTCGTCTGTCCGAGCGCGCCGACGCCCTGCCCCGAAGGCGGCGCGAGTTGGTCGAGCAGCACGTCCCGCGTCGTCGAGACGATCTCGCGCGCGGAAGAGGACGCCGTCGCGAACGCACCCGGCGCGATCGACACCGAACGCCCGCGCGTGCTCATCGGCTTCTCGCAAGGCGGCTACCGCGTACCCGATCTCCTGCGTGCGCAGCCCGGTCGCTACCGATCCGTGCTGGTCCTCGCCGCCGACGCGAAGCTGACGAAAGCCGCGCTCGACCAAGCGGGCGTCCGCAAGCTCGCCTTGGGCGCCGGACGCTACGACCAGACGTTCCGCCCCCTGCGCGCGCGCGCCGAGGCCCTCGCGCGGGAAGGATTCCTCGTGCGCTTCGTCGATCTCGGCAAGGTCGGTCACACCTACGTCCCGGAGGAAGGGACGGACGCGATGCGCGAAACCCTGGCGTGGCTCGAAGCCGCAGAGTGAGGCAGGCACGGAGTCACGGGAAGGCGCCGGAACACGACGACGCCCGGAAACCCGAGCGCGCTCCCGCGAGACGCCGAAAAACGAGCCGAGCGTGCGGCGCACGGAAGGGAGTTTTTCCGGCCCCTGCTGGTGTAGCCTCTCCGGCCCGCATGGCCATTCTTTCCCCGCGAAGGCAGGTGCAAGCTTTCCACGTCACCGCGCTCGCCCTCGTCGTCGCTGCGGCGGCGGCGTTCGTCCCGCTCTGGGCGCCACTCGTGCTGGCGGCGTGGGTCGCGTCGATGGCGCGCCCGCTGCTCGCGAAGATCGAGAAGGTCACGCGCGGTCGAACGGCCGCCGCCGGCGGCGTCGTCGTGGTGCTCGTCTTGGCGCTGCTCGTGCCGCTCACCATCGCGGTGCTCTCGCTCTCACGCGGGGCCTTCGACCTCGCGCACGTGGTCCTCTCTTCGAGCAGCGCGAAGAACGCGCTCGAGCAGATCGTCTCCGGCGGTCAGGCCACCGAGGGCGCGCAGATCCTCGACACGCTCAAGAGCCCCGAACGCATCGTCGCGCTCGCGCGCGAGCACGGCGCCGAAGCCATGCAGATCCTCGGCGGCATCGCGGGGGCCTTCGCGGGCGCGCTGCTCGGGCTCTTCGTGTTCCTCTACGCGGTGTTCGTGTTCTTGGTCGACGGCCCCGCGCAGTACGCCTGGCTCGAAGACCACGCGCCGTTCGACACCGCACACACCCGCCGCCTCGCCGCTGCGTTCCAGGAAACCGGGCGCGGTCTCTTCGTCGGCATCGGGCTCACCGGGCTCGCGCAAGGCGTCGTGGCCACCGTCGCGTACTTGGCGCTCGGCGTCCCGAGAGCGCTCGTCCTCGGCATGATCACGTGCGTGGCTTCGCTCATCCCCTCCGTCGGGACGGCGCTCGTCTGGGTGCCCGTCGCCGCGGGCCTCGCGCTCGTGGGGAAGACGGGGGCGGCCGCGATCCTCGTGGGCATCGGCGTGTTCGTCATCGGCACGGTCGACAACGTGCTCCGCCCGGTCTTCGCGCGGTTCGGCGATCTGGACCTGTCGACCTTCGTGCTCCTCGTGTCGATCTTCGGCGGCCTCGCGATGTTCGGCGCGTGGGGCCTCCTGCTCGGTCCGCTCTTCGCGCGGCTCGCCAAAGAAGCGCTCGTCTTGCTCCGCACGCCCCCGGCCGGGACCACGAGCTCCGGCGACGACGACGCCAACGACGACGAAGCGCTTCATGTCGTACCTCGGCGCTGAGCCGTGCTCGCACTACCGTCGACGATCCACGCGGCTCGTCGATCGGCGCACCGATCGCGCCAAATACTTCTAAATTCTTCGGAATTCCGGGACGACGCAGGCCCTCTCGGGACGCCGACACCGGCGGAATTTTCTCGGCATCGTCCGTGCTTCGTCGTCCGCGAGCCCTCTCTTTCCGAGGGACTCATGGAGATGACTCGATGGATGCATTCCATGCTGCCGGTCGCGCACGTCCGTTCCGCTCGCTGATTCTGCCCCTCATCCTCGTCCTCGGCGGTTGCGGAAGCCAGGGAACCAGCGCCGACGATCTGAACGGGGATCGTTCTCCCGGCAGGACGAACGACGGCAGCGGAGACGACACCGACACCGACGGCGACGGCTCGAGCAAGCCGGGGACCTCCGACCCGTCGTCCCGAGACGACAGCGGCGCCCCCCTACCGCCGTGCGACGAAGCGAAGATGAGCGCCGTCCAAGCCAGCATCGACGCCGTCATCCCCGACACCATCGACGCCGTCGCGTTCGTCAAAGAGGCGTGCGGCGAGCGCTACTTCACGCATGGTCCGTCCAAGTACCCCATCACGACGCCGCATCGCATCGCGAGCAACACGAAGATGTACGTCGCTTCGCTCATCCTCTTGCTCGCCGAGGACGGACTGCTCACGCTCGACGATCCCATCGCGAAGTGGGCGAACGAGCCCGAAAAGGTCCCGGGCGGAAACGCCATCACGATTCGGCAGGCCCTCCACCACACGAGCGGGCTCTACAACTACGTCGAGAGCTCGCAGTTCCAATCGCAGGCGGCGAGCGGGAAGAAATTCACGCCCGAAGAGCTCGTCGGCTTTGGATTCAGCGGAGGCCTCTATTTCCAACCGGGGACGGGATTCCACTATTCGAATACGAACTACATCATCCTCGGTCTCATCGCCGAGAGAGCGGGGAAGCTCCCGCTCGAACAACTCCTCCGAAAGCGCATCCTCGAACCCATCGGCGCGAAGTCGTCGTACCTCGACGGCAAGGAGACCGGCGCCACCGTCGCCGCGGGCAAGTCCGCCTCGGGAGGACCGTCGTCCCCGTGGGATCCGTCGACGGCGTGGGCCGCCGGCGCCGAAATCGCGACCGCCGAAGATCTCGGACGATGGACGGAGGTTCGCGGGAACAAGACCTTCCACTCGAAGGCCGGCAACGATGCCTTGTTCGACATCGTGACGATCGGGTCCGCCGACGTCCGCTATGGCGCCGGCATGTTCGTGCTCGGGCCGAACATCACCCACGGCGGCGGTGTCGGCGTCGGTCACGCCGGCGACTTCCCCGGCTACCACTCGTGGGCGCTCTACTTCGCCGACAAAAAGACGACGATCGCGGTCGTCGTCGACAGCGACGCGAGCCCGCCGAACGCCGGAGGGACGTACTCCGAGAAGCTCCGCGACGCCGTCCTCGAACCCCTCTTCGCAGCGAACGGGGCGCCGTAGATCGAGCCGACCCGCGACCCACCGCCCTTCCCGCCGCTCGCGAGGTAACGATCGCTACGCGCGCGCCGGGGCGGTCACCCCGCGGTCGACGGTCGGCGAATCCCCCATGAAGCGAGCGAACCACTCGAGCATCGGCTCGGGATGCTCGCCGAAATAATTGTACGCGCGGAAGCGCTCGTCCGAGCCCTCGATCCAGAGGAGCTCTTTCTCGCGGGCGCCAAGGTCGTCGAAGATCGCCTGGCTGTCGCTGACGTGGATCGTCTTGTCGTGCCGGAGTTGCGCCTGCAGCGTCGGGATCCGCACGTCTTTCGCGTAGGACAGCGGGCTCAGCTCGTCGATGTGAAAGCCGGTCATGAGGTGGATCTTCTCGTCGAAGAGCCTCGCGCCTTCCTTCGGGTCGAGCTTCGCCGTCTCGAACGTCCGCTCGACGAAGGTGCGCGCCGACACGGGCTGCACCGCGATCATCGTGCGGACGTCACGGAACTCCTTCGGCCAACGCGACATCGCGACGATGGTCGAGTTCGCTCCCATGCAGCGGCTGAGCAGGCCGATCGTCGCCGACGCGAGATCTTTGCGCGAGCGCACGTAGCGAAGCGAGCCGACGACGTCGCGGCATTCGAGGAGGCCGATCGCGACGACGCCGCCGTTGCCGGCACCGCTGAGACCGTGGTTCCGAAGGTCGTAGGTGAGGATGTTGTATCCCGCGTCGTGCAGGTGCTTCAGCTCCGGTAAGAAGTTCACCTCGAACCCGGCGAACGCCAGATCGCTCCAAGGCTTCAGGTGACCGGGAAAGCCGTAGCGGTTGCACGGGAGCGGGTGGTTCGCGATGATCAGCTTGTTCGAATCGGCGGGGATGAACCAGCCCTCGAGCGGCACGCCGTCGAGTGAGGCGAACGTGACGTCCTCGTACACCAGCCCCACCTCGCTCGGTCGACGCAGCACGGGCGTTCGAATCGAATGCCCGAACAGCTCGGCCGTCTTGGTCGCGATCGGCGTCGCCACGTCCGTGATCGCGGACTTCACGGCCGTGGCGACTTCGCCGAGCTTCTCCACGACCGGGTTTTCCGACTTCTGCGGGGTCTTCTCTTTCATCGTCGCCTCCTCGTCGTGGCAACGAGAGCAACGATCGCACCAAAGGGAGGACCGAAGAGGACCGAGGAGACGAGGCCCCCAACCCAGGGAGAAGGGGCGAGCGCGCGAGCGACGACCCGCCGTCTCGATGACGATGCCTACTCGCCGTTCTTGATGAGGTTCTCGAGATCCTCCTCGGTCTCTTGACCCGTCTTGGGCGCCGGCTTCGCGGCCGCGTCGGCCTCGCCGGCGCCGTCGGTCGCAGAGCCGCCGCCGCCCTTGATGAAGTCTTCGAGATCGTCTTCGGAGTCCGAGCTCGGCGTCGTGCCTTTTGCGCCGCCGGACTCACCGCCGCGGATGAGCGAATCCAGATCTTCGTCGTCACCGCCGGGCTCGGTGCCGGGCGTCGGTTCGGTGGGCGCCGTCGGCTCCTCGGGCATCTGCCCGTTCGGGTACTTCTTCTTGTCCTCTTCGGAGCAAGGGAGCGGGTTCGACGTGTCCATCTGCACGCACTCGAGCCTCCACGCCTCGCGCGGCGTGCGGTGCTCTTGCTCGGCTTTCTCCCGCCACGCGTGGATGTCGCCCAAGACGAGGACGTCCGAGAGCTTCGGCACGTACGTGATGACGACGAGCGCCACCGCGAGGAGCCCCACGAACGGCATCGCGATGCGGTACAGGCTCACGACCGGCCGGTTGAAGCGGAAGCTCGAGATGAACAGGTTCAGGCCGAGCGGCGGGCACGAGAACGCGAGCTCGAGGTTGAGCACGAACATGATCGCGACGTGGAACGGCCCGAGCCCGAAGTGCGCCGCGAACGGCAACACGAGCGGCACCGCGACGAGGATCGCGCTGAAGCCGTCCATGATCATGCCGAGCACGAGCAGGAACAGGTTCATCGCGATGAGGAACTGCCACGTCTTGTCGAGGCCGACCTCGAGCATCAGCGCGAGGACGCGATCGGGGATGTGCTGATCGACGACGTAGTTCGTCAGCGCGTTCGCCATCGCGAGGATGAGGATGACGGCGCCGGCGAGCGCCATCGACGCCTTGGCGACGCGGACGAGATCCTTCTTGAACGAGAGATCCTTGTAGACGAAGCACTCGATGCAAAGCGTGTAGAGTGCAACGAGTCCCGCGGCCTCGTCGATCTCGGTGAGGTTCGTCTTGAT
>JBGAHN010000148.1:0-14640 GCA_044226145.1 Labilithrix sp. | reverse complement strand
CTCTCGCCGGCCCGAAGGCCCTTCCAGCCGGTCCCCCACGCGCGAAGGCGCACGCCGACCCACCGGCGAAGGCGCACGCCGGCCCACCGGGGGCGGCGCGCGTCGCCCGGTCGGCGACGGCGAGCGACGCACGTCCGGAGGCGAGGAGCGGCGCACGCCCTCCAAACGCCCGTCCGGCCCCCGACCGTTCGGTGAAAATGCACGCGCGAGCCGCCGCACGGAGTCGACCGAGGGCGCACGTCGCCCCCGCGACGCCGGCGGTGCCCGCGATCCCCAACGCGCCCCGAGCCCCGCGCGCAAGCGACGCTCGCCCGGCCCGAAAAAACGCATCACGAAGCGCACGGGCGACGTCCGCAGCCTCCCCGATCACGGCGTCGGATGGCGCGAAGGAAGGACGGCCGAGGGCGAAGGAACGAGCCCCGGACGCGCCGTCTCCGGACGCGCGATTCGTCACCTCCGCGCGCTCGGCCACCACGTCGCGCCCACGGTGCAAATCGGCAAAGAAGGCCTGACGGACGCCGTCGTCGCCGCGACGAAAGACGCCCTCCGCGCCCACGAGCTCGTCAAGGTACGCATCGGGAGCGAAGCCCCCGTGGAGCGCAAAGAAGCCGGCGCCGATCTCGCCACGCGCTCGGGCTCGACGCTCGTGCAAGTCCTCGGTCGGACCCTCCTCCTCTACAAGCGCCACCCCAACAAGCCGCGCATCGACCTGCCGCGCTGAGCTGCCCGGCACCGGCTTGTCCTGAGGAAAACTTGCGGAAAACCCCTGAACGAACTGGGGCTGTCCTCTTGACGACCTCTGAACAACCCCGAGCAGGCCTGAACGGAAGCAAGTATTCCCGTACGGTTAGCGCTGCTTTCTTGAACAGGTAGGTTGACCGGGCCGCCGACGATCCATGCCACCACATGGAGTAGCCGCATTTGGCTTTACACCACTACATGTTGAGGTTAGATCCGTCGTTCCGCGGTTCTCGTGGCGTTCGGAGAGGGTCAGCCCATCCTGACGTTGCGGGTCCGAGGGAGCGAAAAGGACGGTGTCGTCGGTAGCTCCTGACGTTACACTTGTTCAGAGGGTCGACGCAGGCGTTCAGCGGAGGCTTTCGAGGCTCGAGAGACTTCATCCGGTCAGGTTTCTGAACGAAGCATCAGGTGGAGGGTTTCCCCCGTCGGGGGACCTCGCGTGGCGGGTCGGCCGGTCGCATGCCGCCTCCCGTCGCCCGAAGGGCATCCCCACGCACGGCATGGAATCCGGCGGTCGGTTCGGCCGCCCCAAAGGTCAAAGGGTCTTCGGAACACGTTCCACCACCGCGCGAGGCGTCGTCGCGCGCGTGGAAGGCCCGTACGAGCTCGACGATTCACGAAGCGTATTTCGCAGGCGAAAGCGGTGCCTGCAGCACTGGAGGCGGACGATGGCTAGTTCTTTCGGAATGGGTCCCCGCGTTGCGGGTTCGAACCTGGAGCGCCCGAACCTGGAGCGATCGAGCGTGAGCGCAGACAAAAACGGAAGAACGAAAGCCCAAGCGAAAGCGAAGGCACGCGCGGCGTCGCCGGTCGCGGCCCCGAGCAGGACGAAGACCCCGGCCGTCGGCGCGAAGAAGGCGTCGGGCACGCGCGGCGTCACCTTCCCCCGCCTCTACACGAAGCCGGGCGTCGATCCGCTCGCCAACGGCGCCCCCGCCCCCACGCTCGGCAAGGAGAGCAACGGCCAGCTCGTCTACGAGCGCCGCTCGAGCGTCATCACGAACCCCGACGGCTCGATCGTCTTCAAGATGGAAGGCGCGGAGATCCCGTCGACGTGGAGCCAGCTCGCCACCGACATCGTCATCTCGAAGTACTTCCGTAAGGCCGGCCTCCACGGCGACGCGAAGCAGGGCGAGAAGAGCGTCCGCCAGGTCGTCCACCGCATCGCGCACACGATCCGCAACGCCGGCGAGGCGTTCGGCGGCTACTTCGCGACGAAGGCCGACGCCGACGCGTTCGAGGCCGAGCTCTCGTACCTCATGGTGCACCAGATCGGCGCGTTCAACTCGCCGGTGTGGTTCAACTGCGGCCTCTGGGCGGAGTACGGCATCACGGGCTCCGGCGGCAACTGGGCGTGGGACACGTCGGGCAGCGACGCCGACGCCGCCCCGAGCCGCGTCTACGAGACCGCGAACGCCTACGAGCGGCCGCAGTGCTCGGCGTGCTTCATCCAGGCCGTCGACGACGACCTCATGAGCATCTACGAGCTCGTGAAGTCCGAGGCGCGCCTCTTCAAGTACGGCTCGGGCACGGGATCGAACTTCAGCTCCGTGCGCGGCAAGCAGGAGAAGCTCTCCGGCGGCGGGACGTCGAGCGGCCTCATGAGCTTCCTCGAGGTGCTCGACCGCGCCGCGGGCGCGACGAAGTCGGGCGGCACCACGCGCCGCGCGGCGAAGATGGTGTGCCTCGACATGGACCACCCCGAGATCGAGGGCTTCATCAACTGGAAGGTCCGCGAAGAGAAGAAGGCCCTCGCGCTCATCGCCGCGGGCTTCTCGAGCGACTTCAACGGCGAGGCGTACCACACCGTCAGCGGCCAGAACTCGAACAACTCCGTCCGCGTGACCGACGACTTCATGCGCGCGGTCGAGGCCGGCGGCAAGTGGCAGACGATCATGCGCACGACCGGCGAGGTCTGCGACACGTACGAGGCGAAGGATCTCTGGGGCCAGATCGCGAACGCGGCGTGGCACTGCGCGGATCCGGGCGTGCAGTACGACTCGACGATCAACCGGTGGCACACGTGCCCGAACTCCGGGAAGATCAACGCGTCGAACCCGTGCTCCGAGTACATGTTCCTCGACGACACGGCGTGCAACCTCGCGTCGATCAACCTCACGAAGTTCCTGCGCTACGACGCGTCGGGCGCGGCGTCGTTCGACGTCGACGGCTTCCGCCACGCGTGCCGGACGTTCTTCGTCGCGCAGGAGATCCTCGTCGATCTGTCGAGCTACCCGACGCAGAACATCGCGCGCAACAGCCACGACTACCGCCCGCTCGGCCTCGGCTACGCGAACCTCGGCTCGCTCCTCATGCAGATGGGCGTGCCGTACGACTCCGACGAAGGGCGCTCCATCGCGGCGGCGCTCACCTCCATCATGTGCGGACGCGCCTACCACGCGAGCGCCGAGATGGCCGGCACGAAGGGATCGTTCAAGGGCTTCGCGAAGAACCGTGAGCCCATGCTCCGCGTCATGGGCATGCACCGCGAGGCGGCCTACGCCATCAACCGCGACACGTGCCCCGAGCCGCTCTACCGCGCCGCGTGCGAGGACTGGGATCTCGCCGTCGCGCTCGGCGAGAAGAACGGCTACCGCAACGCGCAATCGACGGTCCTCGCGCCCACGGGCACGATCGGCCTCTTGATGGATTGCGACACCACCGGCGTCGAGCCCGACTTCGCGCTCGTGAAGTACAAGAAGCTCGCCGGCGGCGGCTACTTCAAGATCGTCAACCAGTCGGTGCCGTCCGCGCTCAAGAAGCTGGGCTACGGCCCGGCCGAAGTGCAGGAGATCGTCGCGTACGTCACCGGCACGAACACGCTGCTCGCGGCGCCGAACGTCAACCGCCGCTCGCTCAAGGAGCGCGGCCTGTCGGACGCGGAGCTCGCGAAGGCCGAGGCGGCCATCGTCGGCGTCTTCGAGCTCGATCAGGCGTTCGCGTCGTGGGTGCTCGGCGAAGACACCTACGAGCGGCTCGGCATCTCGAAGGAGATGCGCACGCAGCGCGGCTTCAGCTTCCTCCGCCACCTCGGGTTCACGAGCGCGGAGATCGAGGAGGCCCAGGACGTCATCATCGGTCGCATGACGATCGAGGGGGCGCCCTACCTCAAGCCGTCGCACTACCCCGTCTTCGATTGCGCGAACCGCTGCGGGAAGACCGGCCAGCGCTACCTCGCGCCGATGAGCCACGTGAAGATGATGGCGGCCGTCCAGCCGTTCCTCTCGGGCGCGATCTCGAAGACCGTCAATCTCCCGAACGACGCCACCGTCGAGGAGGTCGCCGAGGTCTACGAGGAAGGCTGGCGCCTCGGACTCAAGGCCGTCGCCCTCTACCGCGACGGATGCAAGGCCTCGCAGCCGCTCTCGACGTCGTCGAAGGAGAGCAAGGACGAGGCGAAGGAAGCGAAGGCCGCGGCCAAGGAAACGCCGGAAACGGTGGACGTCGGCCTCACGCCCATCCCGCGCACGTCGGCGCCGCAAGACGTCCAGCAGCTCACGCTCGGCCTCACGCCGTACGGCTCGCGTCCGAAGGGGCTGCGCGTGCGTCTGCCGAAGAAGCGCGTCGGCTTCACGCAAGAGGCGCGCGTCGGCGGGCACAAGATCTTCCTCCGCACGGGCCAGTACGAAGACGGCACGCTCGGCGAGATCTTCATCGACATGCACAAGGAGGGCGCCGCCTTCCGCTCGCTCATGAACTGCTTCGCCATGAGCGTGTCGATCGGCCTCCAGTACGGCGTGCCGCTCCAGACGTACGTGGAGCAGTTCACGTTCACCCGCTTCGAGCCGCAAGGCGTCGTCGAGGGTCACCCGTACGTGAAGTTCTCGACGTCCATCGTCGACTACCTCTTCCGCGTCCTCGGCGTGGAATACCTGGGCCGCTACGACCTCGCGCACGTGAAGCCCGAGGGTGAAGACGCGATCAGCCACGTCGGCTTCGTCGGCGGCGGTCGCAAGGAAGACGGCGGCAGCGACTCGGAGCTGCCGGTGTCCCTCGCGTACACGAAGGCGGCGGTCGCGCGTAGCGCCGCGGAAGCGGAGACGCTCGAGCAGCGCCTGCCGGGCAAAGACGCCATCGTCGAAGCGCCCGCAGCGGTGAACCCGCTCGACGCACAGCTCGACGCGATGATGGGCGACGCGCCGGTGTGCGACGTGTGCGGCCACATCACGGTGCGCAACGGCGCTTGCTACAAGTGCCTGAATTGCGGCAACTCCATGGGTTGCAGCTGACGAGCCGCATCGACCGTGTCGACCGAACCGCCCGTTGGTACGCGGGCGGTTCGTCGTCGACGGAGCCATGCTTGTCATCGACGAATGGCATGATGGCGGTGGACGTGTGAGCTTGCCATCCCGAGGCGATACTTTCCTTGTGAGGCACGGCTAGGTACATTCGTGCGATGCGCGCAACGGCCGATGCACGGTCGCGAATGCTTCGTACGACGTTCCACGCGCTCCTCGTCGCGAACGCGGCGTGCGGCCTCGACGCCATCGGCACGTCGCCGGACGGATCGGAAACGATGCCCGACGCGGAGACACCGGGCGGCGACGACGGAACACCTCCGGGGTCGGATGCCGCTCTCGACGGCGGTTCGACCATCCTGCCGGAAGCCGACGGAGACATCGGGCCCGAGCCGGACGCCGCCGATGTCGAAGACGCCGCCGACGGCGCGACCTCGCTCTACCGCGACGATTGGTTCAATCGAACCGGCACACTGCCGCTTTGGGGCGCCACGTGGTGGAAGCCCGACACGTGCCGGGACAAGCCGGGCCAGATCGGCAGCGTGATCGGTCCGAAGATCATCCAGTCCGGCACACGGCAGGAAGTTTCCCCGCAGCCGCCGGCGGATCGATCCAGCGTCGAATCCGAGCTGGTGTTTCCACGAGAAGGCTCGATCTGGCCCACGACGAGCGGCGTCCCCGACATCGCGGAGGCGACGGGCCCCCTCGGCAATGGCCCGACGAACGCCTTTTGTGCGCTCTTTCAGGCGCCGTTGAGCCTGCCTCCGGGCAAATACAAGCTCCACTATGAAGTCAGCGATTCGCTCGTGGTCTACGTGGACCAAACGCTCGTCGCCGGGCCCAAGTGGTTCGACAGCATCCTCAACTCTGGGTACGGCGATCAGAACGCCGTGGCGGATCTCGAAGTCCCATCGACCCCAGACTCCTCGCACGACGTGCGCGTCTACTACAACAACGCGAACAAGAGCGCCGTACTCAAGCTGCGCCTCGAAGGACCGCTCGAACCGTAAGGGATCGCGGAGTTCACTCGATTCGCTCGACGGGGATCGTCGTTCACTCGTGAACGACGACGCGCGTGCCCGGATGCTCGCCCGTCGAGGCCACGCCGTGCCATCCTTCGGGCACCCTCGGCTCGGTCCAGCCGAAGACGAAGTTCGCGTCGATGGGCTGGAGGTTGACGCACCCGTGGCTGCGTTCGCGACCGAACGCCGAGTGCCAGAACGCGCCGTGCAGCGCGTAGCTGCCTTCGAAGTACATGATCCACGGCACGTCTTGGATCGAGTACGGGCCGTCCGCCGCGCTGTCGTCGTCCATCGTCGCCGAGATGTGCTTCTCGCGGATGCGGAAGCTCCCCTTCACCGTTCGGTGATCCTTCGTGGGATCCTTGTCGTCGTGACGCCCCGTCGACACGATCGTCGCGAAGACGGCCTTGTCGCCCTCGAACGCGACGAGCGACTGCGTCGTGAGGTTGACGTCGATCCATTTCTCGCCGGGCGCGAGATCGGGCGACGGAGCGCCGGGTTTCGTCGTCGTGATCTCGAGATCGCGGAGCCAGGTGCCGTCGTCGGTCTCGAAGTAGAGGCGGCCTTCGGAGAGACGCGTCTTGCCGGTGAGCTGCGCGATCGTGAACCGGTCGATCCGATCGCCGCGCTTCGGCGGCTTCTGGGCATCGTCGTCCTCGAACCGGTACGAGAACGCGCGCGTGTTCACGACCCACGCGAGCGGCAGGTGGCGCCGTTCGCCCGGCGCGCCGATGCGGACGCCCTCGAAGTCCGTGTTCGTCTTGTGGAGGAGCACGTGGTCCTTCGGCGCGAGGAGCCCCGACGTCGTCCGGTAGTAGCGGCCCGCGCTCCCTTTGATCTCCTTGTCGATCGCGATGTAGAAGCCGCGGACCATGCGCAAGGCGACGAGGCCGTCCCCCTCGTCGCTCTTCAGCTCGTCGAACGAGACGAGGGGCCGTTGGCCCTTGTGATCGCGCTGGTACCAATTCTTTTCTTCGTCGCTGCCGGTGCTCGCGCTCGAGGAGTTCGTGCCGCCGTCGGCGTTCTTCTTCGTCTTGCCGACCGCGAGCCCCTTTTCGAATTCGGCGCGCTCGGTGCGCTTCGGGCGGCGCCGGTAGAGCGGCGTGCCGTTCGTGAGGTTGAGGCCATAGTCGTACGGGAGGGGTCGATCCATCCACGGCGCGTGGGGGGCCGTGAGCAGATCGCGGCTCGACATGTCCGTCGTCGCGTACTTGCCGCAGAGAAAGCCCCCGGTCGTGAGCTCGTACCAGCCCTCGGCGCAGTTCGACTTCTTGATGATCGACGGCTTGACCGTCACCACGTCGCCGCGCCGGAGGTAGCCGAGCCGCGCGGTGTTCTTCTGCGCCTCCGTCGCCTTCGTCGGATCCTTCGCGGGGAACTCCGGCGCGCTGAAGATGGGGCTCACAGGGAAGATCGCGGCGACTTGCGGTCCGCCCGCGCCGCCGTCGGCCGACGCCGAAGCGCCCGCGTCGAACGCCTCGACGACGCCCGGATCGACGTTGGCGGACGACAGCGTCGATCCACCGTCCTTCGTCGCGTCGTCGCCATGCTTGCGGCACGCCGCGAGCGCGAGCACCGGCACGGCGATCCACACGGCCTTCGCGGCGCGGGCCCTTCGAACGGGAAAATACCTCGATTCTCCACGCGGACGCGCCTGGAGAGCAGACAAAGATCTCGTCACGACTCCCCTCGCGTACGACACCACGGCAACGGGCGCAAGCGGTGCGGCGCCCACCTTCCCCGGGCGAAACCGCCGACCGAAATGGCGTCGTCGGTGCCGCGGACATCCTCCATTCATCGCGGCTCGATCTTCCAGCGAAAGCCACTTAGATTTCGCTGCATGCGCTTCGTTTCGCCCATGCGCCCGCGCGCGATCCTCGTCGCGGGGCTCTTCGGAATCTTCGGGAGCCACGGGCTCGCCGCGTGCAGCAGCAGCGGAGGCCGCGGGTTCGACGACCCCAGCGACGGCGACGATTCCCGCGACGGCGGCGGGTCGACCTCGCGCGCGGACGCGGGCTCGCCGAACGATCCCGGACCGTTCGGCACCAACGAGGACGCGTCGACCAACGACGGCTGCGCGGACGCGACGAAGCTCGTCTACACGATCGACTACACCTACGATCAAGACGACAACTCGACGGTGTCGCTCCGACGCTTCGATCCGAAGACGGCGACGTTCTCCGTCGTCGGCAAGGTCCAATGCCCGACGGGCATCGATCCGAACTCGATGGCCGTCGCGCGCGACGGGACGGCGTGGGTGCTCTACCAAGACGGAAGCCTCTTCAAGGTGAGCACCAAGGACGCTTCTTGCGAGGCCACGTCGTTCGAGCCGAACCAAGAAGGGTTCGACACGTTCGGGATGGGGTTCGCCTCCAACGGGGCGGGCAGCACGCAGGAGACGCTCTACATCGGCGGTTATCCGCCGAGCGCCCAGTTCGGCAGCATCGCGCTCGACACGCTGAAGGTGACGCGGATCGGGACGTTCTCGGGCGATCTCGACGCGCGCGCCGAGTTCTCGGGGACGGGCGAAGGGCGCCTCTTCGGCGCGTTCGAAGGGAGCCCCTGGATCGTCGCCGAGGTCGACAAGACGAACGGCGCCGCGCTCTCGAAGGCGCCGCAGAAGAACATCAACGGCATCAACAACTTCGCGTTCGCGGCGTGGGGCGGCGACTTCTACTTGTTCATCGGGTTCGACGTCTTCCGCTACCACCCGGGCGACAGCGCCTCGACGAAGGTGGCGACCGTCGACTTCAGCATCGTCGGCGCCGGCGTGTCGACCTGCGCGCCTTACACGCCCCCGAACTGACAAAACGACGAAGTCGTCGGAACCGCCCGCGCGGCTCTCGACGACTTCGTGAGCGGCTTCGCCCGAACGCTCAGGCGATGAGCGGCGCGATCAGGAGCGAAACGACGCCCATGACCTTGATGAGGATGGCGATGCCGGGGCCGGACGTGTCCTTGAACGGGTCGCCGACGGTGTCGCCGACGACGGCCGCCTTGTGGGCGTCGGAGCCCTTGGCGTGGCCGGGGAGGCCGCCCTTCTCGATGAACTTCTTCGCGTTGTCCCACGCGCCGCCGCCGTTCGCCATGACGAGCGACAGGACGGCTCCGACCGCGAGCGCACCCGCGAGGACGCCCGCGAGCACCTCGGGACCGAACGCGAAGCCGATGACGACGGGGGCGAGGACGGCGATGGCGCCCGGGGCGATCATCTCGCGGATGGCCGCGGTCGTCGCGATGTCGACGATGACCTTGGGCTGCGGTTCGACGCCCGGCTTGCCTTCGAGCAGACCCGGGATCTCGCGGAACTGACGGCGGATTTCTTCGACGATCGCGCCGGCCGCGCGGCCGACGGCGGTCATCGTGAGCGCGCCGACGAGGCACGGGAGCATCGCGCCGAACAGGATGCCCATGAGGACCTTCGCGTCCGTCAGGTAGAGGACGAGCTCGGCGGCGCCCTTCGCGCGGCGCGCAGCGTTCACTTCCATGTTGAAGGCCGCGAAGAGCGCGACGACGGTGAGCACGGCCGAGCCGATGGCGAAGCCCTTGCCGACCGCGGCGGTCGTGTTGCCGACGGCGTCGAGCTCGTCGGTGATCGCGCGGACTTCCTTGCCGAGGCCCGCCATCTCCGAGATGCCGCCGCCGTTGTCGGCGATCGGGCCGTAGGCGTCGACGGTCATGACGATGGCCGTACCCGCGAGCATGCCGACCGCGGCGAGCGCGATGCCGTAGAGGCCGAGCTGGGCGTTCGACACCCAACCGACCGCGCAGAGGGTCGCGAGCGGGACGCCGACGCTCTCGAGGCCGACGGCGAGGCCGCGGATGACGTTCGTGCCGGGGCCCGTGAGCGAGCTCTCGGCGACCTTCTGAATCGGGCCCATCGACGTGTAGTAGTCGGTGATGAGGCCGACGATGGCGCCGCCGGCCGCGCCCGCCGCGAGCGTGATGACCGCGCCCATGCTGAAGCCGAGCGACGGGAGCACCACGACGGCCGCGATGACGACCAAGAACGGCGGGAGGATGAGCGCGAGGCGCAGGACGCGCGCCGGCGGGAGGTTCTTCAACATCCGCGTGATGAAGATGCCGACGATCGAGACCGCGAGGCCGATCGTCGCGAGGAGCAGCGGGAGCGAGACGGCCATCGCGCGGAGCGTCGTCGCCGAGTCGACGTTCGGCGCGAGGCTCTGGAGGGCCGGGATCGGCATCGTCAGACCGAGCGCGATCGTGGCGACGACGGCCGCGACGTAGCTCTCGTAGATGTCGGCGCCCATGCCCGCGATGTCGCCGACGTTGTCGCCGACGTTGTCCGCGATGACGCCCGGGTTGCGCGGATCGTCCTCGGGGATGTTCGCTTCGACCTTGCCGACGATGTCGGCGCCGACGTCGGCGGCCTTCGTGTAGATGCCGCCGCCGATGCGCGCGAACAGGGCGATCGAGCTCGCGCCGACCGCGAACGAGTGCACGATCGTGGCGAGGTGCTCGTTGTCCTTGAAGGCGGCGTAGATCACGCCGAGACCGAGCAGGCCGAGGCCGGCCACGCAGAGCCCCATGACCGCGCCGCCGTCGAGCGCCGTGACGAGCGCCGTGGGCTTGCCGTGCGCCCGGGCCGCTTCGGCGGTGCGAACGTTCGCGTAGGTCGCCGCCTTCATGCCGAAGAAGCCGGCGATGAGCGACAAGAACGCGCCCGCGATGAACGCGACGCCCGCGACGGGGCCGAGCGCGAACGTCAGGATGCCGAAGACGACCGCGGCGTAGATCGCGAGGACCTTGTACTCGCGCGCGAGGAACGCCATCGCACCTTCGCGCACGTAGCGCGCGATGCGCGCCATGGTTTCGTTGCCCTCGGGTGCCCTTTTGACGCGTGCGTAAAAGATCCGCGCCACGACGAGCGCGACGGCGCCGGTACCTATCGCTTGATACGACAATGCATCCACAGGTTTTCGAGTCCTCTCCGGCCGCGCCGGGGAACCGGGCGCCGATTTGACGGCGTCACATCTACGAACCTGGGGGTCAACGTCAAGAAAAACCGGCGAATGCGTGCGCTTCGGCCCCGCTTTGCCCCCAAAACCGCCAGGGCGAAGGAGGGCTTCGAAGAGCGGCCCCGAGCGGCGGCATTCCCCACCTCGCCACCTTCCGCGGCACATCGGGTGCATGTGTTCCTCGGGATGCCGCACCTGCATCGGATCGCATCGGGCTTCGCGCTGGGCGGAGCTTTGGTCGTCGCCCTGGGCTCGTGCCGGACCACCACCGAGAGCGTCGGGCGAACCGTGACGACGGCCGCGAGCGCGGCCACACCGCCGCCGGGATCGCGCACGATCGACAACGCCGGCTGGGTCGACGCCGCGGGGCGGACGAGCAGCGAGACGAACCGGACCGAGCTATCGGGCATGCGCGCGACGGAGGTCGGCGCCGAACGGCCGACAGGGACGCCCGGGAGCGGCTTTTCGACCGACACCGCGCGCGCGGTCATCGGAGAGAAGCCGAGCGATCGCGCGTCGACGGGCGCCGGCATCCCGAAGACGGACATCGTCGGACGCGTCGTGTCGGCGTATTGCGACCGCGAGAGCGTCTGCAACCACGTCGGCGACGGCAAGCGCTGGAGCCGCGCGCAAGGGTGCGAGGAGGAGACGCGGCCCGCCGTGCTCGCGCGCATCGACGCCACCGCGTGCGAGCGCGGCGTGCAAGCGAGCGCGCTCGCCGTCTGCCTGACGACGCTCCGCGATCGCGCCTGCGACGACGGCCGCCCCGCCGCGGAGCTCCCGGAGTGCGCCGCCGAACGGCTCTGCCTCGACGTCCCGCGATGACGTCGCGATAACGTGCACTGGAAGAGGCGGACGGTGGACGTCCCCGCGGAACGGGCGGCTACCGAGCGCTGCCTTCGTAGCGAGCCACGAGCAAGCGCTCGCCGTATTCCTTTTTCGGGAGCGGCAAATGCGTGCGCGCCGCCCACTCCGTCGAGCCCGAGTCGTCCACGACGACGAAACCGTAGGCGCGCACGAGCTCGGCCATCAGCGGCGGGTCAAAGAGGCCGACGAACGGTTCGCCGATGAGGTGGAGGAGCGGGCCGAGGAGGCGCAGGTGTGGCTCGGAGCCGCGAACCATGTCCGGGGTTCCATACGTCGTGGCGAGCACGGAGCCGCGCGCCGAGCGCGACGAAAGGACGGCGAGCGTCCCGTGGATCGCGGCCTCCGTGAGGTACATCGTGACGCCCTCCCAGAGCCAGAAGGTCGGCCGTGAGGCGTCGTGGCCCGCCTGCTCGAGGCATTCGCCGAGATCGTCGACCTCGAAGTCGACCCCGACGAACCGAACGGCGCGGGCGCGTCGCCCGAGGGCGCGGGCCGAGAGGGCGCGCTTGAAGCCTTGCGTCGCCGGATGGTCGATCTCGTAGACGTCGACGCTCGAGAGCTCCGGCATGGAGACCGCGCGGTGGTCGAGCCCGGCGCCGAGCAGGACGAGCTGGCTGCCGGGCGCGAGGGTCGTGCGCAACGCCGCGTCGATGGCCGCGCCACGGAGCGTGACGTGCTCGACGAACCCACCCGAGAGAGCGCGCACGGAACGTCCGGCCATCGACCAAGGCGAGAGCCGACCCGCGACCCTTGCGCCGGCGACGGCGACCGCCGTGAGGCTCGGCAATCCGGTGACGTGCATGCCACCATCCTACCCCAAGCGCGCGACGAGCTCAGCCCTCGAGGTACACGGAGCTCGCTTGTGGGCCCAAGTCCCCGTCTTCCTCGGCGTACCGGACCTTCGCGCCCACCGCGAGCTTGTCGAACTTGTCGCCGACGACCGCGTTCTTGTGGAAGTAGATCTCGCGGCCTCCATCTTCGATGAACCCGTAGCCGCGCTCGGCGAAGACCTTCGCCACCACGCCGTGCGGGGGTCGCTCGTGGGGCGTCCGCGGACCGAACTTCAGCTTGCGCGCGTACGCCTCGAGCATGCGCTCCGCGTCGCCGAAGGCGCCGTCGATGGTCGCGTGGAGGTCTTCCTTGTCGTCGTCGAAGTTCCGCGAGACGACGAGCGAGCGTCCTGGGACGTGCATGTCGATGGTCACCTCGTAGCGCGGGCCGTGGCGGTGGTGCCGGTGCGGTTCGGAGAGGACGACGTGGCAGCTCGTCAGCCGGTCGAAGAACGTGTCGAGCTTGGCGGCGCGGCGCTCGACGTGTTGGTTGACGGCGTCCGAGGGCGGGAAATCCCGAAACGTGACTTGAAGCGGATTCAGCATTCCTTCCGCGATTTCAACGTTCGTACCGAAGCGCGGCACCGCGCGCGGCCGTCACGGCACGAAGGCGTCGTGCAGGGCACGTTGCGCGGCGTCGAGCTCGTCGTCCGCGACCGTGGCCGCGATGCGGAGCGGTCCGCCGGAGAGGCAAATCGGTCGGATCGAGGCAGCTTCGAGCGTGGCGAGCATGCGTCCGAGCTCGCCGTGGGGGCCCGTCAGCCCGTAGCCGACGACGCTGACGACCGAGCGCGTGCCTTCGAACCGAACGGCCGAGCCGAGCTCCTTTTCGATTTCGCGCGCGCAGCGCTGCCAATCGGGGACGTTGAGGACGGGCACGTGGACGAAGGTCTCGGCGCCCGCCCCGACGACGTCGCCGAGCGAGAGCTCGAGCGCCGCCAGCACCTTCACGAAAGAGGGCAGCGCGTCGGTCGCCACGCGGCCCACCATGGTCCCGCGCGCGCCCACCACGGCGCGGACCTGCCGGTTTTCGTCGGCGCCGAACGCCGGCGCGAGCTCGTCTTCGTGGACGCGCGCCACGGTCTCCCGCCCGCCGACGGGATCGGTCGTCTTGCGCGCCACGATGGCGATCTTGCTCCGCCGCGCCCACTCGACGGCCTGGGCGTTGAGCACCTTCGCCCCGGCCTCCGCCATCTCGGCGAGCATGGCGAGATCGAGATCGGGCAGGTGCCTCGGTGCGTCGACGACGCGCGGATCGGCCGAATAGACGCCGTCGACGTCGCTGTAGATCTCGCAGCGCTCGGCGCCGAGCGCCGCCGCGAGCGCCACGGCCGTCGTGTCGGATCCGCCGCGGCCGAGCGTCGTGATCTCGCGCTTGTAGCTCATGCCCTGATAGCCGGCGACGATGACCACGCGACCGCGCGCGAGCTCGTCCTGGATGCGGTGCGGGCGGACCTCGATGATGCGCGCGTCGAAGTGCCGATCGTTCGTCAGGATGCCGGACTGGCTCCCGGTGAAGCTGATGGCGTCGAGGCCGCGCGCTTGGACGGCGATCGACAGGAGCGCCATCGTCACGCGCTCGCCGGTCGACACGAGCATGTCGAGCTCGCGGCGCGCGGGCTCCGCGCCGGGGGAGGCCGCCTCCGCCGTTCGTCGCGCGAGGCCGATGAGCTCGTCGGTCGTCTTGCCCATGGCGCTGACGACGACGACCACGTCGTGCCCTTCCCGCTTCGTCGCGGCGATCCGCTCGGCGACGCTCCCGATCTTCGCGACGTCGGCGACCGACGAACCGCCGAACTTCTGGACGATGATGGCCATCGGACGTTCGAAGCGTACCCGAACGCGCGGCGCCACGCCGCTTTCCCGATCCGATTTTCGGCCGTTCAGCGCGGACGGAACGCGTGCGTGCCCGACGACGAGGCGGCCACGACGCATGTGCGCGAAGCGTCCCACCGGAGCGACG
>JBGAHN010000284.1:0-2238 GCA_044226145.1 Labilithrix sp. | reverse complement strand
GCGGGGTAAGCTGCCGTCGCGACGCCGTGGATCGTGAACGGCAACGCGGCGGCGCAGAGCATGGCGAGCGCAAGGGCCACGGAGGAGCGGCGGAATCGCACGACGTCGCCGTCGCCTCGTTCGACCCGGCGGATGGCGACGAAGAAGAACCCGCCGAGCACCAGGCCCGCGATGCACCCGCCGAGGTGAGCGCCGATGTCGACGCGTTCGCCGTGATGGGAGGCGATGGGGATGAGCGAAGGGAACAGCACGCGCGCGAGTTGGAACTGCACGGGACCGCGCTCCGCTCGCGGGAGTGTTTGCGCGATGAAGAGCCCCGCTCCGAAGAGCGAGAGCGCCGCGCCCGACGCGCCGACGGAGACCATCTGCCCGTCGTTCAGGGCCAAGGAGACGAACGAACCTCCGAGCGCACCCACGAAATAGAGCGCGAGAAACCATCGTGGGCCGACGATGCTCTCGACGAGGTAGCCGCCGAACGCGATCGCGATGCCGTTGAAGAGCAGGTGGATCGGATCGGCGTGCAAGAAGGTGCAGCTCAGCAGGCGAAACCATTGGCCCGCGGTCGTGTGCGCGACGTCGAGCCCTCCGAGGCCGACGAGCGTGTCGATCGAGGGCGACGCGCCGCTCGCCGGCGTCACGGGGAGGGCGAGCTCGACGACGAAGCATGCGACGAGCGCCGCGAGGACGATCCACGTCGCGACGACGGGACCGCGCGGCAGCGACGGTGCATCCGCGGGAGCAGCGTCGAACGCCGCCGCGAGCAGCGACGCCGGATCGGCGATGAAGTGCGTCTCGAGGTTCTTCTCGAACGTCCCCCAGAATCGGCTGTAGAGGACGTGCACGTCGAGGATCCCATGACCGTCGGATGGCGGCCCTCCCGTGATACGCGCCATCTCCTCGGAAGAAGGGACGTGGATCGGCCACTGCTTTTTCCGCGTGATGAAGCCGGCCTTCAGCGTCGCTTCGAGCGTGTGCGAGCCCGGGGGAAGAGCGATCTCGCACGCGATCCCGCCGAGGAACGAACCTTCGCCGATGGTCCGGCCGTCCATCGCGAACGTGACGCGCGCGTCGACGGCGAACCAACCCTTCGGCCGAAAGTGGACGCGGGTGCGAACGGTCGCTGGGGAAGGCGCGGAGAACGACGGAAATTCCATGGGGTACATCACGTGGAGGCGCGGGCTCGTCGGATGTCGCAAAAATAGCGAAGCGACGCCGGCGACGAGCCAGAACGAGCGGCACGAATGAATCGGGACGTCGTGCACGTCGTCGGGGAGCCGCCGAGCGAAACCGGGATGGTGGAACAATGGACCACCCCTTTCGCCGTGGATGCCTTCTTTTTGTCACCCGAATGCTACATGTACGACACAAGAATGTGATCCGACATCGGCACCGCGCTTGCACCGAGCGCGGCTCATGCATCGCCTGCGCGCGCGGATCGGGGCAGCTTTCGTGGGGTGGATGGCCATGGGGGCCTTCGTCGGGTGCGCCGACGCGGACCTCTCGACCGACGAAGCGGCGGCGACGAGCGCGCGCGCGCCGCTGAAGGCCGCGGAGTTCACGGCCCCGCTGACCAAGGCGTTGATCGAGGGCACGCACGCGCTGAGCCCCGATCGGTTCGACGCCAAGTGGCAGGCGTCGATCGCCGATGGGCCGCTGATGTTCCTTCGCGCGTACCCGGCGGCCTTTCACCTCGATTTGAAGCAGCTACCGCTCGAACGCATCCCGGGAGACGAGGGGCTCTGCGTCGGCGACGCGCACCCCGACAACTTCGGTTACCTCGAGATCGGCACGGCGAAAGGTCGGGCCTCGATCTACGCGTTCAACGATCTCGACGACTCGGGGCGATGCCTCGTCGCGCTCGACGCCCTTCGATACTTCGTCGCCTTCCGGCTCTATTTCGACGACGCCGCCAAGCTCGAAGAGAGCCTCGACGAGTACGTCGGTGCGGCGTTCTCCAAGGATGCGTCGGCGGCGCTCGACCTCGCGTGGAAGGACGCGAGGGGCGACGCGCCCGACTGGTCGATCGTGCGGGCCCGCGAGCTCGAGAAATACGTGAGCGGCGACGCCTTCAAGGATCTGTCGCCGGACGAGCTGGAGCTGGTGAGCGACGCCGAGAAGGCCGCGATCGTCGAGGTGCTCTCGCGCGCGCCGAGCCCGGAGGGACTACGGGTCTTCGACGTCGCTCGGCGTCCGCGCATCGGCGGCGGTAGCGGCGGACTGACGCGCTATTGGGCCTAC
>JBGAHN010000147.1:0-14857 GCA_044226145.1 Labilithrix sp. | reverse complement strand
CACGGCGACGCCTACGCCGCCCGGTTCGGGACCCTCGGCGGCGCGGGGCTCTCGAACGTCGACTACGCCCCGATCGCCGAGCTCATGGGCGGCTCGCTCATCGCGCCGCACGTCTTCAACTGCAACGCGCCCGACACCGGCAACGCGGAGGTGCTGCTGCGCTACGGCAGCGACGAGCAGCGGCGCGAGTGGCTCGAGCCCCTGCTCCGCGCGGAGATCCGCAGCGCGTTCTTGATGACCGAGCCCGGCGTCGCGTCGTCGGACGCGACCAACATGCAAGCGACCGCCGTCGTCGAGGGCGACGAGGTCGTCGTGAACGGAACGAAGTGGTGGTCGACCGGCGTGGGGCACGCCGACTGCGAGCTCTTGATCTTCATGGGGCTCACCGATCCCGGCGCCCACCGGCACCAGCGCCACTCGATGGTGATCGTGCCGCGCCGGACGAAGGGCGTCGAGGTCGTCCGCATGCTCCCCACGATGGGGTGGTACGACGAGCCGCACGGGCACGGAGAAGTTCGACTCACCGACGTGCGCGTCCCGCTCGCCAACGTGATCGCGGGCCCGGGTCGCGCCTTCGAGATCGCCCAAGGTCGCCTCGGGCCCGGCCGTGTTCATCATTGCATGCGGCTCGTCGGTCTCGCCGAGCACGCCCTCGAGCTCGCGTGCCGACGCGCCGTCTCGCGCACGGCCTTCGGCAAGCCGCTCGCCAACCTCGGCGGAAATCGCGAGCGCATCGCCGACGCGCGCATCGCCATCAACCAAGCCCGCCTCCACGTCTTGCATGCGGCGTGGCTCCTCGACTCCGGAGACATCGCCTCGATCGGCGCCGTCAGCGAGATCAAGGTCGCCGTCCCCACGATGGCGCAGAAGGTCATCGACATGGCCATGCAGTTGCACGGCGGCGCGGCCCTCTCCGACGATCTCCCGCTCGCCGCCGCGTGGCTCCAGGCCCGGGCCATCCGGTTCGCGGACGGCCCCGACGAGGTCCATCGAGGCGTCGTTGCGCGCTTCGAGCTCGCCAAGTACCTCGCCGACGATCGCGCCCATTCCCGCGAAGCGGAGGCCCGATGAGCGACCGCGCCGATCTCGATCCGGCGCGCGACGTCCGCACCGAAGACGCGTTCGACGTCGATGCCGTCGCCACCTGGCTGCGCGAGCACGCCGACGACACGCGCGGCCTCGACGGGACGCCCCGCGTTCGGCAGTTCGCGGGCGGCGTCTCGAACCTGACCTACCTCCTCCGCTACCCGGGCGAGGCAGGGCGAGACGTGATCCTTCGCCGGCCCCCCAGAGGCAAGAAGGCAAAGAGCGCGCACGACATGCGGCGCGAGTACGACGTCCAGCGCCTCCTCAAGCCGGCCTTCCCCTACGTGCCGGCGATGATCGCCTTCTGCGACGACGAGCGCGTCATCGGCTCGGACTTCTACGTCATGGAGCGCCTCGACGGTCGCATCCTGCGCCGCGATCTGCCGCCAGACCTGGCGCTGTCCAAATCGCAAGCGCGCGAGCTGAGCCGCGCCTACGTGGACCGACTCGTCGATCTCCATCGCGTCGACGTGGCCGCGAGCGGGCTCGATCGGTTCAGCCGTGGCGAGGGATACGTCGCGCGCCAGGTGAGCGGATGGTCGGATCGCTACCGCCGCGCGCGCACCAAGAACGTCGGCTCGTTCGAGAAGGTGATGAGCTGGCTCGCCGCGAACCAGCCCGCCGATCGCGCCTCGTGCTTCATCCACAACGACTACCGGCTCGACAACCTCGTCCTCGATCCGAAGGATCCGCTCCGGGTGATCGGCGTCCTCGACTGGGAGATGGCGACGGTCGGCGATCCGCTCATGGATCTCGGCTCGGCGCTCGCGTACTGGATCGAGGCCCGCGACAACCCCATTTTTCGGTACTTTCGTCGCCAGCCCAGCCACGTGCCCGGCATGCTCACGCGGTCGGAGATCGTCGCTCACTACGCGCAGCAAACGGGGCGGACCGTCACGCCGGAAGAGTGGCGCTTCTACGAGATCTTCGGGCTTTTCCGGCTCGCCGTCATCGCGCAGCAAGTTTATTACCGCTTCCACCACGGGCAGACCACCAACCCCGCCTTCAAGCCGCTGCGATGGGCCGTCCTCACCCTCGAATGGCGCTGCCGCCGGTTGATCGCCCGCTGAGCCATCCCACGAAACGAAGAGCCACCCCCATGGAGACGTCGTCGTCATGAGCAAGCGAATCCTCCTCGTCGTCACCAACGTCAGCCACTACGACGACGTCTCGCACCCGACCGGCCTGTGGCTGTCCGAGTTGACGCACGCGTACGACCTGTTCGGGGCGCGCGGCTACGAGCAGCGTCTGGTGAGCCCGCGGGGAGGCGTCTCGCCGCTCGAACCGCGCGCGCTCAAGTGGCCGAACATCGACAAGTCGGCCCGCGCGCGCCTGGACGATCCCGCGTGGGCGGCGCAGTTGACCACGACGGCCCGCCCCGACGAGCTCGACGCCGCGGACTTCGACGCGATCTATTTCACGGGCGGCCACGGCGTCATGTGGGACTTCCCCGACGACGAGGGCCTCCAAGCGCTCACGCGCGGCATCTACGAGCGCGGCGGCGTCGTCTCGTCCGTCTGCCACGGCTACTGCGGCTTGCTGAACACGAAGCTCTCGAACGGCAACCTGCTCGTCGCGGGGCGGCGCATCACGGGCTACTCGTGGGTCGAAGAGATCCTCGCCGGCGTCGCGTCGGTCGTCCCCTACAACGTCGAAGCGAAGATGCGCGAGCGCGGCGCCTCGTACGAGAAGGCGCTCCTCCCCTTCACGCCGAACGTCGTCGTCGACGGACGGCTCGTGACGGGCCAAAACCCGCAGTCCGCCAAGCGCACGGCCCAGAAGGTCATCGAGGTCCTGGAAAAGGGCTGATCGAGCGCCACGGTCGCCTCGGGTGGACACGGCGCGAGCATCGGCGATGCGTCCCATCGGACGGACGGGGGCTTGCCGCGTGATCGCGGGACGACTACTCACGAGGGAATGCGAGCCCAACCTCTCATCGTGGTTCGAGACGTCGAGGCATCGAGCCGCTTCTACCGGCGACTCCTCGGCTGCACGTTCGGCGGCGACGGTCGCGGGCACGGCGAGGGGCCGCGGGAATACGAGCGGCTCTACGATCCGCGCCTGCATCGCACGAAATGGGGGCCGGACGGGCTCATCCTCCAGCTCCACGCTTGGGACGCCGATCACCACCACGGGCACATGGGCGACCCGACCCAGCCCGTCGGCAACGGCGTGATGTTGTGGTTCGAGGTCGACGACTTCGACGACGCCGTCGCGCGGGCCCGCGAGCTCGGGGCTCGCGTCGTCCTCGACGTGCACTACAACCCGAACGCCCACCATCGCGAGCTGTGGATCGCCGATCCCGACGGCTACACCGTGGTCATCGCCTCGCCGGACGGCGAAGAGGCGCCGGCCTCTTAGTCGCTGCTTAGCCGCCGCTCGACCTCGACGCGGCGCTACCCTCGAAGGATGCTCGCCATCTTCTTTCCCTTGGCGAGCTCGTCGATCAGTTTGTCGAGGTAGCGGATCTTCCGCATCCGCGGATCGTCGACGTCTTCGACGCGCACGCCGCACACGACGCCCGTGATGAGCTTCACGTTCGGGTTCATCCGGGGCGCTTGGGCGAAGAACGTCTCGATGTCGACCTTCGTGTCGATGGCGCGGCGGAGCTGCTCACCGTCGTAGCCCGTGAGCCAAGAGATGATGGCGTCGACCTCTTCCTTCGTCCGGCCCTTCTTCTCCGCCTTTTGCACGTAGAGCGGGTACACGCTCCCGAACGACGTCGTGAAGATTCGCGGCTTTTTCTCCATGTTCGCCGACGACGTCGATACCGCGGGCGCACCTGGGCATCAAGGTCGCGACGCGTCGCACGAAGTACGACGGCGATGCGCCGCGCCTTTCGATGCGCCATTATTTAACTTGAAGGTTATCTAACCATTGGGTAAATAATACCCATGACGTCGGGCGACCTGTCGACGATCTTCGCGGCGCTCGCCGATCCCACGCGCCGGGCGATCCTCGCGCGTCTGTCGGAGGGCGACGCGCCGGTGAAGGACCTCGCGCAGCCGTTCGAGCTGTCGGGGCCGGCCATCACGAAACACTTGAAGGTGCTCGAGCGCGCCGGGCTCATCTCGCGCAGCCGCGAGGGACAGCAGCGTCCGTGCCGACTCGAGCCCGAGGCCCTCGCGCCCGCGGCGGACTGGATCGAGCAGTACCGCGCGATGTGGGAGGAGCGGCTCGACCGCCTCGGGGAGTACCTGAAGAGCGTCGTGCCGCCCCCTGCCCGACGCGTCGACGAGACGAAGACTTCCGAGACGAAGCCCCATCGGACGAAGACCGCAGAGACCACGTCCCATCGGACGAAGACCCCAAAGACGTTCGGCAAAAGGCCGAAGACGAAGACGCCGCGAGGAGGACGACATGGCTGCCAGCACTGACTCGAACGAGATTCGGCTCACGCGTGTGTACGACGCGCCCGCGCGCGCCGTGTGGGATGCGTGGACGATCCCCGAGCAGGTGGAGAAGTGGTGGGGACCGCGCGGCTTCACGCTCACCACGCACAGCAAGGATCTGCGCGCGGGAGGCACGTGGCGCTACACGATGCACGGGCCGGACGGCGTCGACTACCCGAACGTCACGAAGTACCACGTCGTCGAGCCGTACCAGAAGCTCGTCTACGACCACGGCGGCACCGACGATCGGCCGGCGCTCTTCCGCGTGACGGTGACGTTCAAGGAGGCGAACGGCAAGACGACGATGGAGATGATCTCCACCCTGCCCTCGCCCGAGGCCGCGAGGGAGATGGCGAAGTTCATCAAGCAGGCGGGCGGCAACGCGACGTGGGATCGGCTCGCGGAGCACCTCGACGAAACCGCGACGGGCAAGCAGAGCTTCGTGGTCAATCGCACGTTCGACGCGTCCATCGCGCGCGTCTTCGAGATGTGGACGAACCCGGAGCACCTCGCGAAATGGCTCCCGCCGGCGGGCAGCACGATGCGTTTCCTCCGCTCGGAGATCGCGCCCGGCAAGACCACGTTCTTCGTCATCACGGGCGAGCACGGCACCATGCACGTCCGCGCCGAGTACCTCGCGATCGAGCCGCCTCGGCGCATCGTCTACACGCAGCAGTTCGTCGACGAGCGGGAGCAGCTCGCGCCCGCGCCTGGTGCGGAGACCTGGCCGGCGACGCTGCGGACCACGGTGCTGCTCACGGAGGAGACGCCCGACCGGACGCGCGTGACGGTGACGAGCGAACCGCACGGCGACGCAACGACGGCGGAGATCGAGGCGTTCGTGCGCGAGCGCGCGGGCATGACGCTCGGCTGGAACGGCTCGTTCGACGCACTCGAGGCGCGGCTCGCTCCCGACGCCACCTAGGCCCGTCGAGCGGCGGATCGCGCAGGGGCGCGTCTTCGCTCTTTGCCTTCCGTCTAGGCGGCTTCGTGGGTCCACGCCGGGAACGGATCGCGCAGCGCCGTCCATCGTGCGGGGCCCGCGGCGAGCTCCTCCTCCGTCAGCAGCACCCCGTCGAGCTTGGCACGCAGCGCGGCTTCGTCCATTCCGACGCCGATGAGGACGATCTCCTGCCGGCGATCGCCCCAGGGCTCCGCCCAATCGCGCTGGATCTGAGCGTGGGCCTCCGCGTATTCGGGCCACTCTTCCCGCGGGAGCGCGGCGTACCACGGCCCGACGGGCTCGACGCTCGCGGAGCCTCCGGCTTGCGACCAGAGTCCCATCACGTCCATGCGCGAGGCCAACCAGAAGAACCCTTTCGACCGGAGCACGCCGTCCCAGGTCGACGGATCCCGTAGGAACGCCCAGAAGCGCTCCGGATGAAACGGGACGCGCGCGCGGTAGACGAAGCTCGCGATCCCATATTCGGCGGTCTCGGGCACGTGCTCGCCGCGCAGCTCCTTCATCCATCCGGGCGCGAGGGCCGCCCGCTCGAAATCGAAGAGGCCCGTGCCGAGCACGGCGTCGAGCGGGACGTTGCCGTGGGCGGAGCGGACGATGCGCGCCTCGGGGTTCAAGTGACGGAGCATCCCCTCGAGCCGCTCGGCGTCCTGGGGTGAGACGAGATCGAGCTTCGACAGGACGAGCACGTTCGCGAACTCGATCTGGTCGACGAGCAAATCGGCGATGCTGCGTCCGTCGTCGTCGCCGAGCGCGATCTTGCGCGCGCGGAGATCGTCCTCGCTCTGCCAATCGGCGAGGAAGTTCCGCGCGTCGACGACGGTGACCATGGTGTCGAGCCGCGCGATCTCCGAGAGGCTCCGGCCGGCCTCGTCTTCGAACGTGAACGTCTCCGCCACGGGAAGCGGCTCGGAGATCCCCGTCGACTCCACGAGGAGATAGTCGAAGCGGCCCTCCTTCGCGAGCCGCGACACCTCGAGCAGCAAGTCTTCGCGAAGGGTGCAGCAGATGCACCCGTTCTGCATTTCGACGAGCTTTTCGTCGACGCGCGAGAGCGTCGCGCCGCCCGCCTTCACGAGCTGCGCGTCGACGTTGATCTCGCTCATGTCGTTGACGATGACCGCGACCTTGCGCCCCTCGCGGTTGGCGAGGACATGGTTGAGGAGCGTGGTCTTTCCGGCCCCCAAGAAGCCGGAGAGGACGGTGACGGGGAGTCTCTGCGTGGAGAGCTGCGACGGCATTTGTTGCATATGCAATTAAGTTGCACACAGATCAAGCCCCATCGAACGCGGGCTTCGTCGTCGGGCGCGGACGACGCGACGTCCGTCCCCTCGAGCGGTCGCGACGTCCCCCGAACCGCGCCGGCGTCCGTCCGCTGGAACGGCCGAACACCGCCGTGGTAGGGGATCGGCATGGAACGTCCGGTCGTCCTCCTGACCCACGCGGCGTGGGAGACCCCCGCGCTGATCGCGACGGCGCTCGGGGATCTCCCTGTCCTCCACCGCTCCGTCGTCGACGATCCGGCGCCGGCCCTCCCGCCGGCGCGCGAGCTCGCGGGGCTCGTCGTGATGGGCGGCCCGCAAGACGCCGACGACGACGAGCGCCACCCCGGCCTCCGCGCCGAGCGGCGCCTGCTCGCCGACGCCGTCGACGCCGACGTCCCCGTGCTCGGCGTGTGCCTCGGCATGCAGCTCTTGGCCGTCGCTTTGGGCGCGAAACTGCACCTCCGGCACGGCAGGGAGGTCGGGTTCGCGCCGGTGGCGACGACCGACGACGGCGCGCGCGATCCGGTGCTCGGAGCGTTCGCGACGCGCGCGTGCACGACCTTCCTCCACTGGCACACCGACGCCGTGGAGCTCCCGCGTGGAGCGACGCTGCTCGCCCGAACCGAGCTCACGCCGGTGCAGGCGTTCCGGATCGGATCGGCCCTGGGCACGCAGTTTCATCCCGAGACCGACGCGCGGCTCCTCGAAGCGTGGCTTCGGACCCCGTCGATGATCGACGGGCTCGCGCCGGAGGTCGTCGGGCAGATCCGTCGCGACGGCGAGGACCTTCTCCCGTCGCTCCGCACCGCCGCGCTCGCGGGCCTCGAATCCTTCGCGACCGCCGCGCGGATCCGCCGCGGATGAGGCGGAGGCGCCGAGCGCCCAAGAAGATTTAATTACATCATAGTTGCAATAGCATCATGCGCGCGCTACCTCCGAAGAGGATGCACGCTCGCTCTCGTCACGCACGTCGCTCCGGACGCGACGCCCCTCACTCCTCTTCACGGACCGTCGACGCGCTCGATGCGGCGGCAACGGCGACAACGGCGGCGGCAGCGACCGAGTCCCGCCGGACGTGTGCGAGCCTGAACGGGCTCGACCGCCTCCATCGGCCGGACGTGAACCTCGTCTCCGTTCGTCGCGCCCTGCCTCCGTGGCTCGGCCCCTCGCTCACGACGTGGGCGCGCGAGGCGTCCGCGAGCTTCGACCAGATCCTCCGCACGGATCGCTACGATCTCGGCGCCGCGACGCACGGCCTGCCGGACGACGCTCGTTTCTGGATGACGGCGGACGTGGCGGTCCTCCTCGGGCGTTTCGCGCGGCTCGCGAACGCCTCACGCCTGCGCGTCGTCTTCGGCGCGGTGCGCGGCGATCGGTGCAGGAAGTTCCACGTGGACTACGTCCGCTTTCGCCTCGTGACGACGTACCTCGGTCCGGGGACCGAGTGGCTCCCGGATCACGCCGTCCACCGTCGGGCGCTGGGGCAACCGGTCGACGATCCTCGCGCGGCCAACCAGGCGATCGTCCGCGACGACTCGGCCGTTCGCCGCGCCGGCACGGGCGACGTGATCGCGATGAAGGGCGCCCTCCACACCCCCGGCTTCGGGGCCGTGCATCGGTCACCACCCATCGAAGGCACGGGCCAGCTCCGCGTCGTGCTCGTCGCGAGCACCGTGGAAGACGGGTGACGCGGGCGCGTCGCCATCACGCCGGAGCCGGCGCGCGGCGCTCCAACCCCATCCATGGGCGTGGTAGAGGTCTTCCTCGCACGAGCGTCCCCATGGCGATCTCTCCCCTTTCCTCTCTCGGGCCCGTCGGCACCTGGATCGCTCGCATCTGGGAGCAAGGCTACATGGGGGTCGACGTCGGGCGAATCCTGCTCGCGGTGACGATCTTGGCCGTGGCGCTCCTCCTGCGAAAGCCCTTCGGCAACTTCCTCCTGCGTCGACTCCGCGTCGGGCTCGAGCGCTCGAAGCACGACACGTCGCTCGTGGACGCGCTCGGACCGGCGACGGGTTTCGTCCTCGTCATCGTCGCCGCGTTCGTCGTGTCCGAGTTCGTCGTCGTCAATCCGCGCACGAAGGAGATTTGCGTCGACGTCAATCGATCGCTCGTTGCTTTCACCCTGTTCTGGGCATTCTTCGAGATCATCCCGCCGCTCGTTTCGAATCTCACGACCAAGAACGACCTGTTCGGCGAGTCCACGGCGGGGTGGATCGTCCGCGTCGCGAAGATCGTCGTTCTGGTCTTGGGGGCGGCGACCATCCTCGAGATTTGGGGAATCCGAATCGGGGCGATCCTCGCCGGCCTCGGGCTCGTCGGCGCCGCGGTCGCGCTCGGCGCCCAGGACCTATTCAAGAATTTGATCGCCGGTATCTTCATCATCGCGGAGCGCCGATTCAACGACGGAGACTGGATTTGCGCCGACGGCGTGGTCGAAGGGACGGTGGAGATCATCGGGCTACGGACGACCAAGGTGCGCCGCTTCGACATGGCGCCCGTCTACGTGCCGAACTCCAAGCTCGCGGACAACGCGGTCACCAACTTCGCGCAGATGACCCACCGGCAAATCTCGTGGATCGTCGGGCTCGAATACGGTGCGAGCGTCGATCAGCTCCGCCATATCCGCGATCGAATCGAGGCTTACATCCTCGGGAATGACGATTTCGTCCACCCGCCGAACGCGCCGACGTTCGTGCGCATCGACAGCTTCGGCGATTCGGCGATCAACATGATGGTGTACGGCTTCACGCGCACCACCGATTGGGGAGAATGGTTGAAGGCGAAAGAGGCGCTGGCTTACGCCATCCAGACGATCGTCGCCGAGGCGGGATCCGATTTCGCCTTCCCGAGCCAATCGCTCTACGTCGAAAAATGGCCGGCCGGGACCGAGTTCTTTCCCGTGCAAGCCAAGGCCGGGACGAACCCGACCTCCGCCGCGAAGGCCGACGCGGGGACGACGACGTAGCGCCCGTTGGGCGGCGTCCGAGGCACCGCTACGCGCCCCAACCAGGCAGCTTGGATGCCTGCCGAATCCAATTCACCACGAGCTTCTCGTCGAGCACGTCGTCCTCGTGGATATCGAGGTAGCGGCTTGCCATGGGCACGGAGTTTACGCGATCCGGCCGCACGCATGGGCGGCGCGAGCGCGAAGGCCCCGCTCCTCCGCGCCCCCCCTTCAAGCCACGCCACGCCCCGGTCCGACAGACGAACGCATCGCGCCCGCCGAACCGGGCGGTCTCGCCGATCTTCCCTCGAGCCCGGGGCTCTTCGGCTCACTTCGACAGCGTGAACGTCCCTTTGCCGATCTCCCGCCCGTCGAAGCCGAACGCCGTCCACTCACCGGCGCACGTTCCGCCCTGGAACTTGCACGAGAGCTTGCTCGTGATCGGCTTGTCGTTCAGCGATCCGCTGCCGTCCATCGTGAGCTCGCTGCACGTCGCGCTCCCCGTCAGTTTTTGCGGCAGCTTGACGTCGCCCAACGGTGTCCCGCGGATGACCGCGTCGAACAAGCCGTCCGAAATGGAAAACCCATCTTGAGCCGCCGCGAGGGTCACGTTCGCGGAGCCGGCGACTTTGTATTTGCCGTGAAAGGCCTCCTCGTTGGTCTCCCCCTCGCCCGTCCCGTGCCAATCGCCGGCGAGCTCCGGACAGCTCTTCGTATCGTCCCCCTTCGTATCTCCGCCGCTCGATCCGCCGTCGGTGCCCGACGGCGTCGAAGAGCCCTTGCCATCCCCATCGTTCTTCGTCGGCTCGTCCGTCTTGTCGGTCTCGCTGCCGTCGCCCTTCGTCGATCCGTTGCCCGGATCCGAAGTGTCCGACCCACTGCACCCAACGAGACAGCCAAGGAACGTCACCACGAGGAACATCGACGGTCGATTCATGAAAGCCTCCTTTTCGGATTCGAAGACCTCCTTCGCAGAATTCGTTCCACCGAGGACCGCGCCCCTCGGCGATGCAGCACGCTCGGGATTCGCGGGAGATTTCGTGGCAGACGAAGCCACGGGCCACCGCCATTTTCCGTCAACCGGGAGGTGACACCTGGATCCTCGGGAGGGGGACGCTACGAACCGATCCGCACGGTCGATCCGCGCCGTTGACAACACATAAGCATCGACTTATAAGATTGGGATGCACGGCGCGAACGCGGTCGAAACCAAGATCTTCCAAGCGCTGGCCGATCCCAGTCGCCGGGCGATCTTCGAGTCGCTCACGCGCGGCGAAGCGGCCGTGAAAGACCTCACGGCGCGCTTCGACATCTCGCAGCCCGCGATCTCGCAGCACCTCGCCACCTTGAAAGACGCTGGCTTGGTGACCGGTCGGCGCGAGGGTCGTTGCGTCTACTACCACGTCGAGCCGCGCGGGTTGAAACCCCTCGTCGATTGGATCGCGCACTACCGCGCCTTCTGGATGGATCACGTCGATCGTCTCGAACGATTGCTGGAAAGGATGGAACCATGACCGTCACGGACAAGACCGAACCGTCGCAAACCCACGCGCTCTCGTTCGAATGCGACTTGCAGCACGCGCCCGAGAAGGTATGGCGCGCGCTGACGGAGCCCGCGCTGCTCGCGGAGTGGCTCTTGCCCACCCTCGATTTCAAGCTCGAGCCGGGAGCGGCGTTCAAGCTCAAGACGCAGCCCTACCCGGGTTGGGACGGCATCGTGAATTGCCGGTTCGTCGAGATCGAAGCGCAACGGAAGCTCACGTACACGTGGGTCGTCGGCGACATGGCGCTCGACACCGTCGTGACCTTCACGCTCACGCCCACCGCGTCGGGCACGCGCTTGACCATCGAGCAATCGGGCTTCAAGCCGGAGCAGAAGCAGAACTTCGGTGGCGCGCGCTACGGTTGGAAGATGATGAGCGGCAAGCTCGTCGACCTGCTCGCGAAGACGTCGTGAGCTCGACGACCCTCGACGCAAACCCGACGAACCTCGACGGCCGAACACGAACATGAGCTCCCGAAGCCAATCCCCCGCCGACGGTCACGATCGGATCGTCGTCCGAGGCGCCCGTGAGAACAACCTGAAGGACGTGAGCGTCGCGATCCCCAAGCGCCGGCTCACGGTGTTCACCGGCGTCTCGGGATCGGGCAAGTCGTCGCTCGTGTTCGGCACGATCGCGGCCGAGTCGCAGCGCCTCATCAACGAGACCTACAGCGCGTTCGTGCAAGGCTTCATGCCGACGCTCGCCCGCCCCGAGGTCGACGTCCTCGAAGGACTGACGACCGCGATCATCGTCGACCAAGAGCGGATGGGAACGAACGCCCGCTCGACCGTCGGCACCGCGACCGACGCGAACGCGATGCTGCGCGTGCTGTGGAGCCGCCTCGGCAAGCCCCACATCGGCCCATCCAACGCGTTCTCGTTCAACATCCCGTCGGTCCGCGCGTCGGGCCAAATCACGGTCGAGAAGGGCTCCACCAAATCCGAGAAGGTCGTCTTCTCGCGCGCCGGCGGCATGTGCCCGCGGTGCGAGGGCATGGGGTCCGTCTCCGACTTCGACCTCACGGCGCTGTACGACGAGAGCAAATCGATCAACGAAGGTGCGCTCACCATCCCGGGCTACAGCACCGACGGCTGGTACGGACGCATCTTCAACGGCTGCGGCTTCTTCGACGCGGACAAGCCGATCCGCAAGTTCACGAAGAAGGAGAAGCACGATCTCCTCTACAAAGAGCCGACCAAGATCAAGGTCGACGGCATCAACCTGACGTACGAGGGGCTCATCCCGCGGATCCAGAAGTCGTTCCTGTCCAAGGACGTGGACGCGATGCAGCCCCACGTCCGCGCGTTCGTCGAGCGCGCGATCACCTTCACCACCTGCCCCGAGTGCGGCGGGACGAGGCTCAACGAGGCCGCCCGGTCGTCGAAGATCAGGGGCATTCACATCGCCGAGGCCTGCGCGATGCAGATCGACGAGCTCGCCGCGTGGGTGCGCGGGTTGAAGGAGCCGTCCGTCGCGCCGCTCTTGGCGACGCTGCAAGAGACGCTCGACTCGTTCGTCGAGATCGGGCTCGGCTACCTGAGCCTCGACCGGCCGACCGGCACGCTGTCGGGCGGCGAAGCGCAGCGCACCAAGATGATCCGCCACCTCGGATCGTCGCTCACCGACGTGACGTACGTCTTCGACGAACCGACGATCGGGCTCCACCCCCACGACATCCAGCGGATGAACGATCTGCTGCTCCGGCTGCGCGACAAGGGCAACACAGTGCTCGTCGTCGAGCACAAACCGGAGACGATCGCGATCGCCGACCACGTCGTCGACCTCGGTCCTCGCGCGGGCACGGGCGGCGGAGAGGTGGTCTTCGAGGGCACGGCCTCCGGGCTCCTGACGAGCGGCACGCTCACGGGGCGTCACCTGAACGATCGCGCGTCGCTGAAGCCGAAGGTGCGCAAGCCGACGGGGACGCTGAAGGTGCGCGGGGCCCGCGCGCACAACCTGAAGGACGTCGACGTCGACATCCCGCTCGGCGTGCTGGTGGTCGTGACGGGCGTGGCGGGATCGGGCAAGAGCTCGCTCATCCACGGCTCGGTGAGCAAGCAGGACGGCGTGGTGTCCGTCGACCAGACACCGATCCGCGGCTCACGACGGAGCAACCCGGCGACGTACACGGGGTTGCTCGATCCCATCCGGACCGCGTTCGCGAAGGCGAACGGCGTCAAGCCCGCCTTGTTCAGCGCCAACTCCGAGGGCGCGTGCCCGACCTGCAACGGCGCCGGTGTGATCTACACCGACCTCGCGATGATGGCCGGCGTCGCCACGGTCTGCGAAGACTGCGAGGGGCGGCGGTTCCAGTCGGCGGTCCTCGAATACCGGCTCGGCGGGCTGAACATCGCCGAGGTGCTCGACTTGCCGGTCTCCGAGGCGGTCGACTTCTTCGGCGACGGCAAGGGCCGAACGCCGGCCGCGCACGCCATCTTGCGACGCATGGCCGACGTGGGGCTCGGGTATTTGCGGCTCGGCCAACCACTCACCACGCTCTCGGGCGGCGAGCGGCAACGGCTCAAGCTCGCGACGCACATGGGGACCGACGGCGGCATCTACGTGCTCGACGAGCCGACCACGGGGCTGCATTTGGCGGATCTCGAGCAGCTGCTCGGTCTGCTCGATCGCCTCGTCGACGCGGGGAAATCGGTCCTCGTCATCGAGCACCACCAGGCGGTGATGGCGCACGCCGATTGGATCATCGACCTGGGGCCAGGCGCGGGCCACGACGGCGGGCGCGTCGTGTTCGAAGGCACGCCCGCGGATCTGGTGGCGGCGAAGTCGACGCTGACTGGCGAACACCTCGCCGCGTACGTCGGCGGCGCCTCCACGCAGACGGAGACGGGAGCGGCGCGGAAGCGCGAACCGCGAGCGTCGAAGGCGGCCCGTCGGTAGCCGCGCACGTGGTGCAACGATGCGGGTGACGCGACAGCGCGTGACGCGACGAGAGGGGCGTCCGTCGTCACGTCATGTAGATGCCACCGTTGACCTGGATCGTCTGCCCCGTGACGTAGCCGTTCGCCGCGATCGCCACGACGATCGACGCCACTTCGTCGACGTGGCCGAAGCGGCCGACCGGAACGAGCTCGGGCCGCGCGACGTTGGCGGCGAGCATCGAAGTCTCGACGAGCGCCGGCGCGATCGCGTTCGACGTGATGCCTTCCTTCGCGAGCTCCCTCGCGTAGCTGCGCATGAGGCCTTCGAGGCCGGCCTTCGACGCCGCGTAGTGCGGGCCGACGATGCCCCCGACGCGCGCCGCGGTCGACGAGACGAAGATGAGCCTTCCCCACCGGCGGGCGCGCATGTCCCGTAGCACGGCGGACGTGACGATGAACGGTGCGCGCAGGTTCACGGCCATCGTGCGATCCCACGTGGCCAAATTCGTCGCCTCGAGCGGCAACGGCCGAGCGATCCCGGCGTTGTTCACGAGGACGTCGACGGGGCCGAGGGCGTCGCGCACTTCGTCCACCATCGCCGCGACGTCGTCCGGGTTCGACACGTCCGCGCGCACGGAGATCGCCCTCCGCCCGAGCGCCTCCACCTCGCGAACGACGGCGACGGCGTCGTGTTCGTCGACGAGGTGATTCACCGCGACGTGCGCCCCGGCCGACGCCAATGCCAGCGCGATGCTCCGCCCGATCCCGCGGCTCGCCCCCGTC
>JBGAHN010000146.1:0-14705 GCA_044226145.1 Labilithrix sp. | reverse complement strand
GAGCCGTCGCCGACGGCCGCGAGCCATCGTCCTTCGCGGTCGGACGAGGATTGTTCCAACGACTCGAAGGGCGCGGCCGCGTTCGAGCTCTGCGTCGTCGAAGGCGAACACGTCGGCGCGCACGGGCAGGCGATCGACCTCGCCGTGGAGCTCGGGAGCCGCGACGGCGCGCCGATTTCCGTGGCCTTTTCCGTTCGAGGATTGCCTCGAGGGTTGACGTCGTCGCCGGTCACCGTGACGACGTCGACCACGTCGCGCGCGTTCATCGAAGTTCGTGCGGCGGACGACGCCGAGCAAGGCCTCATGCACGCCCAGCTCGACGCCGTTCGAGAGGGGCAGCGGGTGACGAAGGCGTTCTCCCTCTTCGTTCGTGGTCGCGCGGGGGCACTCGACACGACCTTCGGGCACGGAGGCACCTACGAGGAACCTTCCGAAGGGTCCACGGCCGGTGCGCTCGTCCTCGGGGCGCAGGATTCGCTCTTCGCCCTCCGTCGATGCGCGGCGAAGATCTGCGTTCATCACCTCTCGGCCGATGGCGTATCGGACGCGACGTACGGTCACTCCGGTACTGCTTGGACCGGGCTCGACTTCCCGATCGTTCGTGATCTCGTCGCGTTGCGCCAAGAAGACGGATCGTTGCTCGTCGCGTCGGAGGGCATCGACGCCGTCGGCGCAGGGATCGCCAAGCTCGACCCCGACGGGGCGCCGGTGGCGTCGTTCGGTACGGGGGAGTTCGGCTCCGGAACGATGCCCGTCGACTTCCAAGGAGCCATCGCCAGACTGTCGGCTGGAGCGAAGGGAGCGTTCTTCTTCGGGGGCACCGAACGTGTGGGATCCGAGGCGTGGTTCGGAATTCGTCACTTCGATGCGACGGGCCGACCGAAGAACGATTTCGGCGAAGGAGGACGTGTTCGAGCCGGCCTGCGAACGCCGTTGGCAGGCGGCTCTCGGGATCTCGGAGGTCACGCTTGGGGGATCGGTGCACTCGACGAGCGAACCCTCTTCGTCCTGGGGGATGGAACGCTCGGGGGCATGATCTACTATGGCATGAGCGCCGTTTCAACACTTTGGGGGCGCCCGCGACGTCCTTCGGCGCCGGCGGTCAGCAAACCCATAAATTTCCTTCGGAGCGCGCGACTCCGTTTCGGACCGTGGGCCGGCACCTGGCCGTGACCGACGGCATGATTCGCGCGTTCGTCGTGTGGCAGGACGAACATTTGTCGACGTATTACACGTTGGTCGCTCTCGGCACCGATAGCCGCCCCGTCGCCGGATTCGGGAAGAACGGCCTCTCCGAGCCCATTCCCGTCGACGACGCAGAGGGGAGACCGGGCGCGATCGCGGTCGACGGGCAAGGGCGCATCATCGTCGCGCTCACCTCCACCGACCTCGAAGATGCCATGCTCGTTCGCTTCACGAAGGACGGCGCTTTCGATCCGTCGTTCGGCAAGAACGGGCGCGTCCGCATCGAGGGGGCGCGGGACGCGATCCATGCGGACGTCGCGATTCAGAGCGATGGACGTGTCGTGGTCCTCAGCACGAACGGAGACGCCCCGGAAGAGCACCACATGATGCTCTCGCGGTATTGGGATTGAGAACATTGCCCTACGAGGATGGATAAGAGACCGCCCGGCATGTCCCGTCGGGCCGGAATGGAAGAGCTCTCTCGGCAGAGATCTCCGCGGCGGCGCGTGAGGTTCTCCTCCGGAGCCCAGAATGTGCCCTCGTTCCAGTAAGGCGGACCTTGATCACCGAGGCGAGGCCTTCCGGCCAACCGCCCTTCGATGGCTCCACACGCCTCGTCAAAGGGAATTAATGAGTAATCTCGCCATTACATGCCTCCCAAGTACCTGCTCTTCGCGCGGAACTTTACCTTTCGCAGGCGCGGTTTTCCGCTAAGCTCCTGCGACTCAGCGAAGGGGCGAGCCGCCTCGGCGCCTGCGCTCGAGGTGACGCACGTTTCGCGCCTCGACGGCCTACTTGCGGCCACCAGGAACAGCGGAAAAGCAGCACATGAATTCGACGATCGACATTCTGCGCGGGGAACTCGAGCGACTGTTCACGCTCGAGGAGATGACTTCGATGAGCGAGCGCCTCCTCGGCCTCTCGCCCGACGAAGTGGGGGGCTCGAGCGCAAAAGGCAGTTTCGCCCTCGCATTGACCGAGCGCTGCTTCGACGGCGATCGGCTCGACGCGCTCGTCGACGTCATCCTGCATTCGCGCAAGGAGGTCGACCCCCGCGTGCGCGACTTCGGCACGCTCGTCGCCCAAGAGGAGCTCGCGTCCGGCCGGCAGCTCGGCGACTTCACCATCCAGCGCAAGCTCGGCGAGAGCGATTTCGCCGTGGTTTACCAGGCGCTCCGGAGCGACGGCGAGGCGAGCGCGACGTACACGCTCAAGGTCCTGCGCCGCGAAGCGACCCGCGATCGGCGCTCCGTCCAGCGGTTCCTCACGGCGAACCGCCTCGTCGGCACCGTGAACCACCGCGGACTCCCGCGCAACGTCGAGGCCGGCGAGATCGACGGCCTCTTCTACGTCGCGCACACGTACATCGAGGGGCAGTCCCTGGCGTCGCGCCTCGCGCGTACGGGCCCGGTGGCGTACGCCGAGCTCCGCCCGATCCTTCGTGGGATCCTCGAGCCCCTCGCGGCGCTCCACAAGGCGCACCTCGTGCACGGCGACATCAAGACGGAGAACGTCCTGCTCGCGAAGTCGCCCGGCGACGAACCGAACGTCGTGCTGATCGACTTCGGCTCGGACCGCCTGCGCCTCCGGACGGCGCCCTCGAACGGCCACACGGGTCTGCTCGCCGTCGTCGGTTCACCGAAGACGGTCGCGCCGGAGATCGTGCGCGGCAAGCCCGCCGATCCGAAGACGGACGTGTACGCCTTCGGCGCCGTCCTCTTCGAGCTTTTGACCGGTAAGGCGGTCTTCACGCACGAGAGCGCCACGGAGGCGGCGTTCGCGCACTTCGCGAGCGAGCCGGAGGCCCCGAGCTCGCGCGCGCCGCGCGGTTGGGTCGGGCGCGATCTCGACGATTTCGTGCTCACGCTGCTCGCGAAGGATCCGGCGCGGCGCCCGAAGGACGCGTCGGCGGTGCTCGACGCGCTCGAGTCCATCGGCCGAGCGTCGTCGATCATGCGCGCGGCGGGCGCGGTGTCCGCGGAGCGCGTCCAGTCGGTCATCGACCGGCTCCTCGCCGCGCCGAGCGACGCCGACGTGGCGCTCGAGCTCGAGAAGGTGGTCGAGGAAGGCGCAGATCCCGCGCGTGTGGCCGAGGCGTTCGCCGCGGCCGCGAACCAGGTGCGCGAAGCGTGGCCTCAGGACCGCGAGACGAAGAAGGCGCTCCTCTACCGCGCCGCGCGCATCTTCGATTCGGCGGCGCGCGACAAGGTGCGCGCCGAGCAGACCTACGTGGCCATCCTGGAGCTCGACGCCGGCGACGACATCGCCCGCGTCGCCCTCGAGGACGTGCGCAAGGCCCTCGGCAAGTACGAAGAGCTCGTCGAGATGCTCCTCGCGCGCAGCCAGAGCTCGCCGGCCGGCGAAGAGCGGGCGAACGCGCTCGCCGAGATCGGGCGCCTCTACGCGAACGAGCTCGACGATCCGGAGCAGGCCGTCGTGGCCTTCACGCAGGCGCTCTGCGAAGGCCCGAAGAACGACGAATACGCGTCGGAGGTCGAGCGTCTCTGCGGGAACAACGCGGCGGCGTGGGCCGAGCAGCTCGACACGATCGTCGAGGCCGTCAAGGGCGCGGATCTGCCGCCGAGCGACGCGAGCGCGCTGCTCGTGCGCGCGGCGCGTTGGTACGACACGAAGATCGGCCGCGCCGACATGGCGCTCTCGGCGTACCAGCAGGTGCTCGCCGCCGATCCGACGAACGAGAGCGCGGCGGAGGGCATGACCGCCATCTACCGTCGCGCGCAGCAGTGGCCGGAGCTCGTGACGTTGCTCCTCGCCCGGGCCGACGTGACCGGGTCGGCGCCGCGTGCGCGAGATCTGCGCGCCGAGGCGGCCGAGATCCTCGAGACGCGCCTCAACGATCTCGAGCGATCGCGCGAGCTCTACCAGGCCGTCCTCACCGAAGATCCGGGGCATGCGCGCGCCGGCGAGGCCATGGCCCGCATCTCCGAGCGCACGGGCGACTTCCAGCGGCTCGCGCAAATCCTCGAGCAGCGCGCCGACGCGCGTCGCGGACGCGAGAAGGCCGAAGCGCTCGCGAAGGTCGCCGAGGTCTACGAGGACCACCTCGACGATCTCGCCGAGGCGACGCGCCGCTACGAGGCCGTGCTCGCCGTCGATCCGACGAACCTCACGGCGCTCAAGGGCCTCGACCGCATCTTCAACCGCTCGGGCAAATACCGCGAGCTCCTCGAGGTCTTGAACCGCCAGATCGAGGTCGCGGCGACCCCGCGGCAGAAGATCAACCTCTACGAGCGCGTCGCGGCGCTCCACGACGAGGAGTTCTTCGACCACGCCGAGGCGGCGTCGGCGCTCGAGCACATCCTCGCCATCGATCCGGTCAACGACGGCGCGCTCACGGCCATCGTTCGTCACTACCGCGCGCTCGACAAGTGGGAGGCGGCGATCGCGGCCTACGACAAGCACGCGAACGTCACGCAGGATCCGAACCGCCGCATCGAAATCCTCCTGTCGAAGGCGCGCACGCTCTCCGAGCAGGTTGGCTCGCCCGAGCGCGCGATGAAGACCTACGAGCAGGTCCTCGCCATCCAGCCGGCGCACGCGGGGGCGCTCGAAGCCCTCGCGCAGCTCCGCGAGATGTCGGGCGACGCGCACGCCGCGCTGTCGGCCATCGAGTCGCTCGCGTCGAAGGCGGCCACGCCCGAGGCCCGCGCCGAGCAGTGGATGCGCGCCGCGCGTCTCCTCGAAGCCCGGGGTGACAAGGACGGCGCCATCGAGCGCTACAAGCTCGCCATCGACGCCAACCCGGGCGATCCGGCGGCGGCCACCGCGCTCCGACGCTCCTTCGCGCAGCGCGGCGACTGGCTCAGCGTCGTGCACCTCATCGAAAAGGAGCTGCAGACGGCGGAGGGCGAGCTCGCCAAGGGTCGCCTCTGGGCGGAGCTCGCGAAGGTGCACCACGCGCAGCTCGTCGACCCGGCGAAGGCCGAGGCCGCCGCCAAGCGCGCCGTCGAGCTCGACGGATCGAACGCCGACGCGCTCATGGTGCTCGGCGATCTCGCATTCGAAGCGAACCGCATGATCGAGGCGTCTCGCTACTACGAGAGCCTCGTCGGGCGCTCCACGATCCTCCCCAAGGACGACGCCGTCCGCGTGCTCGTCCGCTTCCTCGAGGCGTTCGGCAAAGCGACGCCGCGGCCGTCGTCGCCCCCGGGATCGGCCGTCGCGCTCCCCAGCGCCGTCGACCTGTCCGGACCGCCGAGCATGCGTGGGCTCTCGAGCCAGTCGCGTCTCTCGGTGCCAGCGACGCCGGCGAGCATCGCCCCTCCGCCCGTCACCAACCCGCGCATGCTCGCGGCGGTCGACGCCCTCCAGGCCCTCGCGCCCCAGGACGTCGACGCGGTCGCGCGGGCCGCCAACGCGCTCTTCGAGTTCGGCGATCCGCAGAGCGCCTACAAGATGCACCAGGATCTGTTCGAGCGGCACGGCGAAGAGCTCGCCGGCTCGGACCGCGCCGAGGCCCTCTACCACCTCGGCGAGAGCGCGCGCCGTTCGGGCGATCTCGACGCGGCCATCGCGCCCTTGAAGGAAGCGGCGGATCTCGATCCGTCGAACCCGCGCCCGCTCCGCTCGCTCGCGAAGGTCTACGACGAGAAGGGCGATCCCTCGCGCGCCGTGGCGGTCCGTCAGAAGCGGCTGCAGCTCGCCGTCGGCCAGGAGCGCTTCGAGCTGCTCCTCGAGGTCGGCGACGTCTTCTTCCTCCAGCTCGGCGATCGCACGGCCGCCTCGCGCGCGTACGCCCAAGCGCTCGAGGAGCGCCCCGACGATCGCAAGCTGCTCACCAAGTTGATGCAGCTCTACTCGGAGGAGAAGGACTGGACGAAGCTCGTCGACGTCGTCCTCCGCCTCGCCGAGTTCGTCGACGATCCGAAACAGCATGCAAAATACATGCATACGGCCGCGACGATCGCGGGCAAGCAGCTCGGCAAGGTCGACGACGCGCTGAAGTTCTACGCGCGCGTCCTCGAGCTCGATCCGAGCAACACGAAGGCCCTCGAAGAGGCCATCGAGCTCTACAAGAAGAAGGGCGCGCACACGGAGGTCGAGTCGCTCCTCAAGAAGCAGCTCGATCACGCCAAGGCGAGCGCCGATCGCGAGCGCATCGTCCACGTGCTCGACCAGCTCGGCGAGGTCTATCAGCGCTTCCTCGGTGAGCCCGAGCTCGCCATCGACGCGTTCGAAGCCGCGCAGGCGTTCGATCCGGAGGACCGCGCCCGCGCGGAGAAGCTCGCCGAGCTCTACGCGAGCGATCCGGCGCAGTACCTCGACAAGGCCGTGCGCTCGCAGGCGCAGATGCTCCGGCGCAACCCTTACCGCGTCGAGAGCTACAAGCTCCTGCGCCGCCTCTTCACCGAAGCGAAGAAGGCCGATCCCGCGTGGTGCCTCTGCCAAGCGCTCTCGGTGCTTCGTCTCGCCGAGCCCGACGAAGAGCGCTTCTACCGACGCCACCGCGCCGAGAACGCCGCGCCGGCGCAGTCCGTGCTCGACGACGCGGGCTGGCAGCGGCTCATGCACCCCGATCTCGATCCGCTGCTCACCCGCGTGTTCGCGATGATCCAGCCGACGATCGTGCGGGCGCGCACGCAGCCCATCGAGCAGATGGGCTTCGATCCGCGCATGGCCATCGACTGCGCGACGCACCCCTACGCGGTCTCGCAGACGCTCTACTACGTCCAAGGCGTGCTCGGCACGAAGGCGCCGCTCGTCTTCCAGAACCCGAACGATCCGGGCGGCCTCGGCATGGTCCACGCGAGCCCGCCGGCCATCGTCCTCGGGCGAGGGGCGTTCGACCCGTCGATCGCGACGCAAAACATGGCGTTCATCGCCGGGCGCCACATGGCCTCGTTCCGCCCCGGCTTCTACGTGCGGCACCTCGTCCCGACGGGGACCGGCCTCAAGGCGTGGCTCTTCGCGGCCATCAAGCTTTGCGTCCCGCAGTTCCCGATCGCGGCGGATCTCCAAGGTCCGGTCAACGACGCGATGATCCTCATGGCGCAAGACTTCCAAGGCGCCGAAAAGGACAAGCTCGCGAGCGCCGTGTCGAAGCTCCTTCAAGCGGGAGGCGCGCTCGACTTGAAGAAGTGGGTCGCGTCCGTCGACCTGACCGCCGATCGCGTCGGCTTCCTCCTCGCGCACGATCTGCAGTTCGCGACGGAAGCCATTCGCGTGACGGAGGACTCGGCGGTCGTCCCGGTCAAGGAGCGCATGAAGGACCTCGTCGTCTTCAGCGTGAGCGAGGAGTACTTCGCCCTCCGCGAGCAACTCTCCATCGCCATCGACGCCTGAGATCGAGCGCCGTCGCCACCGCCGTCGAACGTCCGACGGCGGGCGGCGCGCGAAAACGAAGAAGCCGCGAAGCTCCCTGTGAGCTCCGCGGCTTCTCTATGTGCGCTCCCCGTACGCCTCTAGGCGCGCGCGCGCGAGCGACGCGGTCGACGCTCAGAACGTGTACGAGGCGTTGAGGTTCACGAAGCCGAGCTGCGCCTTGTACTGGCCCTCGGCGCTCGGGCTTCGCGAGACGTTGTAGTCGCCGGCGCCCGGCGAGCCGACCGGGTGGCTCGGGATGGCCGTGGTGTTCTTCCCGGCCGTATCGACGGTGAAGTAGTAGATGTGGTTGTAGCTTCCCGCGAGCGCGAAGTGCTTGCTGAAGCGGTACTGCGCGCCGGCCGTCAGGAAGATCTGCGGGGTGTCGACGGTCGACGGGTCGAGCGTCTCCTTGGGGGCCGCCGGCGTCGCGAACCCGAGGCTCCCGAAGAGCTCCGTGTTCTCGCCGAGGAAATAGGCGGCGCCGGCGCGCACGCCGATCGTGTCCTTCCAGTTGCGGGGCAAGTTCAAGATGACGTTGCCGTTCGACAGATCGCGCCCGTCGCTCGCGACGTTGCACTTCTCGCCGGATTTGACGATGCACTGGTTCTTGAGCACGCTCCAGCGCGTGTACTCGGCGTCGGCGCGGATCATCCATCGCGGATCGATCTGCCACGTGCCGCCGAGGCGAACGACGTCGGGGTACGACTGCAGGAAGTCGACCTTCTCGGAGTCCGCGGGGTTCGCGCCGAAGCGCGTCTTCAGCGTGCCGCTCATGCGCGTCTCGCCGAAGCCCGGTTGGGACGTGTACGACGCGCCGAGGTGCAGCGTGTCGAGCGCCTCCCAGTAGACGCCCGCGGCGATGCCCACGTTGACGCCGCTGGCGTCGAGCCACGTGCGGCCCTCGACGAGCTGACCGTTGCGGACGGTGTCGTCGCTACCGTCGACGTTGCGCGCGCGCACCGTGCTGATGTGGTGGATGATGGGGCTGACGCTCGCGCCGATGGTCAAGCGCGCCGGCTCGATGCGGTAGGCCACCGCGAACGTGTTGTAGATGGCGAAGATCTGCCCGCTGATCATGTGCCAGCGCGCGACGCTGTCGACGGAGCCGGGCTGCCCGGGGATGCCGTCGCGGCGCGTGTAGCTCGCCATGCCGCCGAACGGAATGTAGAACGCGTAGCCGGCGCGGAGGTTCTTCGTCCCGAAGTCCGTGTTGACGCCAGCGAACGGCAACGCGAGCACGTTCGTGAGGTTCGCCGTCCCCGTGTTGGCCGCGACGTAGTTCGGATCGTTCTTGAGGTTCGGGTCGGACGGCGAGAGCGCTTCGGCGGTCCGGTTGTAACGGACGAGACGGAGCATGGCCGACACGTCGCCGGTGATCGTCGTCCCGGTGGTCCCGCCGAGGGCGGCCGGGTTGAAGTAGAGCGCGAACGTGTTCGGCATCGCCGGGGTGCCGTGGTCCGAGCCGAAACGTGCCGCCATGTAGCCGCTCGCGAACGCGTCGCGCGGAGACGTGGCGGTCGCGGCGGCGGCGACGGTGGCGAGAACCAGCGCGATCCCACGCGACGTGGAGCGGAGGACTCGCGGATCTTTCGAGAACGAGCGTCCCATGGTGGGCTCTTCCGTACCACGTCGGCCGCGCTGTGTGGGGTCAATCCGACGATGGCCGCGCCTGGTTTTCGGCCGACACCGCGCACCGTTCCGAAAGGCGGGAAGTGCGTCATTCGTGCTGCCATGCGTCGCAAACGACGAGCCGCTCGTCGATGCCGCTCGATGCGAAAAACGCGAAAACGCGAAGACGCCCCGCTGCGAAGATGCCCCGCTGTGTCGATTCGAAACGTTGGGTTGTGCCAACCATGCAGATTCATGGGAGGTCGCCGGAATGCCGGGAGGCAACGGACCAGAAGAGTGGGAGACCGCCGAGCATCGGGCTTGCACGTGCAAATCGACGCCGGTAAGACAGCAGCATGCGCGTGTCTCTTCTCAAGGTGGGTACGGGGGCGGCCTTCGGCGCTCTTCTGACGACGACCTTCGCGGCGTGTTTGCCGAACCCGGAGAAGGACTTCGACGACTACGGCAAGCGCGCCGAGCCCTTCAATCAAGGGCCGAGCGACGCTGGTGGCGGGATCGACGCGAAGCCACCGGAGGAGGCCGTCGAAGGCCTCTACTACGCGGCCTGCCTCACGGTCCTCGCCTACGGGAACACGGATCGCGTCTTCAACTTCTACACGAACACGAAGTTCGTCCCGGCGGAGGGCGGCGGAGGAACGTTGTCGCTCACCCTGAAGCCGTTGGCGGTCGATCCCGCGCTCCTGTCGCCGCCTCCCACGGTCGCCGAAGCCGGGACGGTCGGCGATCCGTACACGTCGTTGCCCACCGACGGGCCGAACGTCGGCAGCGACGGGAAGTTCACGCTCCAGTTCGGTAGCGTCGCGATCCCCGGCAGCGCGAATCCCATCACGGGGCGTGACATCCTCATCGACAACACGGTGTTCACGGGGCGCTTCTCCAGCGACCGGTCGTGCGCGCAGCTGAGCGGAAGCGTCACCAAGCCGACGACGATCACCCTCGAGGGCAACAAGAACACCTGCATCATGGTGCCCATCAAGGACGGCGATCCGACCCCGCATTTCACCTACGACCAGGACTTCGCGCAGGGCTGTCAATGACGGCGGAGGTCGCCGGGAAACGGCGGCCTCGCACGACGTCTCGTCGCTGAGCCCGGGCGGAGGGGCAGGGCGGCGATCGAGCCGGCGGCGATGGAAAGGAAAAAGGCGACACGGCTCGAGCCGGTCGCCTTTTTTCATGGTCGCGAAGGGAATCGATCGCGAGAGGCGGCGGCGTGATGTCCGTCACCGCCTCTCGTACCGCGACGCCGAAACGCCGGCGTCGTCCCGGCTACCTCAGTTGCCGCTGAGATCCTTGACGACCGGATCGTTCTCGATGCCGATGAAGTGCGCCGCGCGAATGTTTCCGATCGTGTTCTCACCGACCGTGACGGTGGGCGGGGCGCTCGGATCGCCGAGGAAGACGAACGTGAACGACTTGCCGTTCGCGTAGGTCCCCGCCGCGAGACCGGAGATCTTCTCGATCTCCGCGAGCGGACGCGCGAGCTGCTGGAACGTCGGGTCCTCGATGAGGCCGTTCGGCGTGAACTTGCCGGCGAAGTCGACGCCCTTGACCTGCTTGAGGGCGCCGGGCGCCGCGAGCACCTCCACGCCGGCGGCCGTCGCGTCCGTGGCCGGCAGGAAGTTCGCGCCGCCGTCCGCGCCGCCGTCACCCTCGCTGACGTAGCCGGGGATGATCGGGATCGGCGTACCGTCGTTCGTGAGCACGGCCTTGGCGGCCGGCGAGGCGTGGATGAACTGCGTGCCGACGGCGTCGGCCTCCGCCTTCGTCGCGCGGTCGATCTCGAGGACGCTGACCTTCAGCGTGCCGAGGCCCGGGGCGCCCGACGTGAAACCCTCACCGCACTTCGCGGCGGGCTCGACGACCGCGTCACCGGCGCAGCCGCTGAGCACGAGGGCGAAGCTCTTCTCTTGCGCGAGCGTGCCCTTCGCGATCTCCGGAAGCTGCCAGTAGTCGACGTTCTCGACGAGCGGTCCATCACCGGCGTCGAACGCCTTGTTGAGAAGCGTCGCGCAATCCTTGTCGGCGACGCCACGCCTCTCGAGCGCGGCGGCGTTCAGGACGAACGGCGTGATCGCGAGGGTTCCGAGATCGACGTCCTTGTTGATCGTCGGGACGACGCCGCCCGTTCCGATGTAGAGGCCCTTCACCGTCAAGCCCGTCGGGGCCGTCGTCGGAAGCGCCGGCGTGGGGACGACGATCACTTGATCACCGGCCTTGGTTCCATAGCAGATGCGCACGGCCTGGAACTTCGTGGCTTCGTCGACGTTGGCGTTCGTGCCGAGGTCCGTCGCGGCGTTGATGAGCGTCAGCTTCGCGAACGTCGGCTTCGACGCGTCGGGCGTCTCCGCGTCGTCCGAGCCGCCGTCGGTGGGGCTCGTCGCGTCCTTGCCCGCGTCGCTGCCACCGTCTTCCGTCGGGTTCGGCGTCGGGGTCGTCTCGTCGTCCGAGCAGGCGACGAGCAGGCCCGTCATGCTCAGACCGGCGAAAAGAACCGACGTAACTCCGAATCGTAGCCACCGAGTGTTTCGCATTGCGTTCTCCTTGTTGGCAAAGCTCTTAAGCTTGCGCCATCTCCATTGTGGAATCGCCGCGCATTCAGACGTGGGCAGCGTTCGCGAGAGGGGCAACTTATTGAACGTTGTGTCGTCTCGCAAGATCGATGCAACGTTCGTGCAAATCGTCGCAGCGCCTTTCAATGCACGTCGGGTCGTGCGCGAAACATGCGGGGCCCATGACATGGAAGTCATGCCCTGGTACGCGAACGACGCACTCATCATCGTTCGGAATGCGGTGCGCTATCCGTACGCGGCGTACGCGTAGCGACAGGCAACGCATCGACGCGTCGAACCGCGATCGCAGGCCCCGGCGCGCGTGAATCGATCGGTCGCGACCAACTCGCGACGTCGCGTCGTTCGACGATCGACGGTGCGCTGAAAGGTTGCTTCCTCGAATTCGTGGGCTCGATCGACGGCGCTCGATCGACGCGTGGGGGTGCGGCGCGGCAGTGAAATCGTCGCGCACTGCGATGCGCGGAAAGCTCCTTCCTGCGGTGCGCTTGTGTTTTCGATGCGATTCTGGCAGGCATTCGGCCGTGTCCTTGCGATTTCAAGCACTTGTCACACTCGGATCGCTCTTCGTCGCGTCGCACTCGTGCGGAGAGTCGTGCGGCGGTCAGGGCTCGGGCTCTTCGTCGTCGCCGCGAACGACGGAGGCGGTGAGCGACGCGCACGTGGAGGCGCCCCCGGCGGTCGGAAAAGAGTCGGTCCCCGCCGACGCCGGCGACGCACCGAAGCGGGGCGCGGCGGCGATGCCCTCCGATCTCAACGTCCTCGTCGTGTCGATCGACAGCCTCCGCGCCGACATGCCGTGGGCCGGCTACGAGCGGCCCATCGCGCCGCGATTGACGGAGCTCGAGAAGCGAGCGGTGAGCTACACGCGCGCGTACGCGGTCTCGTCATACACCTCGATGAGCCTCGGCGGCTTCTTGGGAGGCAAGCTCCCGAGCAGCCTGAAGCGAAGCGGCTACTTCTTCGGCACGTACCCGGAGGCCAATCTCTTTTTCCCCGAGGTGCTCCAGAAAAACGGAATTCGCACGCTGTCCGCGCACGCCCATACGTATTTCGCGAACGCCGGATTCAAACAGGGCTTCGACGAATACGAAATCGTCCCCGGCATCACGTTCAACCCGCAAACGGACGAGAACGTGACGGGGCCGAAGCACGAGGCGATCGCGGAGAAGCTCCTCTCCGATCCGGCGCTCGAGTCGAAGCGGTTCTTCGCGTGGTTCCATTTCCTCGATCCGCACGACCAATACCAATCGCACGAAAAAGACGGCATTCCGCCGTACGGCAACAAGCTCCGCGATCGGTACGACGGCGAGGTGACCTTCACGGATCAGTGGGTCGGGAAATTGCTCGATTTCGTGGCCTCGAAGCCGTGGGGAAAGCGCACGGTGATCCTCGTCACGGCCGACCACGGCGAGGCGTTCGGCGAGCACGGCGGATACCGCCACGGGTTTGAAATTTGGGAGCATCTGGTCCACGTGCCGCTGTTCGTCGTCGCGCCCGGGGCCGAGCCGCGTCGGATCGACGAGCCTCGGAGCGGGATCGATCTCGCGCCGACCATCCTCGAATTCTTGGGGGTTCCTCCGGAGGGCGCGTTCGAAGGCAAGAGCCTCGTGGGCGAGATCTACGGCGACAAACCCGAACCTCGGGACGTGCTCGTCGACTTGCCGATGACGAGCAACAACGACAAGCGCAGAGCGCTCATCCACGGCAAATGGAAGATGATCGGGTTCGGCAAGGCCGAGGCGCTCCAGCTCTTCGATCTCGAAGCCGATCCGAAGGAAGAGCAGCCGATCCGCAAGGGCGACGATTTCGACCAGATGGCGGCGCGCTACCGCGCCGCGTCGAAGGGCGTCGAAGAAATTCCTGCGTACGGCTGCCGTGACGAATGCCTCAATGGCGGCGGTGTGAAACGTAAGAAAGACATCGGAGACTGACTTCGTCGCGTCGTTCGCGCGGGTTCGTCCGAGCGTGGGCGCGGTATGCTCGCCGGCATGCGCGTCGATCCGATTCCGTGCCTCTCCGACAACTACGCGTACTTGCTCGTCTGTCCGACGACGAACGAGGCCGCGCTCGTCGACGCCTCGGAGCCGGATCCCTTGCTCGAGGTCGCGCGCGCGGCCGCGAACGAAGGCGTCCGGATCGTCGCGCTGCTCAGCACGCACCACCACGCCGATCACGTCGGCGGCAACGAGGCGGTCGCGCAGGCGCTCGGCGGGGCGCTCCGCGTCTATGGACACGCGAGCGATCGCGGCCGCATTCCGGCCCAAACCGAGTTCTTGCAAGACGGCGACACCTTTTCGATCGGCGCGTTGCGCGTGACGGCGCGGCACGTCCCCGGGCACACGAACGGCGCGGTTTCATACGTCGTCGCGGGTGACGAGGGGCAGGGCGAACCTCCCGCGGTCTTCACGGGGGACACGTTGTTCGTCGCGGGGTGCGGGAGGCTCTTCGAAGGAACGGCGGAGACGATGACCGCGTCGCTGGCGAAGCTCGGGGCGCTCGACCCCGCGACGCGCGTGTATTGCGGTCACGAGTACACGGAGGCGAACTTGACCTTCGCGGCGCACGTCGAGCCGTCGAACGAAGCGGTGCGCGACGCCCTCGAACGGAGCGATCGGCTTCGCAACGCCGGTCGGCCCACCGTGCCCTCGACGATCGGCGACGAGCTCGCCATCAACCCGTTCTTTCGGGTCGATTCACCGGAGATCCGACGAACCCTCGGCATCGATCCGGGGGCGTCGAGCGTCGAGGCGTTTCGCGCCGTCCGCAAGGCGAAGGACGGTTTCCGGCGTTAGACGAGGACGGTCCGAAACGCGGATGATCGGCGGCGGCCGCGGTGGCCCTTCGAGCGGCGACTCATTCCGACCCGCCCTCGTCGACGTAAGCGCGGACGGCGTCGCGCTCGCGGGCGAGGTGCGCCTCGAGGATCGCGCGCATGCGTGGGTGCCGCACGTCGTGCGCCGAATACGTGAGCGTCGGCGCGAACCCGCGAACGCGTTT
>JBGAHN010000145.1:0-15128 GCA_044226145.1 Labilithrix sp. | reverse complement strand
ATTCGCGAACCTCACGCCGACGCCCGAGCAGTGCGCGGCCGCGATCGCCGCGGGTGAGCGGTTCATCCGAAAGACGTCGCCGCTCGAAGGGCTCCCGGTCTCGGTCGTCACCGCTCCGGCCGTCGATGGCGCGGTTGCCCCGGCGAACGTGTCCGCTTCAGCCAAAGCTCCCGCCGTCGATGAAGACGCCCAATGGAAGCCACCGGCCGGCAGCGATGCGGCCGGCAACGATGCGGCCGGCAGCGATGCGGCCGGCAGCGATGCGGCCGGCAACGATGCGGCCGGCAGCGATGCGGCCGGCAACGACGCGGCCGGCAACGATGCGTCGACCGGCAGCGATGCGGCCGGCGACGACGAGGGAGGTCGCTCGTGAGCCGCGCCGCCCGCATCGCGACCGTCGTCGTCGGGACGCTCGTCTTCTTGGCCCTCGGCCTCGCCTACCCGTTGACGGTGCGCGCCGATGCCTGGCCGGCGGCGATCTGGACCTCGGCCGGGCTCGCGTGGATCCCGGCCGAGGCGCGCCTCTACGTCCTCGGCGCGGTGGCCCTCGTCGTCGCCACCATCGTCGTGTGGCGCATGACGATCGCCGCCGATACGCGCACACCGCGCCTCCGGATGGCCACGATCGCGCCGATCCTGACGGGGCCTCGCGGCGTGCGGACGCGCCTGCGGGATCTGCCCGGGATGCTCCGCGGCGCGGCGCTCGTGCTCGCCATCGTCGCGCTCGGCCGACCGCAGAACGTCCTCCGCGGCGAGAGCTCCGACGACAAGGGCATCGACATCGTCCTCGTCCTCGATCTCTCGGGATCGATGAAGGCGCTGATGGACGCCGACGAGGCGACGCCCTCTTCGCGCCACGCGGTAGGGCCGCGCCAGCGGCTCACGCGGCTCGAGACGGCGAAGGAAGTGATCCTGGACTTCATCGCGCGGCGGAAGAGCGACCGCATCGGCGTCGTGGTCTTCGGACGATCGGCCTACATCCTGTCGCCGCCGACGCTCGACAAGTCGCTCCTCGCGACGCTCGTGAGCAAGATGGATCTCGGGCTCATCAACGGCAACGGGACGGCGATCGGCGACGCCGTGGGCACGGCCGTCGCGCGGCTCCGGCGGTCGACCGCGAGATCGAAGGCCATCATCCTCCTGACGGACGGCGACTCGAACGCCGGGTCGATCGCGCCGGACTACGCGGCGCACCTCGCGCAGACGCAGGCCGTCCGCGTGTACACTGTACAAATTGGAAATGGCGACGACGTCGACGTCCAGCAAGGCGTCGATCTGTTCGGGCAGCCCCGCTTCTCGCGCGAACATTTCCCCGTGAACCCCGAGCTCTTGCAGCGCATCGCGAGCACGACGGGCGGCGATTCGTTCGTCGCGACCGACAAGCGCGGCCTCGAGCAGAGCATGCACGCGATCCTCGACAAGCTCGAGAAGACGCGCTTCGAGGCCCAGGCGCGGACGATGGAAGATCTCTTCCCGCTCCTCGTCGTGCCGGCCGTCGTGCTCCTCGCGTGCGAGGCGCTCGTCCGCATCTTCCTCGTGCGGAGGTTCCCGTGAGGTTCTTCTACGATCTCGCGTCGCCGCCGTGGCTCTTCGTGGCCATCGGGTGCGTCTTGCTCGTCGCGGCGTTCGCGGGCGCGCTGATCTTCGCGTCGATCCGGAGGAGCCGCGCGACGCGCGTGTTCGGCGATCCGGCGCTGGTCACGAAGCTCGAGTCGTTCGACGCGTCCGGGCGACGCGCGGTGAAGGGGGTCCTGCTCGTCACGGCCCTCGCGTTCGCGTTCCTCGCGCTCGGGCGACCGCAGTGGGGGCGCGGCACGAAGATCGTGCCCGCGACGAACCTCGACGTCGTCGTCGTGCTCGATTTCTCGAAGAGCATGTACGCGCGCGACATCGCCCCGAGCCGCATCGCGCGCGCGAAGGCCGAGGTCGGCAAGCTCGTGCGCGAGCTGCCCGGCGCGCGCTTCGGCGCGGTGGCGTTCGCCGGCGAGCCGATGAGCTTCCCCATGACGAGCGACGCCGCCGCCATCGCTCAGTTCTTCCGGCAACTCGAGCCGAACGACATGCCCGTCGGCGGGACGGCCATCGCACGCGCGCTCGAGCGGGCGCGGGAGCTGCTCGCGCGCGATCCCAAGTCGAGGGAGCATGTCCGCGTCATCGTCCTCGTGACGGACGGCGAAGATCTCGAGGGCGATCCGGTGGGCGTCGCGCGCGAGGCCGCCGAAGACAAGACACGGATCGACGTCGTACAAATCGGCGGTCGCTTGCCCGAGCCCGTCCCGGACGTCGCCGCCGACGGGCGCGTCATCGGCGTGCGGAAGGACGAGGACGGCAAGCCGATCACGACGGAGCTGTCCGCCGAAGGCGAAGCCCAGCTCGCGGAGATCGCGAAGGTCACCGGCGGCGCGATCGTGCGCGCAGAGAAGGGCGAGACCGGCATCGACACCGTCACGCAGAACCTCAAGAAGATGATGCGCGAAGAGCTCGCCGAGCGCGTCGAGACCGCGTTCGACGAGGAGTACATGTGGCCTCTCGGCCTCGCGATCGCGCTGCTCGTGATCGAGGGGCTCGTGCCCGAAGCGCCACGAGCGAAGCTCCCGAAGCTCGTCATGCCGTCCGGTGTGCTCCCCGCGCGTGAGGCGGAGAAGAAGAAGCGACGCAAGGGCGACAAAGGCGACAAGGACAACAAGGACAACAAGGACAACAAGGGAGGCAAGGGGCGGAAGCGTGCGTCGTCGCGCGACGGCGAGGACGCCAAGCGCTCCCGCGAGGTCGCCGAACGGAGGTCGGCATGAAGAAGCGGAGCTTCCGCCACCGCACCGGCGTGACCATGCTCTGCGCCGGCATCGTCTCGGGCGCGCTCGTCGTCGCGTGCGGGTGGGATCCCGCGCGGCCGTTCGAGCGCGAATCGCCGGAGGTTCGCGAGGCGATCGGCCACCTCGACGGCGGCGACGCGTCGGTCGCGAGCGAGCTGCTCGAAACCTACCTCACGACCGGGACGTGCAAGGAAGGCAACATCGGAACGCCGCCGCGCGTTCGTGAGAAGAACAACGGCTCGTTCGATCTCGGGCTCGCGCTCTTCCGCGTCGCGGAGCGCTTCGGCAACCGCTTCGGCGACGAAGAGAGCGACGCCGGCTCGGAAGATCCGACCCTCAAGACGTCGCGCGCCGAGCAGATCACGTGCGCCGAACGCATCGTGAAGGCGATCGCGGAAGATCCGAACACGCCGGTCGATCTGCGCGCACGCGCGCGCTACCTCGAAGGGAATTTGCGCTTCCTCAACGGCGACTACGAGGACGCCGTCGCCGCGTACGACAAGGCCCTCGAGCTCGCTCCGGGGATGGGTGACGCCGGACCTCTCGGGCGGAGCGACGCGGGCCCCGGAGCGCCTCCCGCGGATCCCATCGGGCGCGACGCCGCGTACAACCGCGCGATCGCCCTTCGCCGCATCGAAGACAAGAAGGACGCCGGTCAAGACGCTTCGAGCGACGCGTCGAACGACTCTGGCGACGGCGACGGCGGCTCGAACGACCAGAACGACGGCGGCAACGATCGCGGCGACGCCGGCAACCAAGGCGACCAAGACTCCGGGGGCGGCGGAGGCGACGACGCGGGCAACGACTCCGGCGACGGCAACGACGCGGGCAACGACGAGAAGGAGCCGCCGAAACCGCCGCCGCAAGAACCGAACGCGGGGGCCGCGCCTCCTCCCCCGCCCTCGAAGCAGAGCCAGGACGAGCGCATGCTCGATCAGCTCGAGAACGCCCCCACGGTCCAGCAGGAGGCCGCGCGCAAAGCCGGCGAACGCCGAAGAGTCCGGGGGATCGAGGACAAATGAGCCGGCGCTCGTCGTCGCGCGGCGTGGTGGGAGCGGTGTTCGCTCTCTTCGCGATCGCGTGCGCGCTCTTCGCGACGCCTCGATGGGCGCGCGCGGCGAGCGTCCAGCTCGAGTCCAGCCTGAGCGCCGATACGGTGGAGCTCGGCGACACGCTGACGTACTCACTGCGCGCGATGGTGACGAACGGGGCGATGCCGTCGGATCCGAGCCCGGGCCCCGTCCCGGGGTTCACCGTGGTGGACTCGAGCGCATCGCCGATGCGGATGCAGATGAACTTCAACGGCCAGCCGTCGTCGATGAACAGCCTCACGGCGACGTGGCGCATCCGCGCCGACAAGCTGGGGACGTTCACGCTCGGCCCGGCGTCGGCGTCGATCGAAGGCGCGCGACAGAGCGCGAGAGCCGTCCGCGTCACCGTCGTCGCCAAGGGGAGCGCGCCTCGGCGGCGTGGCTCCCCCGATCCCTTCGATCCGTTCGGCGGGATGGATCCGTTCGGGGGCAAAGATCCGTTCGGGGGTCTTTCGCCGTTCGGCGGTCCCGACCCGTTCAGCGGCGCGCTGTCTCCCTTCCGTGGCCTCTTCGACGACGACGACGCACCGTCGATGCTCGCGACCGCCGATCCGAAGCTGAACCTCGATCGGCCGCTCGGTCCCGTCGCGTTCCTCCACGCGACCATCGACAAGACGAAGGCCGTCGTCGGCGAGCAAGTGACGCTCGACGTCTACCTCTACACCGATCCGCGCGCACGCCAGGGGCAGCCGTCGGACGTGCACGAAGCGACGGCGAACGACTTCGTTCGACGCACGCTCCTCGAAGACGAAACGCGGACGACGCCCCTCGGCACGGCGATGGTCGGAGGTCGGCTCTGGAACGTGAGCCTCGTCCGCAAGAGCGCGCTCTTCCCTTTGAAGACCGGACACCTGCCCATCGGGCCGATGTCGCTCACGCTCCCGCACGTGTCGCCGGGGCTCCGCGCGAGCGAACCGCTCGCCGTCGACGTCACGGACGCCCCGCTGGACGGCCGCCCCGCGGGCTTCGTCTCGGGCAACGTCGGGAATTTCTCCTTGCAGGCGACCGTCTCCGACCGCGCCGTCGAGCAGCACGGCGCCGTCGGCGTGACCCTCGAGCTTCGAGGAACGGGCAACCTCCCCGCGGATCTACCGATCCCGGTGACGCGCGGGATCGAATGGCTCGACGCCACCACGCGGGAGCGCCTCGCCGCCCAGCAAGGTGGGAAATTCGGCGGTACGCGCACGTTCTCGTACGTCGTTCGTCTCCACGACGCGGGGGCCGTCGACCTCGGCGAAATCCGCCTGCCCTTCTACGATCCGGACCGACGCACCTACGACGTCGCGCGCGCGACGCTCGGGATCGTGAACGTCACGCCCGGCAGCGATCGCGACGGAGGCGTGGACGACGCCGCGTCGGTGTTGCCGAACTTGCCCGAGGCGCGCACGAGCCTCGAGCGTCCTCGCCGCGAACGCGCGCTCTCCGACGTGCCCCTCTACTGGCTGGCGCTCTTCGGCGCACCGCTCGCGTGCGCTCTGTTTCTGGGCGGAGAGCGCGCGTGGGCTTCGGTCCGCAGGCGCCGCGACGAACGCCAGCCTTCGCCCGCACGCGTCGCCAAGACGCGCCGCACCGAAGCACGCGCAGCCGTCGCCGGTGGCGATCCGAACGCCGCGCTCGGCGCCATCGTCCGCGCGGTGGGAGCGGTCGTCTTGGCGGAGACGGGGGTTCACCTCGGCGCCACGATCGGCGCGGCGGCGCGCGACGAGCTGCGCGAAGCCGGCGTGTCCGAGGCGACCGCGACGAGCCTCGTCGACGTCCTGAAGAGCGCGGAAGACGCGCGCTTTTCACCAGAGGGCGTGACCGCGGAGGCGGCCAGGGACATCTGGGATCGCGCGGAGGCGGCGCTCGCCGCGCTCGAGGAGGAGCGATGAGCCTCCTTCGCCGCGCGATCATGGCCGCGTGCGTGTGCGCCCTCGCGATCGCACCGCGTTTCGCGCGCGCCGACGACGCCCCGACTCCCGCCGGCGATCCCACCGAAGCCCTCTTCCAGAGCGGCGTCGAAGCCCTGTCCGCCGGACGACCGGCCGATGCCATTTCCTCCTTCGAGGCCCTCGGTGACCACGGCGTCGTCGATCCGGTCGTCAGCTTCGACCGCGGGCTCTCCTACGCCCTACGCGTGCGCGCGGGCGGCGAGACCTCGGGCGATCTCGGGCGCGCCGTGCACGGCTTCGAAGAAGCGAGGGCGCTGTCGAACGACGCCCGCCTGAAGGAGGCCTCCGAGCACGCGTTGACCGAGCTCCGCGCCGAGCTCGCCCGGCGGCGTGCCCACGCAGGGGAGTCGGCCGAGCTCGACGAAGGAGCCTCGCTCGGGCGATCGCTCGTCCGCCTCTTGCCCGAAAACGTTTGGGCGATCTTCGCCCTCGCGGCGTCGCTCGCGCTCGCCTTCGGCATCGTCCTCCGAGCGAAGGCCACCGCGCCCCGCACGAAGGTCGCCGGCGGGACGACGTGCGCAGTGGCGGCCATCGTCTTGGTGGCAGCCACGATCGCCGTCGTGGCCGCCCGCAACGAACGCCGGAACGTCCGCGAAGGCATCGTCGTCGTCGACGGCACGCGCCTGCTCGACGCGCGCCACGTCGTCCAGAACGAGGCGCGGCCCATCCCCGAGGGCACGCGCGTGCGGCTCCTCGACGACGGCGGTGAATTCACCGAGATCGCCGCCGGAAACGCCGCGGGCTACGTGCCGTCGACGAACGTCCTTCCGCTCGCCAAACCTTGAGCGGCACCTACCGGCCCGCGTGGTCGCCCGCGCCGCGATCCGCGCGACGACGACGCTCGATGTTCGCGACGATCTTCCGTGGCCCGAGCGCGAACGGATCGTAGCCGTTCGGGTACGTCACGTAGCGCGCGAAGATCGGTTGGTCGGCGGCGCTCCGCGTCTTCCAAGGGTCGACGCGCCGGAGCAAACGGCGGCGTCCGCGGAGCAGGCGCTCGACCGTCGACCGGACGACGCGCGGCGGCGGCTCGTACCCGACGGCCCGAACGGCCTCGTCGCTCCCGAGCAGGATCAACCCGACTGGGACGACGAGCGCCCGCGTCGCCACGGGGAGCTTGGCGGCGATCGCGTCGAACATGCTCGCCGCCACCTCATGGTTCTCCAGCGCGAACCGTTGCGCGCGCCGCTCGTACGCCCGACGCCACGCGACCAGCTCGTCGAACGTCGAGGGTACGCCCTGGATCTTCATGCGCTCGCCGAGATCGCGGAAGAGGTGGAACAGCGCGTCTCGTTCGTTCTCGCGCAACGGACGAAATCCGTATTTGGCAATTCCTTCGTAAGGATCGACCACGAAAACACTCAACGTGTAGAGGTAATCGTCGTTCGAAATCTTGTAGTGCGCGTGGATGGCATTCAGGTGCTCCACCATCTCACGACCGTGATCGCTCCCGGCTCCGTCGCGGAAGATCTCGACCAGGATCGCCTGCGTGTCCTCGACGCGCTTGACCCCCTCGCGCGCGTATTGACCGGTCGCGTGGAGGATCTTCGCGATCGACGGGATCGTGGCGGTGCGGACCTGGCCGAGCTCCGTGAAGAGCCGCAGCTCGACGGGGAAGACGTGGTTCAGGAGGATCTCGACGATCGCACGCGCGTCGCGCTCGGGATCATATCCGTCGATGCGACGCTCCCAATGGTCGGTGCGAAACAACCGATCACATACCGCGAGAGTCGAGGCGAATAGCGGAGAACGTTCCGCCCGGCACGCTCACTTGGGTGGCCGACACCTTCGAGATGCTGCGGATGCGGTCGACCGCGACCTGCCCACAGTCGTATTCCTCGAGGAGTCGCGCTTGCGTGTGCTCGGCGTTCGCCCATCCACCGAAGAGGATGACGTGGTTCTCGTTGTTCAGCGCGTCGCCGGGGAGCAAGTCGTCGACGTTGATGACCGTCGTGATGTCCGTCTGGTACGGCGCGAATCCGTAGGTCGTCCGCCCTGGCGACGGCAGCGACCAGGACCACGAAACGAACCCCGAACAATCCGTTCGGTACGGATCCCATTCGGGCGTGGAGTGGGCCCCCGTGCGAACGCACGTGCCGCCGCAGAGGTAGTCGGTGCCGCCGTTGACGCCACCGCAGTAGGGCATCTTGACGTCGACCCATTGCTTCGCGCGGGCCAGGACCTTGCGCGAGAAATCGTCGAGCCCGTCGTCCGGTTGAGTCGACGGATCTTTGTCCCCACTCGCATCCGTCGAAGGGCCGGCGTCCGGCGACGATGGGTTGGCGGGGTTCGACGGAGAGTCATCGCCAGGATCGGTCGAGGCGCCGCCGTTTCCTTGCGGGGTCGTGGGCGAATCGTCCGAGTCTTCCGCGTCGATCGGCTGCGAACGGCGCTCCCGCGCGGAGCCGGAGCCGTTCATCAGCTCGTCGCGCGACACGTCGGCACAAGCGACGAGCGCCAGGGCACCGAGGGCGGCGGAGAGGGCGGAGAACTTCACGGATCGACTCTTGAACCAAAATCCCCGGTCGTGCAACGTCCGATCGTCACTCCGTGTACCCTTTGCCGCCGATCCAGACCGCCAGATCGTGCGTCGAGACCCAGTAAGTCCGCGGAACGCCGTTCCACGCCGAGCTGCCGCCGTTCCCTTCTGCCGCGGGATCCGCGATGAGCGCTTTGTCGCCCTTCTCGTCGTAACCGACGATCGCCACGTAGTGATAGATCGTGCCGCTCGGGTAGGTCGGCGGCCGCCAGCCGCTCACGACGTTGGCGACCAGCGCGTACCCCGCATCGATGCGGGCCACGAGGTTCTTCTTGAGGAGCGCCTCCTCCGACGCGCTCGCGGGATCGCCGATCGTGCGGACCTTGTACGCGTTCGCCGTCCCGCCGATGCCGAACTTCGAATTGAGGAAATTGACCACGAGACCGATGTGGTCCGTGCCGTTCGACGTCGTCGGCAGCGCGTTCGCGATCTGCGTTTGCGACGGCAAGTCCGAAGCCGCGACGCGCGCGGAGAGCGCGATGCGGGTCGAGCCAGGACCGCACCAGTAGTACGTCTCCTGTCCCTTCCAGGTGATGTCGAGCGTCTTCTTGGTCGCCGGCTCCGGAACGTCGTCCCCGGGATCCGGCGTCCCCGTGTCCGTACCAGGATCCGTCGTCGACCCCGCATCCGCGGGCGTGTCCGTCGTCGAACCCGGCGTGTCGGAGTCCTGGTCCTGCGCCCCTACGTTGGCCGACTGGGAGTTCTTTTCGTCCGACGTGACGTCCGACTCCGACGTCGACGCCATCCCACTTCCACGGCGCAGGGTGCCGTCACCATCGTCGAGCCCTCCGCAAGCGGCCACGAACGTGGCGAGCAACGAAGCGATCAGAGCGGACTTCGCGTTCGGTGTGCAGCGCATCTCTCCTCCGGAAAGCGTCGGGAACGAGGCTCGAATACCCACCAAAGCAGGCGCCATACCATCGCGCGCATCGCTGACGAATATCGAATTTTCGGCGAATTTTCGGAGTGGGAGACATCCTCACTCGCGCGGGTCCGCGAGCCTCCGTGGACGCTCGCGACCCTCACCGCGACGCCGCGCGCTCGGCGTTCTAGCGGTGCTGCAAAAGTCTTCTTTCCCACTAATTTTTCAGGGATTTCTCCCGGCTCGTCGAGCGACGCCTCGACGCCCACATGGATCAAAAATCCACCGGATGGAGAGCGATTGATCCATCCCCCAGCTCCTATCGAATCGGATATCGAAGGATGTCCACTTACCTGCTTTTGGATATCGATGTTCGAAGGCCTATCCCGATTTTCGACGCACCGCGAATGACGCCTTGCGTGAGACGCACCACATCATCCCGCGTCATGGACACCCCTGAACGACGAGGTAAACCGCGTGAGGTACGTGTACGACGTCGTACGGCCGTCCCTCACGCGCTGGGCGATCCTCACACGTTCAATTTGCGGTATTTCGATTTGGGCGTGGGCTCTTCGCCGAGGCGCTTTTTCCGATCTTCTTCGTACGCCTCGTAGTTGCCGTCCCAGAAGGTCACTTTCCCGTCGCCTTCGAACGCCAGGATGTGCGTCGCGATGCGGTCGAGGAACCAGCGATCGTGGCTCACGACGACGGCGCAGCCCGGGAAGCCGAGGAGCGCGGTCTCGAGCGCTTGGAGCGTCTCGACGTCGAGGTCGTTCGTCGGCTCGTCGAGGAGCAAGAGGTTCCCGCCCTCCTTCAACAGACGTGCAAGATGCACGCGGTTGCGCTCGCCGCCCGAGAGATCCTTGACCTTCTTCTGCTGATCGGAGCCTCGGAAATTGAACCACGCGCAGTACGCGCGGCTCGCGATCTCGCGCTTTCCGAGGGCGATCGTGGGCTCGCCGCCGCTGATGACCTCCCAGACCGTCTTGTCTCCCGCGAGCGCGTCGCGCGACTGATCGACGTACGAGATCTTCACGGTCTCGCCGACGCGGAGCTCGCCGCCGTCGGGCTTTTCCTGCCCGACGGGCAAATTGAAGAGGGTAGTCTTGCCGGCGCCCTTCGGTCCGATGACGCCGACGATGCCGGCGCGCGGGAGCAAGAAGGAGAGGTTCTCGACGAGCACGCGGCCGTCGAACCCCTTCTCGAGGTCCTTCGCTTCGACGACGAGATCGCCGAGGCGCGGGCCCGACGGGATCGAGATCTCCGTCGGATCGACGGCGGCCTTCTGCGACTCGGCGAGCAAGCTGTCGTACGCCGCGAGGCGGGCCTTGCTCTTGGCTTGCCGCGCCCGCGGGCTCGCGCGCACCCAGTCGAGCTCTTGCTTCAACTTCCGCTGCCGCGCCGACTCCTGCTTCTCTTCGACCGCCAGGCGCGCCGTCTTTTGTTCGAGCCAACCCGTGTAGTTTCCCTGGAACGGGTAGCCGCGGCCGCGATCGAGCTCGAGGATCCACCCCGCGACGTTGTCGAGGAAGTAGCGGTCGTGCGTGACGGCGACGACGGTGCCCGTGTAGTCGTGCAGGAAGCGCTCGAGCCACGCCACGGACTCGGCGTCGAGGTGGTTCGTCGGCTCGTCGAGCAGGAGCATGTCGGGGCGCGAGAGGAGCAGCCGGCAGAGCGCGACGCGGCGCTTCTCGCCGCCCGAGAGCTTCGCGATCTCCGCGTCCGGCGGGGGGACCCGCAGGGCGTGCATCGCCAGCTCGACGTGCCGATCGAGGTTCCACGCGTCCGCGGCGTCGAGCTTGTCCTGGAGCGCCGCCTGTTCGTCGAGCAGGCGCTGCATGGCGTCGTCGTCCATCGGCTCGCCGAGCTTCGTGCTGATCTCCTCGAACTGCGTGAGCAGGGCGCGCGTCTCGGCGACGCCCTCGTTCACCGCGTCTTGCACGGTCTTCGCGTCGCCAAGCTCGGGCTCCTGCGCGAAATAGCCGATGCGCGTCCCCGGGTGCGGCTTCGCCTCCCCGCCGTGCGTCTTGTCGAGGCCCGCCATGATGCGCATGAGCGAGCTCTTGCCGGAGCCGTTCGCGCCGATGACGCCGATCTTCGCGCCCGGGTAGAACGACAGGTGGATGTTGTCGAGGACCTTCTTGTCCGGAGGGTGAACCTTCGTCACCCCTTGCATCGTGAAAATGAACTCGGGCATCGGACGGGCGAGTCTAGAGCACCGAACGAGTCCAGGGACCGAGTATTTCCGAGAGAGCCCAGCCCCTCGGCCGTCGACGACCGCCCCGCGGGACCGTCTCGAGACCTCCGCCCGCCCTCGACCGTCGACGCTCGCGGTGGCCGCCGAGGGCCACCTACGACCGACTAGCCGAGCGCGATCCCGATTTGCTTGCGGAGCTTGCCGTAGCGGCCGTCGACGAAGAACGCCAGGAGGTCGTTCATCTTCGCGTCCGCGCTCGCCGCGTCTTCGAGCGCGAGCACCGCGTGCGCTGCGCCGAGATCGTTGGCCAAGAGGAGCCCCGCGCGCGCGGCCGTGCGTTCGACGGACTCGGACCACCGCTGGAGGTTCGTGCGGCCGCCTTCTTCGACGAAGCGCAAGAAGTGCCCGCGGAGACGGTCGATCTGCGCCGGCTCGAGGATGGGCTCGATGGCCTGGGCGATCGGGACGACGAGCTGCTTGATCGACGCGCTCATGGGGAGGCCGGGGTTTCCGATCGACAGCGCCGCGAGGAAGACGTCTTCGAGCCCGCGCGCCGACGGGACGAGCAGCTTCACGAAATGCTCTTCGCGGTAACAGGCGAGGTGCCGTCCCGCGAGGAACGCCAGCTCCGCCGCCGATCGCCCCGAGAGCGCGGAGGCGCCGATGCGCGACACCGGAGGCACGCCGGGCACCATCTCGACGAAGCCGGTGAAATCGGGATCGGCGTAGAGCGCCGGCGACTGCATGCCGAGGATCGCGGCCGACCAGTGGAAGCAGCGGACGGCCTGGAGCGTCGTTTTCGCGGGATCTTGGCGCTTTTCGGGGTCGAGCTTCGGCAGTTGCTTGTCGCGGCGCATCGCCGAGATGCGCCCGAGGAGGACCGCGGAGACGACGACGGAGAAGATCTCGCCGACGATGGGCTCTTCTTCGGGGTGGAACAGGAGGCGCCGCCAAGCGTCTTGCGTGAGCGACGACGTCGGGCGGATGAGCGCCGCTTCCTTGTGCGCGGCGAAGACGTCTCGTTCTTCGACGTCGGCCAGGCCGAGGAACGCGAGCACGCTCGCGACGCACCATTGCTGATCGCGATCGCCGACCTTCTTCGCGAGTCGGAAGAGGGCGTGGAGGCTCGCGTCGTCGCGCGGATCGTGGCGCAGGCGACGGGCGAGCTCGATCGGGTCGTCGTCGGGGACCGACGGGGCGATCTGCGGCGCGACGTCGGAGAAATCGACCTCGACGGAGACGCGCGACTGCGCCTCTTCGAGCTCGTGTTCGAGCTGCCGCACGCGGCCTTCGAGGAATTTCACGCGGCGCTCGAGCGCCAGCGTCCGCGCGTCCGTCGCCGGTTCGAGCACGGCGATGGACGCAGGAGCGTCGTCCTCTTCGATCTCTTTGACGACGACGCGATGGCGCGCCTCGTACGCCGCCTGGAGCGCCGCCTCGAGCCTGCGGAGCCGCACCCGATCGAGGCCGAGGCTGTCGGCCATCTTGTCGAGCTGCGCGCGCTCTTCCTGCGTGATGATGCCGTCTTCGATGACGTCGGCGAAGAGCTCTTCGTACATGGCCTCGAGCTTGCCGAGCCGGACGTTGCCGGTGACCTCCCCTGCCTCGAACCTTTGACCGTGCTCGAACGTCGTTTCGCTCATGGGCATCACGTTACCTCCGGTCTCGTCTGCTCAGCCATGGGTTCGAGGAAGCGACGGCCGCTCCACATCGTCAACGCCGCGCCGAGCGCGGGGCGAGGGAGAGTTGAAGCAAACGCCCGCGAAGTTCGATAGGCTACGGGCTGCCGATGCCCGATACGGTCGACGATCTCTACGATCGCTGGCAGAAAACCCCCGATGCGGCGAGGACCGCGGCGCTTTGCGATGCGCTGCGCGGCTCGGCGCGGCTCGACCTCATCGAGATCGTGGGGAGCTTCGCGGCCTCGCAAAAGGACGTGGCGACCCTGGTTGCAGCGGGGCGCATGTACACGCATGTCGGACGCCTCGACGACGCGCAGGCCGTCTTGGTGTCGGCCGGTCACATCGCGCCGCGCGACGGTGAAGTGTTCCGGTGGCTCGGCGAAGTGCTGCTCCGTCGCGGGGATGCCGAGCGCGCCGAACGCGTGCTCGCGCGCGCCGTTCAATTCGCGGGCACCGATCCGGCGGCGAGCGTTTGGCTCGCGCAAGCGCGACGGCTCGTCACCACGCAGCGTTCGTCCGGGATGGTCGCGGTCGCGGAAGAGATCGCGGGGCTGCCGCTCGCATCGAACGGCGCCGCCGACGTGGCGCCGGCAGCACCGACCCACGCGAGGAAAGCGCCGGCGAAGTCCGTCACGAGGAGCTTCCCGAGCGAAGAGCCCGACACGCTCGTTCGACACGACCGACACGACGCTCGTCAGGACGCCGGGCCCCATGACGCCAGACCGAACGGCGGACCGCGGCCGGCGCCGGCGCAAACGACGAGGAACGTCGACGCGCCGCCGCTCGCCAGCGAAGCCAGCGACGGGGACGACGCGGTGGAGTTCGCGCGATCGGTGCGATCCATCGTGGCGGCGTCGTCCGCCGGCTGGAAGGAAAACGGAGCTCCCGGGACGAACGCGAGCGAGGCGTCCATCAGCGTCAGCGTGAGCGATCTCGCGACCCTCGAGCGACCCGGTCTCTCGCCGAGCCGCTCCGCCGAAGCCGCTCCGCCCGCGATCGCGAACGGCGAGGCGCGCGCACACGTCCCCGAGGCGCGCGACGTCCTCGACGCCCTCCGTCTCGTCGGCGTGTTCGAGCCCGAAGGGACGAAGCGCGCGTCGATCGCCGCCGGTTGGGACAAGCCGGAACGAGGACGCCTCCGGATCAAGAGCCTCGCCGCGCTCATCGCGCTCGCGCTCCTCACCGTGGGCGCGAGCGTCGGCACGCTCCGCTACGTGAAGGACAAGCGGGAGCGTCAGCACGTCGAGGCCGAGGCGCTGCTCGGAAAGGTCGAAGAGGCTCTCTGGCTCTCGGACGCGCGCGCGCTCGACGGCGCGGAGAAGAACCTCTCGGTCGCCTTCGATCTCGATTCGCGCTCGCCGCGCGCCGCCATCGCGTGGCTCCACGAACGCGGCGTGCGCGGGCTGCTCGACGGGGGCGAAGACATCGTGTTCCAAGACGCCATCGCGCGGGCGCGGGAAGTCGGCATCCCCGAATCGGACGTCGCGTTCGCGAACGTGGCCTCGTTCCTCTTCCAGCGCGACGTCGCGGGCGCCGTGGACGCCGTCGCCAAATGGGACGGCGTCGCGCACGGCGAGCCGTGGTTCGAGCTCTTCGCGGGCGCGACGTTCGAGCGCGCCGGCGATCCACGCGCGGTCGAACGCTACCAGGCCGCCAGCGAGCGCGCGCCGAAGCTCCTCGCCGCGTCGATGCTGCTCGCGCGCGCCAAGGCGTTCGAGGGCGATCCGACGAACGCGACGGCCCTCGCCGCCACGTTGCGTGCATCTTCCACGAATCGCCCCGAGGCCGACGCCTTCGCCCTCCTCGCGTGGGCCAGCGGACCGGATCGCGGCGCCCCGCCGCTGCCGCCCGCGACGATCGAGCACGGCATCGACGGGCTCCCCCAGTTCCTGAAGGCGATCCCGCTCGTGGCGCGGGCGCTCGTCGTCGAAGGCGATCCGAACCGGCGCGACACCGTCCGAAGCTCGCTGAGCGCCGCCCTGGCGACCGCCGACGCGCCGACGCTGGCCGTTC
>JBGAHN010000144.1:0-15313 GCA_044226145.1 Labilithrix sp. | reverse complement strand
CGCGTGAACTTCACGGACGGGATCAAGGCCGCCTCCGACGACGGCGAGGGGCTGCCCGCGCGCCTCGCGTTGGTGCGATGCGTCCGCCGCCCTTGAGAGCGCGCCGGACGCGTCGCGCGTCACCGCTCCCGCGATCGGCTCACCGTTCGGCGCGCGTTCGCCGGCGACGGCCCGCGACCACGGCGGCCGCGAAGAGGGCAAGCCCCGTGAAGCCATCCGTCGCGCCGGAACCACCCACCGCGCTGCATCCGCCGCTGTCCGAAGCCGAAGAGCTGTCGAGGCCCGATCCATCGCCGGTGCCGTCGTTGCCCGACGGAGAGCCCCCGTCGTCACCCCCGTTCGAAGGACCGGACGGAGTGGACGCGTCGGGGTTCGACGAACCGGAGCCCGCGGGGCACGTGTTCCCGCACGTCGCGCTGCACGTCTGGCAGGCGCAGGACACGGCCGCGTCGTAGAGCGCGATCGCGTTCGGCTTGTCGGTCCCGCACGTGGCCTTGCAAGCTTGAACGGGGCCTTGGCCGTTCTCCTTGCCGCAGTCCTCCATGCAGTGCGCGTAGACGTTGCAGTCGGCGTCGTCGAGGCAGGTGCGGTACGTCGCGGCGCACGAGCGGACGCCACCGGTCTCGTTTTGGATGCAGAGACTGCAGGTGTCGACCTTGGGTGTCTTGGCGAGCTCGCCGTCGACCCAACTCAGCTTGCTGGCGACACGCGTGCTGTAGGTCTTGCCGAAGACTTCATTGGTGGTCGAATGAATGCCGATGACCTTCTCGACGCCACCGACGGACATCAAAGTCGGTCCGCCGCTGTCGCCGACGTTGATCCTCCCTCCGGAGTCGTTCGTCTCCGCGATGACGAAGTTGTCCGTGAGCGCGCTGACCTTCACGTCCGACCGCCCGCGTGTACCGACCTTGCCGAAGACGTCGTTGAGGTCGGACGGCTTGCCGGTGCTGCCGTAGCCCACGTCGGTCACCGCCGCGCCGATGTCGACGCCATCGGGCGAGGAAACGAGCGGGATCACGGGGCTGTCGGGCCCGACGCCGAGGACGCGCACGATCGCGATGTCGTTCAACTGCGTGCCCGACGGAAGCTCCGTGTTCCCCGTGAAGTCCGGGTGTTTGACGGTGTCGAGGATCGGGTAGCGAACCGTCCCCGGCTCGATCTGGATGGCGTGATCCTTGTCGGCCCAGCTCGCGACCTTGTCGCCTTGAAGGTAGAAACGCATCGCCTTGTCGATGCCGTTGTCGAAACAGTGCGACGCCGTGACGATCCAGCCGACGCCGAGCGCCTCGTCCTTCTTGACGAGGGTCCCGGTACAGATGCACGCGTACTTCTCCCCGCAGTGGGGCATCAACACGGCTTGATGGGTGGTGTCGAGCTTGCCGTTGATGATCGCGGCGCTCTGCGTGCCCACCGACTCGGTCGCGGATGCTTCCTCGGATGGCGACGGTGCCGAGCAAGCCGCCCCGACTCCCAACACCGTGGCCAACACCGCCGTTCCACGCCCGTACTGCAACCATTCTCGCATGGCAAAGATCTCCTTCAATTCACGTACCATTGGAAAGAACGATTCGCATCGGACGCGCAACGCTGCCGTCGACGATCGTGGGCGGATGTCGGACGGCGTGTCGGAGGACACGGGATTTCCCATTTGGAAACATCGTCTTGCCATTCCTCCATGGCAACGATCCGAGCACCGGCCGACGGCGATCGCGTCCGGCACCTTCGCGCGAACGCTGGATCAATTTTTCACCCGACGGTGCGTCGTTCGAAGAATGCACGACCGTCGACGATGACGACCTCCCCGAAGCCCTCGTCGGCGCTTGGTACCTTCGACGTCGAGCTCAGCGAAACAGGAGCGACCGCGGACCGAAGTCGAGCTTCATCGCCTTCTTCGCCGCGTACAAGGTCTCTTCGGCGACCGCGTTCGCCTTCGCCGTGTGGGCGCGCAGGATCTCGAGGACCTTCGCGTCGCCCGCGGGGCCCTCGAGCGCGGCCCTACGCTCGCGCATCGGCGCGAGGAGCGCGTCGATCGCGGCCGAGACGTCGGCCTTCACGTGACCGTCGCCGATGTTGTCACCGCGCCGGTAGCGGTCCTCGAGATCGGCGACGTGCGCCGGATCCTTGATGAAGGCGCGCACGTACTGGAAGAGGGCGTTGTTCACGTCCCCGGGCTCCGTCATGCTCTGGCGACCCGTGTAGAGTGCACCCATCTTCTTCTTGATGTCCTTCGCCGTGTCCGTGAGGAAGATGGCGTTGCCGAGGCTCTTCGACATCTTCGCCTTGCCGTCGGTGCCCGTGAGCCGACCGATGCGACCGACGAGCGCCTCCGGGATCGGGAACACGCCGCCCTGGGTGACGTGGTCGGCGTCCTCCGTCTTCGGATCGACGCCCGCGTAGGTCCAGTTGAAGCGGCGGCCGACCTCGCGGCACATCTCGATGTGCGCGACCTGATCTTCGCCGACCGGGACGAGCGCGGGGCGGAACGCGAGGATGTCGGCGCACTGACCGACGGCGTAGAGCGGAAACCCGAAGCTGTAGTGATCGCCGAGGTCCTTCAGCTCGATCTCCGTCTTCAGCGTCGGGTTGCGCATGACGCGGTTGAACGGCAGGAGCATCGCGAAGTACCAGGAGAGCTCCGCGATGGTCGGGATCTCGGTCTGCACCACGAGCGTCGACCGCTCGGGATCGATGCCGGCGGCGATCCAGTCTTTGACGATGTCGAGCGTGTCGCGGCGGATGGCGGCGGGCTGCTCGGCGCGCGTCGTGAACGCGTGCATGTTCGCGAGCAGGAAGAAGCAGTCGTACTCGTCCTGGAGCCGCACGCGGTTCTCGAGGGAACCGACCCAGTGACCGATATGGAGCCTGCCGGAAGGCGTGTCGCCCGTGAGGATGCGAGGTCGTGTACTCAAAGGACCCGCATCCTACCCGATCGGTGGGCGAATCGTGAGCGCGTCCGTCGGAGGCGTCGCTCAACCGGCATCAGGGCGACGTCAGGGCGACGGCGTCGTCTTCGCGCGGACGGCCTTGACCACGTCGCCGCAGGCGTCACGCAGCTCTTCGTCGACGTTCGACTGCGGCGCGGGGATCGCGAGCGAGAGGAGCAAATCGCAGCCGACGATGGTGCCCTTGTCGCCGGCCGAGCGCATCGTGAACGCGACGTTCATGCCGTTGATGTTGCCCTTCACGAAGGTGCCTTCGACGACGTCGCCGACGCCTTCGGCGGTGCGCGGCGGCGAGAACCGCGCGACGTACCAGATCGTGACGAGCCCCTTCATGATGGGGAGCTTGAAGTAGACGTCCGTGAGCCCGGCCTGCTTGTCGACGACGCTGACCTGCTTGAACTTCGGCCCCGCGAGATCCTTGTAGTGTGCAAAATCCGCGAAGCGCGCGCGGACGACGTCGAACGGCGCGGCGACGAGCGCTTCGGCGTGCCCGTAGCGCGCGGACTTGCCCGGCGGGACCCAGTTCGACTTGGCGGGGCCCGGATCCTTCTCGAGGCGCGCGAGCTGCGCGGCCTTGTCGTCGTCCGACATCGGCGGCCCGAACGGCCACGCGGTACTCGTCGCGCGGCCGGCATCGGGCGACGTGGCGGCTTCCGACGACGGCGTTTGCGGCGATGCGCTCGTCGGCGACGAGTCGGCGCTCTTGTCGACCGCGCCGAGCTCGGCCGAAGGCGGACTTTGCGGCGCCGGCGACGATCCGCCGCACGCCAGAAGGAGGAGGGATGCCGTCGCGACCGCCGAAACGTGCTCTCGCATGGTGGCCGCGCATCGTACCGCGTTCCGTTCGTGTGGGAGGCCGATTTCACGGCCTCGCGTGGTAGCGTGCCGCCCACGATGTCCCTCATCGCCATCCTGCCCGGAGACGGAATCGGTCCCGAAGTCATGGTCCATGCGCGGCGCGTGCTCGAGCACTACCGCGACCGGCGCGGCCTCCCGCTCGAGCTCTGGGAGCTCGACCTGGGCGCGGAACGATTCCTCCGCGACGGGACCACCTTCCCCAAAGACGTCGCCGCGCGCATCGCGAACGAGGCCTCCGCGGTCCTCCTCGGCGCCCTCGGCGATCCGCGCGTGCCGAGCCTCGAGTACGCGCGCGACATCCTCTTCGGCCTGCGCTTCGGCCTCGATCTCTACGCGAACATGCGCCCGGTCAAGGCGCTCGCCGATCGCCTCGTCCCCTTGAAGGGACGCACGGCGAAGGACGTCGACTTCATGGTGTTCCGCGAGAACACCGAGGGCATCTACGTCAACGTCGGCGGGCAATTCAAAAAAGGAACGCCGGACGAAATCGCCATCAACGAAGACGTCAACACGCGCAAGGGCGTCGAGCGCATCGTGCGCGCCGCCTTCGACTACGCACGCAAAAACGGCAAGAAGACCGTGCACATGGCGGACAAGTCGAACGCCATGAAGCACGCGCACGAGCTCTGGTACCGCTGCTTCTTCGAAGTGGCGAAGGAGTACCCCGAGATCGCAGCGAAGCACGTGTACGTCGACGCGCTCTGCCTCTACCTCGTCCAAGATCCGACGCCGTTCGAGGTCGTCGTCACGAACAACCTCTTCGGCGACATCGTCACCGATCTCGGCGCAGGCCTCCAGGGCGGTCTCGGCATGGCCGCGAGCGCGAACGTCCACTACGGCGACGAAAAGCGCGTCGCGATGTTCGAGCCCGTGCACGGCTCGGCGCCGCCGCTCGTCGGCAAAGATCTCGCGAACCCGATCGCGAGCTTCCTCACGGTGGGCATGCTGCTCACGCACCTCGGGTATCCCGAGGAGGAGGCGCGCATCGAGCGCCTCTGCGCGAAGGCCATCGAGTCGGGGCGCTGCACGCCCGACGTCGGCGGCACGATGGGCACCAAGGCCGTCGCCGACGGGCTGCTCGACGCCCTCGCGCGCGAAGGATGAGCGCGAGGGGCAAGCGCGAAGTACGACCCACGCCTGAATCCCCGAGGAGGAGGCGCGCATCGAGCGCCTCTGCGCGAAGGCCATCGAGTCGGGGCGCTGCACGCCCGACGTCGGCGGCACGATGGGCACCAAGGCCGTCGCCGACGGGCTTCTCGACGCGCTCCAACGCGAAGGGTGATCGCGAGGGGACGCGCGCGAAGGATGAGCGCGAGGGGCAAGCGCGAAGTACGACCCACGCCCGAATCGACCGCGTCGAAAACGGAGCTCGACCGCATCGGACGAGACGCCACACCACTGCAGTTCACCTGCGCGAATGAAGGCGACGCGCAACGACGGCGCACGTAGGCTCCGCATGCAATGAACCCCGGGCAAGCCAGCAAGACGGCGGCGCTCGTGTGCCTCGCGCGCGCCATGGCGCACGGTGGGATGCACGGCGTCGCGTTCGACGATCCGACCGCGAGCCGCTTCCTTCCCGCCGAATCACGCGCGCTCGTCACGAAATTCCACGAGGAGGCGAAGAGCGGGAAGAAGAGCGTTTCGCACGCCTTCCTGGAGGCGCGTGCGCGGATGATGCTCGTGCGGACGCGCGCCATCGACGAGGCCGTGAAGGGCGCGCGGGCACCTCAGGTCGTCATCCTCGGCGCCGGCTTCGACGGACGCGCGTGGCGCATGCCCGAGCTCGCGAACGCCGTCGTGTTCGAGGTCGATCACCCCGACACACAGAAGACGAAGCGCGCGCACCTGGGCGACATGAAGCGAACCGCGCGCGAGGTGCGCTTCTGCGCCGTCGACTTCACGTGCGACGATCTCGCCACCGCGCTCGGCGACGCCGGGCACGATCCGTCGATCCCGACGACGTGGATCTGGGAGGGCGTCGTGATGTACCTGACCCCGGACGAGGTCGAGCGTACGCTCCGCGTCATCGAAACGCGTTCGGCTCCGGCGAGCCGCCTCGCCATCCTCTATCACCGGCGCGCGATGCTCACGTGGCTCATCGCCCCGTATTTGCGCTGGATCGGGGAGCCGCTCCGCTCGTCGTACACGGCGGGCGAGATGCGTTCGCTGCTGGCGACGCATGGCTTCGACGTCGGGCGCGACGAGGACCTGCCGGGCTTCGCGGCGGATTTCTCTCCGGAGCTCGCGCACGCGCTGCGGGCGATGCGGCACCTGCGTCTCGTCGTCGCCGACCGACGGTGACCAAGAAAAGGAGCCGGGGCGGGAACTTTTCCTTTTCGTCGGCGTCTACCCGAAACACCGCTAAAATGTGGTGAGGGCGCGCCGATGCGGCCGTCCCGAACGAAAGGCAACCTTCCGCCGATGGGACTCAAGCGCTGGAACATCGCCGTCGTTTTGGCCGCCGCGGTGCTTCTTTGTGCCGGAATGACGCAGCGGGAGAAGCCGGTCGTGGGCGAGCTCCATTCGTCCCGGGTCGCCGCGTACGAAGACGCGCTGGCGGCGCATCCGGACAGCCCGGAAAAGCTTCGCGATCTCGCGCAGGCCTACATCACCGCACGGATGCCCGGCATGGCGTTGACACGCATCGAGCACGCGCCCGCGAAGCTGCGTGACGAGCCCACCGTCGAATACGTCTACGCACGTGCGCTCGTCGATCAGGGGCGCTCGGCCGACGCGCTCGTGGTCGAGAAGCGGGTGCTCGCGCGGTGCGCGGAGACCAAGGCCTGCTCCGAGCAGCTCGTCATGTCTGCGCGGCGCTACGTGGGCGTCCTCGAAGAGCTCGGCAAGCTCGGCGTCGACGACGCGAACGCGAACCCCGAGGCGTCGAACTTCGCGTACATCAACGCCACGAAACCCGTGAGCTATTCGGCCGAGTGACACGGCGATGGGCGCGAGGGACCTGGCTGAGCTCGCACAGGTCCGCGTTCTTCCGTATTCGTTTCGCATGCCCGCACGCGTCGCCGCGCTCGCCGCCTCGTTCGCGTGCGCAGTCGCGTGCGTGAGCGGCTGCAACGCGCCGGGGTTTCCGACGAAGCGCGCGCGGACGGTGCGACCGTCGGGGGGCGAAGAGGTCGCCGAGCAACGCTTCGTCTCCCCTCCCCTCTTCACCGCGGTTCCGCAAGACGCCATCGTGCGCATCGTCGGGCCGGCCGCGACGTGCACGGGCACTCTGATCGACGAAGACCTCGTGCTCACCGCGCACCACTGCGTGGTCGAACGCGGTCCGCGCGGCGAGTTCACGGCGAAGCTGCTCGCGCCGTCGGCCGTCACCGTCGAGCTGGGCGGCGACGATTTCGCGTGGGGCGAAGTCAACGCGCGCGCCATCGTCGCGCCGCCATGTGGAGAAGCCGGGGGACGCGGCGACGTCGCCGTGCTGGTGCTCACGCGGAAGCTCGTCGGCGTCCCCGTGTTGCCCGTGCGGAGCGACACGCCACCGCGCGTCGGTGAAGCCGTGCACCCCGTCGGCTTCGGTCGATGCGCCTTGTCCGCGGGCACGATCCACAGGCGCGAGCGGATGGGGGGAGCGATCCGCACCGTCGCGCCATCGACCCTCGAAGTCGACGCTTCGATTTGCCCGGGTGACTCCGGCGGACCCGTGCTCGCCGGCCAGCCTCGCACGATCGTGGGGATCGTGAGCCTGTCGGCGATGGACCACGACGAGCGGACGCGCGCGCTCTCGATCATGACGCGCATCGACGCGCACCGGTCCGTCCTCCAGCACGCCAGCCTCGTCGCGAGCGGCATGGCCGAGAACGAGCTCCCGCCCCTCGAGTGCCCGTAGCGAGGGACGAGGGGCCTCGCAGAGGAGATCGCACCACACGCTCCAAACGGGTGACACGTCGCTCGCAAATCCAAGCTCTCGGTCGGCGAAGGTTGTTGTACGTTCGGGAGGTGCGTACGCTCATTCTCGGGTCCATCCTGGCAGGGTGTTCGATGGTCGCTGCCTGCGTGGGCGACACGGTTTCCGGAGGCCTTCCCTCGGAGGCCGACGCCGGCAGCACGCTCGACGCCGGCAGCACGTCCGACGCCGGCAGCACGCTCGACGCCGGCAACACGCCCGATCCGGACGATGGTGGCGAGTCCAGCGATGGCTCCTCCGGGGTGGATGCCGCCCCGAATTGCGCCCCGGGTCTGACCGCGTGCGGTTCCGAGTGCGTCGATCTCAAGCAGTCGGCCGATCATTGCAACGCGTGCGGGCGAAGCTGCGGCGGCGGCGAATGCAGCGGAGGTGTCTGCTCGGTCGCTACCGTTCGCGAGGGCATCAAGGACCTCCACGACTTCGACGTCAAAGAGCAGGCGCTCACGTTCACCGCGGAAGACAAGGTCTTCTCGTGCGACGTCGAGAACTGCAAAGGAGCGCCGAAGCAACTGGCGGCGATGATCGCCTATCCGACGAACCTCGTGTCCGTCGAGGCGGGCTTCGTTTACTTCGGCGGCGCCCCGAACCAAAATACGGAGCGCCCCAACATCTATCGTTGCCCCATGACGGGCTGTCCGAACCCTCCCACGAGCGTGGCGAGCGACGGGCTCAGCGGCATCTCGGGGTTCGTCACGGCCAACGAGTCGCTCTTCGCGGACCTCAACGGTTCGGGCCTCAATTGGCTCGACTGCCGAAAAGGGACATGCGTAGCGACGGGCAAGGTGGTGGTCCTCGCGAAGAACACGTTCGGCCAATACGCGGCCGACGACAAATACGTGTACTTCGCAGATACCAGCGCGAGCTCGTCCCTCTCGTCCGTGGAATACGCGAGCGGCGGAGCGCGCACCGTGGTCACTCCCTCACCGGTCAAAGGAGCCATTCGTCTCTCGTCCGATTCGATCTTCTTCGTCGGCCTCGGGATCTCGGGAGGGCAAGGCGTCTACGGGTGCCCGAAGAACGACTGCAGCAAACCGGTGGCTCTGATGAAGACCATCGACACCATTCCTCTGCTGGCCGCCGACGATCATGGGATCGCGTGGCTCTCGGGCGACAAGCTCTTCTACTGCGCGGACATCGTGTGCCCAGGAGGGCCGCGCGAACTCCTGCAGGACGTCGCCAACACGAGCAAGATCACGACGGACGCGAACTACCTCTATTTCAGCGCCCCGGTCGGCGGGGGATCGACGATCCGTCGTTTGCGTCGCCCCTGACGTCCCTGAGACGGACGTCCGCCCCGAACGCGCGCCCAAAGCTCGGCCGGAAGCGGAAAACCAGCGGTCCGCGGACGCCCCGCAGGTCGCCGTGCCAACCACCCCGAATTCAGCTAGCGTTTCGGCCATGTGTGGCATCGTCGGCTACGTCGGAACGAAAAATAGCGCGCCCATCCTCGTCGAAGGTCTCCGCCGCCTCGAATACCGCGGCTACGACTCGGCGGGGCTCGCCGTGCACACCGGGCGGGGCGTCGAAATCGTCCGCGCGGTCGGCAAGCTCGCGAACCTCGACGCGGCGCTCCAGAAGACCCCGCTCGCGGGCACGACGGGCATCGGGCACACGCGCTGGGCGACGCACGGCCGGCCGAGCGAGGTGAACGCGCACCCGCACGTCGCCGGCAGCATCGCGGTCGTGCACAACGGCATCATCGAGAACCACGTCGAGCTGCGGCGGGATCTCGAGGGGCGCGGCGTGCGCTTCCAGAGCGACACCGACACCGAGATCGTCGCCCACCTCGTCGACGAGGCCCTGCGCCGGACGCCGACGTCGCTGCGCGAAGCCGTGCGATCCGCCCTCGGTCAAGTGCGCGGCGCGTACGCCATCGCGGTGGTCGACGGCCGGTCGCCCGACGAGATCGTCGTCGCCAAGCACGACTCGCCGCTCGTCCTCGGCGTCGGCGAAGGCGAGAACTTCGCGGCGAGCGACATCCCCGCGATCCTCGCGCACACGCGCGACGTGATCCTCCTGCAAGACGGCGAGATGGCGGTGCTCACGGCGTCGAAGATCGAGATCTCGACGCTCGACGGAACGCCCGTCACGCGCGCGAAGAAGCGCATCGACTGGTCGCCGACGCAGGCCGAAAAGGGCGGCTACAAGCACTTCATGCTCAAGGAGATCCACGAGCAGCCGCGCGCGATCGAAGACACGCTGCGCGGGCGCATCGACCTGGCGAAGGCGGACGTCGTCGCCACCGAGATCGGCGTCGGCGAGGAGCTCGCGAAGAAGCTCGGGCGCGTCTACTTCGTCGCGTGCGGGACGAGCGCGCACGCCGCGATGGCGGGGCGCTACTGGGTCGAGCAGCTCGCGCGCGTGCCCGCCATGGTCGAGATCGGCAGCGAGGTGCGCTACCGCGAGCCGGTGTTTTTGCCGAACGACCTGGTCGTCGCGGTGAGCCAGAGCGGCGAGACGCTCGACACGCTCGCCGCCGTCAAGACCGCGAAGGCCGCGGGCGCGCACGTCGTCGCCGTCGCGAACGTCCTCGACAGCGCGATCCCGCGCGTGTCGGATGGTGCACTCTACACGCATGCCGGACCGGAGATCGGCGTCGCGTCGACGAAGTGCTTCACGACGCAGCTCGCCGCGCTCCTCATGCTCGCGGTCTACCTCGGTCGACGGCGCGGGACGCTCGGTGAGGCCGACGCGCGGCGCGTGCTCGATGCGCTCTGGCACGTGCCGGCGCAGATGCGCGAGGTCCTCGGGCGCGCCGAGCACGTCAAGTCGATCGCGAAGAAGCACCTCCGCGCGCGCGACATGCTCTTCCTCGGACGCGGGACGCAGTTCCCGGTGGCCCTCGAGGGCGCGCTCAAGCTCAAGGAGATTTCGTACATCCACGCCGAGGGCTACGCGGCCGGCGAGATGAAGCACGGCCCCATCGCGCTCATCGACGAGGACATGCCCGTCGTCGTCGTGTGCCCGAAGGACGTGCACTACGAGAAGACGCTCTCGAACATGCAGGAGGTCAAGGCGCGCGAGGGGCAGCTCATCGCCGTCGCGACCGAGGGCGACGACACCGTCCGCAAGATCTGCATGGACGGCGTGCCGCCGAGGAGCCGTCCGGGCGACGTCCAGGAGAACGACGAGCCCGTCTTCGAGATCCCGAAGGCGACCCAAGAGGTGCTGCCGCTCTTGACGGTCCTGCCGCTCCAGCTCCTCGCCTATTACATGGCCGATCTGAAGGGCACCGACGTCGACCAGCCGCGCAACCTCGCGAAGACCGTCACGGTGGAGTGAAGGCAGCTTTTTTCGCCGCCTGTTGGCCCTGAATGCGCTCGTCGTTGCATGATGCGGACGTGGTTCGCTGGACACGTCCGCCCGTCGCCTTCCTCTTCGTCTCCGCCCTCGTGGGGTGCCTCTCCGGTACGCGTCCCGCCGAGCCGGCCGATCCCGCGCACGCGGCGCGGTCGAACCACGCATCGCACGATTCGCGCGAACCGGCGGCTCGGAAAGAGGCCACGCTCGTCAACGCCTCGGTCGAATCGCGCGAAACGCTCGATCCGAAGGCGCCCGCGGGGGAGGCTCATGGCGCGCGCGACCCCGAGGCCACGAAGGCCGAGGTCCCGGAGAAGCCGCGCCTCGAGCTGCCGCGCGGCGGGCGCGAGATCTTCCCGCGTTACCGGCTCGTGGGGTTCTGCGGGACGCCGGGAGCGCCGGCGCTCGGCAAGCTCGCCGGGGATTTGGCGGCGCGCGCGAAGTCCATCGAGTCCTACGCGGCGAAATACGCGAGCGGGCGCGAAGCGATGCCGGTCTTCGAGCTCATCTCCGTCGTCGTGCAGGGCGCGCCGGGGAAAGACCAGAAGTATCGGCGGCGCGTCCCGACGAAGGTGATCGACGACTACTTGAAGGCCGCGCGCGCCGCGAAGGCCATCTTGCTGCTCAACATCCAACCCGGTCACTCCGATTTCATGACCGAGGTCAAAGAGTACGAGCGCTATTTGCGCGAGCCGGACGTCGGGATCGCCATGGATCCCGAGTGGGCGATGAAGCCGAAGCAGACCCCGGGCGTCTATTACGGGCAGACCACCGGCGCGATCATCAACGACGTCGCGAGCTACCTGTCGAAGATCGTCGAGGAGCACGATCTGCCGGAGAAGGTGCTCGTGTTCCACCAGATGAACGCGTACATCGTGAAGAACGAGGCGGACATCACGGCGCACCCCGGCGTCGCGATCATCAAGAGCGTCGACGGCCTCGGACCGCAAGGTGCGAAGATCAACACGTACAAGTCGCTCGTGAAGAACCTGAACCCGGTCGTCCACGCGGGGTTCAAGCTGTTCTTCGACGAGGACACGCGCGGCGGCAGCAAGATCATGTCGCCGGAGCGCGTGCTTTCGCTCGTGCCCGAGCCCGAATACGTCATGTACGAGTGACGCGCGCGCGAGTGGTACCATCGAGAGCGGTGGACCTCGTCGCGATCCTCTCGCTCGCCACGCCCGTCGAAGCCGAAGCGCCGATCTTGGCCGAGGCGCTCGGCGTCACGCCTTACGAGGCCGCGCTCGCGCTGCGCGTGCCGAGCCCGTCGATCGTCCTTCGAACGGCGGATCGAGCGAAGGCGCTCGATTTGCTCGCCAAGTTGCGCGCGCGCGGGCACGACGCGGTGGCGTGCGACGAGGGCGCGGTGATCTCCGCAGCGGAGATGGCCCACCTGAAGACGTTCCGGCTCGACGACGACGGGTTCGATTTCACCTCGTCCCAGGGCGGCGCGGGGCGCGTTCGATGGAGCGAGATCGTCGCCGTCGTCCGGGCGGTCCATCGGACGCGGCACGAGCACCTCGAGAAGAGCACGTCGCGCAAGATCGACGTCGGGCGGGCCGCGATGTCCGCGGGGCTCATGCTCACGAAGAAGGTGACGACGTCCGCGGTGAAGGCCGTCGAGGAGCGCGAGCAAGTGGCGTACGTCTTTCCGTCGTCGGGCGCGCCGGTCCTCGTCCGAGAGTCGCGCGTGCACTACGACGGGCTCGGCGACGCGCGGAGGACGTCCACCGTGGAGAACTTCGCGGCGCTGCTCGCGCACGTCCGCGCGCGGATCCCGGAGAAGGCGTACGACGAGCGGCTCGTGGCGCCGCGGCCCGGCAACGAAAAGGTCCAGGCCGGACCGCATGGAACCGCGTCGGCTTCGTCGACGGACGCGGTCGACGTCCTCGCTCATCTCGTGGCGATGGCGATCGTACGTCGGACCGCGCGCGCCACGCCGTAGGGGCCTCCTCCGGACGACGCGTCGCACCGCTTGACGACGTCCAGAAACCCGTGGTCTAGTTCGCGTGTTGAAAATGATTTTCATTCTCATTTTCACGCTCGCAGACGCAGGTTCAAGGAGTCACTGGTCATGAAAGACGTTCGTTTTGCTCGGTCGCTCGTTCTCGGAGGCTGCTTGGCCATCGCATGGGCCGCCGCCGGTTGCAGCAGCTCGGATTCTTCGTCGACACCGACCGTGGACTCGGGCACGGCCGATACGGACGCGGGGAACGACAATGAAGACGCGTCGACGGCCGACCAGCAATCGCCGGACGACACCGACGCCGCGACGGACACGGACGCCGCGACGAGCTGCACGGCAGCCGTCGATCAGGTCCTCGCGTCCGTCGACAAGGTGTCCGAAGGCACCGTCGCCACTCTGTCCGATGCGGATGGAACGCGGACGATCTTCGTCGACGCCACGGCGGGCGGCGCGGCTTCGGCGGCGAACAACCCGCGCGTGTACGTGAGCCTCGAGACCGGCACGCGCGTCGACGTCACGGACGTGGCGGCGCGAACGGCGACGACGTGGGACCTGGCCATCAAGCGCGCCGTCCTCTTCACGAACGGCGGGCAAATCGCGACGGGGAGCGGCGCCGCGGTGCTCGTGGCGAAGGATTTCGCCGACGTGACGGCGACCGACGCGGACGGCGCGACATTCGTGACCGAGGAGATCGTCGACGCGGAGTGCGCGCCGAAGGTCGACCAGACGGGCGCCATGCGGACGTCGTTCGACGCCTGGTACGACTACGACGGCGCGACGCACCACCTCACGCCGCACGCCGGCACGTGGCTCGTCAAGGGCGCGACGGGCAAGCTCTACAAGGTGCAGATCCTCGACTACTACGCGAATCCGGACGGAAGCGAGGGAGAGACCGGCGGGCGGTACAAGCTCGCGATCGGAGCTCTTTGAAGGTGCGCGGCGGCGCGACCGTCCTCCTCTTCGGAGCGACGGTCGCCGCGCTCACGGCCATATGCCCGCGCATCGCGCGCGCCGATACGTGCACGCGACCGACGGATACGGAGGGGTATTCCGGGTATGCGTACGCCGACGCGACGCCCGCGCATTTCGACACGCCGCGCGTGCGCGTCTGGTACGTGCTCGAAGGTCCGCACGCCGTGCGCGCGGCGAGCACGCGGGAAGACGGCGTCCCCGACGACGTCGCGCGCGTCGGTGACGTGACCGAGGACGCGCTCGCGAGCTACGTGGAGATGGGCTACCGCGCGCCCCTCGCCGACGACGCTCCGGGCTGCGCGTCGCACGGAGGCGACGGCCGCCTCGACGTGTACCTCGTCCACTTCGCCGGCTCGGACGGCGCGACGGTCGCCGAGACCTGCACGACCGCGGGCTCGGTGACGACGTGTTCGAGCTTCCTCCTCGCCGAGGCGAATTTCCAAGGCCGCTACGCGAGCGTCGACGAGGGCATTCGCACCGTCTTGCCGCACGAGGCGTTCCACGCCGTGCAAAACGCCTACGACGCCGTGCTCGATCGCTTCTGGGCCGAGGGCACCGCGCAGTGGGCCGCGTCCGTGCTCGATCCGTCGCTCCGCGATCTGGAGCGCAACCTCCCCGCGTTCTTCGCCGAGGACGGGCGGGCGATCGACGTGTCGCCGGGCGGCGTCACCGCCGGGTACCTGTACGGCGCCGCGATCTGGCCGCTCTTTTTGTCGCTGCGCTACGACGACGCGATCGTGCGCGAGACGTTCGAACGGCAAGGCACGTCGGGGGAAGCGGCGCTCGAGGCCGTGGGTCCGCCCCTCGAGCGACGAGCGAGCACGATGCGCGAAGCTTGGTCGACGTTCTGGATCTGGAACGCGAGCACCGGCAAGCGCGCCGGCGGCGGTTACCCGAACGGAGCGCGGTACCCGATGGCGAAGACGCACGAGCTCGCCTCTGTCGTGAGCGACGTCACCTCCGGCATGACGGGGACGATCTTCCACGTCGCCGACGGAGCGCGTTCCCGCGGCGTGCTGGAGAGCCCGACGGGGGAGCATGCGGCGTACGTCGTCCCGCTGCGTGACGGCAAGGCCGCGGTCGACGACGTGGAGGAGCTGCCCGCGATCGTCCGTGGCGAGTCGTTGATCGTGCTCGTGAGCGTGTCGGATCACAAGAAAGATGCACCCTACACGCTTCGGCTCGCGCCCGAACCGGAGGAGCCGGCGCCGTCCGATCCGACGCCGGGCGATCCGGCGCCGAGCGATCCCGTGGCGGCGGACGACGGCGCGATCGGTGGCGGATCGGGGTGCTCGATGCATGGGGCGGGCGTGATGGAGTCGCCGTTCGCCGTGCTCGCCGCGTTCCTCGTGGGAG
>JBGAHN010000143.1:0-15638 GCA_044226145.1 Labilithrix sp. | reverse complement strand
GGGGTGCTCGCGCCGCCGTCGTCCCGCGAAGGACGATCCGGGGAGTCGAGCGGTGCCGGCGCCGGATCCGGCTCGGACGAACATCCCGCGAACGCGAGGAGGATGGACGCGGTCAGCGTGAGCGCCGTGGCCGAAACGCGGACGAACATGATCCCGTCCACGATACCATCGCGTGCGTCGGATCGCCGCTTCCGCGCATCTTCGCTCCGCGCGCGCTCAGTGCTTCGCGATGGCGGCGCGCTTCGGGTTGCCGAGCAGACGCAGCGCGCGGCATACGTCTTGTTCTTGGCAGGGGCCGACGTTGCCCGTGGCGGGCCACGAAGCTCCGTCGATTTTCGACGTGAATCGCCGCAAATCCGGCCCTCGCCAGGTCGGCGCGGCGTGGAGGATCTTCGCCTCGCGGTCGTCGGGTGTCGCGTCTTCGGCGCCGGGGAACGGGAAGCGAATCTGCGGCGTGAGGCCGACGCGCTGCACCGGCGAGCCATCCGGCAACGCGTAGATCAGCGTGGTCAAGCGCAAGACGCCGGCGTGCGCGTCGTCGTCGACGTACTCCTGCGCGCAACCCTTGCCGAACGTGTTCGTGCCGACGGACGGGCCTCGGCGATAGGCGGCGAGCGCGCCCGCGATCATCTCCGCGGCGCTCGCCGTCGTGCCGTCGACGAACGTGGCGACCGGGCCCGTCCAGACGTCGCGGTCACGCGGGACCGTCGCGCGGTCGACCTCGATCCCGCCGTCGCGCCGCTTCATCGCGAAGAGCGGTTGCCCGGGCAAGAACAGGGACAGCGCCCCGATCGCGCCGTCCGTCGATCCCCCGCCGTTGTCGCGAAGGTCGAGGACGATGCCGGCGAGCTCGCGCGGTCCTCGGTGGCGCTCTTCCGCGAGCAGATCGGCGAGCTCGTCGCCGAGATCGTCGCGCACGTCCTTGATCGCGACGAGGAGGACGTCCCCGTTCCCGTACGGGATGCGTTCGAACGGGAGCGAGCCGTCGTCGACCACCGGCTCCGGCTCTTCTTCGTGAGGCACGAGCTCGATCGTCTGCACGGTCCCGCGTCGCAGGACGACCGCGGAGACGGGCGACGACTTCCCTCCCGCGTCGGGCCCGGCGTTCGTGCTGGCCCCGGCGTTCGCGTTGGTCGCCGAGTTCGCGTCGGGCACATCGATCTGCGTCAGCCCGAGCTGTTCGATTTGCTCGACGGGCAACCCCGCGGTCTTGACGCCCGCGATCTCGAGCACGACGTCGTCCACTTCGAGCGGGGGCGCCGCCCCTTCGTTCAGGCGAATGCCGATCGCCGTCGGCACCGCGCGACCCCAGAGTCGGGACGGCGGGCGCGACGTGAGGGCGAGCTCGTAGATGCGTGACTCCTCGTCGAACGGCGCCCATTCGCCGTGCGGATCGACGAGCGGAACGTACGCGCGCACGGCGGACGCGAGCACCACGCGCGCCCAGCCCTCTTTGCCGATCGACGGAAAGAACCGCCGTCGGGCCTCGTCGCCGTACCCGGTCCCTTGGTCGGGATGAAGCGACTCGAACAAGCCGACGCGCCGGCCGATCTCGAACGCGACGTCCTTCGGATTTCCGTTCGGCGGCAGCGGATCGGCGGTCGCGCTCTCGACGCGCTCGCCGACGAAGGCCTTTCGCCCCTCGTCGAAGGCGTCGCGGAGCTCGTTCGTCCACGCGTCGAGCGTCGCCCCGGGCACGAGCGCCGACGCGCAATCGCGCTTTTGTCGGCCCTCGACGTCCGCGAGGAGCGCGCTCGCGACCTTGACGATCGCCGCCGTCGTCGGCGCTTCCTTGGCGACGCTCAAGAGGCCGTGCGGATCGAGCCAGTCGGCCGTCGACGCCGCGAACGCCGCGGGAGAGACCGGTCCCGGCTCGTACGCGAGGCCCGCGCGCGCTTGTGCGACGATCGTCCGCGCTTCGAGGCACGTGAGCATCGTCGGTTCGCCCGAAGGGAGACGGAACACGAACGCGTCGTCGCTCGGCTCCTCGGCGCCTTCGTCCGATCCGCCCGCGGCGCCTTCGGGATCGCTCCGATCGTCGGAGGCCGAACTGGCGGCGTTCGCGTGCGGTTCGAGCGGTGGCGGGTGGCTCGGACGCGCCACGAAGAGCAGCGTCAGGCCGATGGAAGCCGCGCTGAGAGCGCTCAACGTGAGCCACGGGCGTCGTTCCATCGGGTCGTACGAGGCTAGCAGGTGAGCTCCGCGGTCGCGAAAAATCCACCTGCATTTCCCCACTTGCACCTCCATGCCGGCGATCCGGCGAACGAGGCGATGGAGCGAACGAGACGATCAGGCGACGAGATCGGCGAACGGCCCGAGCTCGCCACGGAGCTTGAGGCGCGCGCGCTCTTCGAGCTGCCGGACGCGCTCTTTGCTCACGCCGAGACGTGTCCCCAATTCCTGGAGGGTCGGCGGATCCTCCGTCATGAAGCGCGCTTCGACGATCATGCGCTCGCGCTCGTCGAGCTCCCCGATCGCGGCACGAACCGCGCGTTTGGCGTGCGCCCCGAGCTCGCTCGACGAGACCTCCTCTTCGGGCGACGGCGTCTCCGCGCGGAGTCGCTCGACGGCCGGTCCGTGCTCGTCGGTGCTCACGTCGAGGCTCGATTCGCGCGCGCCGAGCAGCGGCAGGAGCCAGCGCGCCTTTTCCTCACTGACGCCGGAGATCTCCGCGAGCGCCGCCGGGTCGGACACCTTCGTGCGCCGATGGACGCGCACCATGCGCCGCTCGCCCTTCGTCGTGCCGAGGCGCACGACCCGGAACGCGCGCACCACGTATTCGCGGATCTCGGCGCGGATCCAGTACGCCGCGTACGTGGCGAGGCGACAATCCCGATCGGGATCGAATTTCTTCGCGGCCTTGAGCAGCCCCAGGTTGCCCTGCTGGACGATGTCTTCGAGGGGCACGTTCCAGCGGCGGTATTCGAGCGCGATCGCGATCACGAAGGGGAGGCAGGCCTCGATGATGCGTTCGCCGGCGCGCTCGTCGCCTTGGGCCCAGCGTCGCGCCAGGTCGAGCTCGGTCCCGCGGTCGAGCGCGCGCACCGACGCGAGATCCTGACGGTAGGCTCGAAAAGCGTCGCTCGTCGATGCACCGCGGTCCTTCGCGTTCGATGTCATGGTGGCACGTTCTACGCAGGGAGCATGCCAGCCGCACCGCCACGGAATTTGTCGAACGCGTGACGCAGCGCTCGATCCGCGTCGCGCAAAGGTCGTCGCGCGGCGCAAAAAGACGCGCAACCGTTGCGCGAAACGACGTTCGCTGCCGGCGTTGCCCCCGCCTGAAACTTCGCGCGTGCAGCTCGAACGTCGCGCGGTCCGCGGCCCGAACGTCGGTTCAGACGTCGATGACGAGGCCTTCGCGCGCCGCTTCGCAGTTCGCGAAGAACGCCTTCGCGCGGCGCTCTTTTTCCGCGACGGCCGCATCGTCTTGCATCGGATCGTGGTGGAACAAGACGAGCTTCTTCGCGCCCGTGGCCTTCGCGAGCGTCGTCGCGGCTTCGAACGTGCTGTGGCCCCACCCGAGCTTCGGCCCGCCCGAGCCCGCCGTGCCGGCATATTCTTCGGGCGTGTACTGCGCATCGTAAACGAGCAGGTCGACGTTCGCCGCGAGCTTGGCGAGCCGCGGATCGACGACCGCGTAGTGTTCGGTGTCGGTCGCGTACACGACGCTCTTGCCCGCGTGGTCGACGCGGTACGCCCAGACGCCGTTCGGGTGGTTGCCGGCCGCGGCCGTGACGACGATTTTTTCGCCGTCGTCGCCCTCGAGCTCCACCGGGACGTTCTCGTGGACGTCGTGGAAGACCATCTCGGCGCCCATCTCCGACAGGTGCACCGGAAAGTTCGGGTGGTCCATCTGGCCGGCGAGCGTCTCTTCGAGCGTGCGCGAGACGTTGTTCCCGCCGTAGAGGTGGATGACGTTCCCCGGCACGAACGCCGGGTCGAAGAACGGGAAGCCCTGGATGTGATCCCAGTGCACGTGGCTGAAGAAGAGGTGCGCCGTGATCGGCATCTCCTTCACGAGCTTCTTGCCGAGCAAGCGGAGCCCCGTGCCGCCGTCGAAGACGACGAGCCGACCTCCGGCGCGCACCTCGACGCAGCTCGTATTTCCTCCGACCCCGACCGTCTCCGGCCCGGGGCTGGGGATGCTTCCGCGTACGCCCCAAAACGTGACTCGCATGGCGATTCGACCGAGATTCAAGGCAATACGGCGTTTGCGATGGATACGTCAAGGCGCCTTCGTGGACGAGCGCCCTCGCATCGTCGCGCGAACCTTCTCGTTTTCGAGCGGAACGTGCGAAGCTTGGGCACCGTCGGGAATTTTTCGTCGGTTGGTGTGGATTCTGCATGATCGAACCGAAGGTCGTATGTGTGCTCGGTTGTCGGTCGACGAGCGCCACGCTCGAACGGCGGGTGCTCGCCGCGGGGCGCGTGTACGTCGATCGGGGCGCCGAGCTCGTCGTCGCGTGCGGGGGACGCGCGTGGGATGGGAAGGTCGAAGCGGATGCGATCGCCGATCGGCTCCGCGCGCTCGGGGTGCCGGGGCGCGCGATCGTGCGCGAGCGATGCTCGGTGGACACGCGGGACAACGCGCGGTTCGCGGCGGCGATGCTCCACCGGCGAGGGCTCCGCGACGTCTTGCTCGTGACGTGTCACTGGCACATGCCGCGCGCGAGCATGCTGTTTCGCGCGACGGGGTTGCGCGTCGAAGAGATGGGCGTGGCGTTTCCGGCGGCGACGCTCGCGCACCGGCTCTACGTGCGCGGTCGCGAGACGTTGACGCATTTTCGTGACGCGCGCCGAGGGGTCGAGCTTTCGTGAAGGCGTCGAAGATCGCGTGGGGGGCGCTTTTCCCGTGTTCGCCGCGGCGTCCGCGTGCAAGAAGTCGAACGAGCTACCGGCGTGGAGAGGGTGGGGGCAGCGGAGGCGCGCGTCGTCGCGAAGGAGAAGGCGCGCGCCGGCGGCGGACGGCGCCGACGTCCTGCATGCCGAGAATTTGCGGCGAGCGGAGGACCTGGGGGCCGAGCCGCGCGCGACGCACGACGTGCGAAGGCGTCGCCGGCTTTCGCGCGCGTTCGCGCGGATCGGGGACGCGAAGAGCGTCGAGCATCTCCGGGCGCTGCTCGCCGACGACGATCCGGAGACGGTCGCGTGGGCGGCGTACGGCCTCGGCTACGCGTGCAAGGGAAACGAAGACGACCACGTGTCGAGGATCGCGGCGCGCGCGGCCAGCCTTCGGTGGCCGGGTGGTGAGGTATCCGTCGCGGACGGGGCCGAGCCGGCGAGAGACGCGCTCGACCCGCGGATGGCCATGGCCCGCGCGGTCGGAAAGTGTGCGTCGGCGTCGGCGGAGGCCGCGCTCGTCGCGTGGCTCGGCGATCCGACGTGGCGCGCGTCGGCGGTCCTGGGGCTCGGCGATCTCGCCGCGGCTCGGAAGGTGCTCGGCGACCGCGCGGTGACGGCGCTGCTCGACGCGGTCGAGACCCGGCAAGGCGCGCCCGACGACATGGCGTTTTACGCGCTCTCGCGGGCGAAGCCGCTGGATGCGTTTCGTGGGCGTGTCGTGCGGGCGGCGCGTGCCGCGTTGGGGCGTGCGGGGCCGGCGCGCGTGCTCGCCCTCAAGGCGCTCGCGCGGCAGGCCGATCGCGACGCGTCCGGGATCGCCGAGACGCTCGCGCGCGTCGTGACGGACGCCGAAGGTTTCACGCCGGCCGAGCGCGCGGAAGCGGCGCGTGGGCTGGGAAGCGCGGGAGGAGCCGGTCGCGAAGCGGCAGGAGTGGCCCTCGGGAAGCTCGTGGCGAGCCGGAGCGACGCCTCCGTCGCGGGGCCCGAATTCAATGTATGGTGCACGCTGATCGGCGTGCTCGGCGCGACGCCGCCCGAGTCGACCGAGACGGCGCTCGGGATCGTGTCGCGGTTGCCGACGCCTCCGTCGGCCGGAACGGAGCTCCGCCGCCGCTACGCCGAGCTTCGGTGCGCCGCGGCCCTGGGCCTCGCGCGTGCCGTCAGCGACGCCGACGTGCTCCTCAAATGCGACGACAGCAGCTCCGAGATCTCCGAGCGCGCGCGGCTCGCGTCGCTCTTGCAGCGGCCGTTGGTCCGAGAGCGACGCGCGGCGTTCCTGGCGTTCGTCAAGAGCCCGCATCGCCGCGTCCGCGAGAAGGCCGTCGAGGCCGTCGGTGTGCATCCGGAGCTCGGTGATCTGGCGGCGTCGACGCTCGCCGACGCGCTCGCGTCGGACGACGCGGGGCTCGTCGCGACGGCCGCGGAGGTCCTGCACGCGCACCCCGAGCTCGGGATGGTGCTCGCCGAGAGCGAAAAGCGCGCGGGGCTCGATCCGCACGCGCCGCCCCCGCCGTCGTCGCCCGCGAAGGAGCTCTCGCCGCGGATCGAGCACGCGCTCGCCACGGCGCTCGCGAAGCCGTTGCCGGAAGACCGGTTCGAGACGCGCATCGCGCTCGTCGAGGCGGCCGCGAGCTTGCACCATCGCGACGCCAAGGCGGTCGCCGCCGCGGCCTGCACGGACGCCAACGCCGTCGTTCGGGATCGCGCGCGCAAAGCCCTCCGCGCGCTCGGCGAGGACGTCTCCGCGTGCATGGCGTCCCCGAAATCGCCCGCGATCGCGCCGGAGATCGACGCGGGGCTCCTGGCGAAGCCGACGCGCCTGGTGCTCCGGACCGAGCTGCGCGAGCTGGGCATCGTGCTCGAGCCCGAGCTCTCGCCCGTCACCGCGACGCGGATCGCCTCGCTCGCCCGCGCGGGGTTCTACGACGGGATCGTCGTCCACCGCGTCGTTCCCGGGTTCGTCGCGCAGTTCGGCGATCCGAACGGCGACGGCTACGGCGGCTCGGGCACCTCGCTCCGATGCGAGACGTCCCCGGTTCCCTTCGGTCCCCTCGACGTCGGAATGGCCCTCGCCGGGCGCGACACGGGCTCGAGCCAGCTCTTCGTGACGCTCGCGCGAACACCGCACCTCGACGGCGAGTACACACGCCTCGGCCGCGCGACCGGCGATTGGGACGCCGTCGCCGAAGGCGAGACGATCCTCGAGGCGCGGGTCGTCGGCGACGAGTGACGAGCGGAAGCCCTCCGCGCCGTCGCGGGTAGCCTACGCGCGTTCGACGTGCCGACGAATGGCGTCGTTGACGTCGCGGACGTGCGTGAGAGGCCCCATGTGCCCGGCGTTCGCGACGGCCAGGACCTCGCCGTTCGGAAACGCCTCCGCGAGCCGCGCCGCCACGCGCCGCGCCGCCAAGGGCGATCGTTCGCCATGGAGGAAGAGCGCCGGCCCTCGAAACACGTCGTACGCGCTGCTCGGCGTGCGATCCGTCAGGAGCGACGTCACCTCGTGGTAGACCTTGCGCCCGACGCGCAAAAAGCTCTGGCGCGTCGGCTCCGGCAACGCGCGCCACGCGCCCGCGCCGTTCCAGAAGTCCACGAACGCCTCCATCCACGCCTCACCGCCGCCGCGCGCCTCGTCGTTCCAGACGTCGCTCTCCTTCGTCCGATCGAGATCCGCGAGCGCTTCGGCGTCGGGCGGATCGTACAAGACGCCGAACGCGACCGGTTCGTACGCCGCCACGCTCCGCACCCTGTCGGGCCAGCGTCGCGCGAGCGTCACGGCGAGCAGCCCGCCGTACGAATGGCCGACGACGTGCGCGGGCTCGGGCAGCGCGTGCAGGATGCGCGAGAGCGCTTCGACGTCCGTGCGAAAATGGAAAGGCTCACTCTCCGGCCACGGTGGGTTCCGCCCGATGCCCGTCAGATCCGGCAAGAGCACCCGATGCGACGGGGCGAGCTCTTCGGCGAGCGCGCGCCATTGCCGCGACGACATCCCGCTGCTGTGCACGAGCAGGACCGGCGAGCCCGCGCCCCGTTCTTCGACCGATAGCTCCTGCACGCGCTCTTCCGTCATGAGGGCTCCGCGATCAGCGCGCGTAGACTTCGACTTCGTAGATGCGCGTCGCGACGGTGTCCGGATCGGACTGCGCGGCCGACACCTCGAGGCGCACGAGGCGCCCTTGAACGGCCGGGAACGTGCGGTGAATCGTCACCGAGCGCGTGTTGCCCGTCACGGTCGCGAAATCGGTCCACGTCGTGCCGTCGTCGCTCACGCGGAGCTTGAAGTCCTTCGTGTTCCACTTCGTCGCCTCGCCGCCCGCGCCGGCGTGCCGCACGACGATGCGCCCGATGGGCTGCGCGATGCCGAGATCGAGCTCGATCCACGCGTCGTTCGAGCCGCCGCACCATTTCGTGTTGGATTGCCCGTCGATGGCGCGGTTGCCGTCCTCGGTGTCGGCGCACTTCGAGCTGACCTTCGCGGTGGCCGTGCGCGCGACGTTCTCCCGCGCCTCGGTGAGCGCGACGGCCGCGTTCAACGCGTCGAGCCCCGAAGCCTGACGCGCGGCGTCTTTCTTGTCGATGGACCAGCTCCACAGAAGGCCGATGTTCCAGTCGACGTCGTGCGCGGCGTTGCCGATCCAATCGGCGTTGCGCGCGACGAACGCCTTGTTTTCGGCGACGGGGTTCGCCGTGAGCAGCACCGCGGCGTTGCGCATGAACACGCCTTTGAACGTCGGCGCGTCGGTGCCTCCGCAGTTGGGCTCGCACGGCTCCCGGAGGACGCCTTGGTCGTCCACGAGCGTCGCGTACGTCGCGCTCGCGATGGCCTGCGCGCGCGTGAGCAACGCCGGCGTGCTCGTCGCGAGCGACAGCTCGACGAGCCCGCCGACGAGGACGCCTTGGTTGTACGTCCAGGTCGTTTGGCCGTTGTTCTTGCAGGTCTTGACGTGGTCGACCTCGGTGATCTCGAGGCCGTCGTTGACGAGGTTCTGCTCGTTGAGCATGCCGGAAGCCGCGAACCACGCCCACTCGCGCTTCGCCCAATCGAGGAAGCTCCCGCTGCCGCTGTCGCCGGGCGTTCGCTGGTGGAGGCGAATGGCGATCTCGAGGAACAGCTCGTTGGCGATGGCGTTCTTGTAAGTGCGCTTTTTGCTCCACCAGATGCCGCCCCCGCAGGTGTCGTCCCAGCCGCCCTTCATGTCCGAGAAGATGGCTTTGGCCGCGTCGAGGTAGCGCGTCTCCTTCGTGAGGTCGTAGGCATCGATCCACGCGAGGGCCCACCAACCTTCGTCGTCGTAGAAATCGTTCAGGAACTGGCCGCCCTTGTTCTTGTCGAACGTGGTGGCGATGTCGCCGACGTAGTCCGTCGCGCCCGTCGCGCGCGCGTGGTCGATGATCGCCGTCAGGGCGTTCGCCGAGTTCCACCAGCCCGTGCTCGGGAACAGGCCGTTGCCCGTGTCGTAGAGCTTCTGCAGCGCCTTCGCCGATTCGTCGGCGTACTTGCGAAAATCGCCGGCGGGGCCGATGTCGACGGGCCCGGCGTCCGCGGTCGCGGCGTCGGCGTCTCCTTCTTCGATGGCCGCGTCGAAGGGAGGTCGCTCGCCCGTGTCCTTTTCGGTCGCGGCGTCGACGGGGGCTTGGGTGGTGCCCGTGTCGCGCCCGGCGTCCTCGGCGCACGCGAAGACAAGGACGGGGGCGCAGGCGACCAAAGAGGCGAAGAGTGCGCGCATGGAAGGACCGAGCGACAACTATCGCACGGGGTCTTCCCCACGCAAGGAAGGAGCGCCGTCGATGGCACCGTCGCCGATGAGGCCGGCGTCGAAGGCCGCGGTGTGTCGATCAGCGCTCGAAGCAATAGAGGCCGACGACCGTGTTGCACTCCCAGTTGTCGGGATGTCCACCTTGGGGCGCGCCCTTCGTCCACCCCACGTCGGACGCGATGGCCGATGCCAGCGTTCCGAGCACGAGCGCAGAGTCGGTCGTCCAGCCGTTGCAGGTCGCGTCGGCCGTTCCGTTGCCGCGCGTTCCCGTCCACACGCCGCGGTTCTTCGCGAGGCGTTCTTGGTTCTCCGTCATGTCGATCGCGTGTTCGATCCGACCCGAGGTGAGCTGCTGCTTGCTCGTCACGACGACGGTTCCGTCGAGCAGCTCGTAGGAGCCGAGATGCGGGAGGCGGTCGATCGCGTTGACGTTGGGGGTCGACAACCACGCGAGCCACGTGCCGTCGAGCCCGGCGCTCTTCGCGAGGGTGTTGCATCGCTCGTCGGCGCCCTCGAGCCCGCCGATGTTCCCCGTGCTCGAAGACGAGGTGACGAAGACGCGTTTCGGCGGATGAGGTGTGGCGTCTTCGTCGCCGATCGCGTCGACCGGCTCTTCCGCGTCGCCGACGTCACCGGCGTCGTCTGCGTCTTCTTCCGGAGGGGAAATCACGTCGCCGTCGTCCGCGCTCGCCGCGTCACCGTCGGGCTCTTCGACGCCGCTATCGAGGGACGAATCGACGACGAGGTCGCCGACGCCGCTGATCGCGTTGCATCCCGCGAGAACGAGGAACGCCACGAAGGGCGCCGCGAGGATGCCGCGTTTTCTGGCTGTCACACGAGCTTTCATCGAACACTTCAGGGTGACATTCTACGTGTTTTTCGTGTCATCGACCAATGGAAGCGTTTGACTTCGTGCGTTCATGGGCCGTGAGGTCCACGTGCACCGACGGACGATCACCGACGAACGAACCGAAGGCGCCGATCGGCCCGCGTGGCCCTTTGCACATGCGTTGAGGTAGGCTCGCCGCGCCATGCTCCTCGCGATCGACGTCGGCAACACGAACATCGTCTACGGGCTCTTCGACGGAACTCGTCTCGCGCACCAGTTCCGCGTCGAATCGGGCCGAGGCCGGACCGCCGACGAGTACGCTGTCACGTTGCGTCAACTCCTCGCGATGTGCGGCGTCGCGTCGTCGGACATCGATGCCGCCATCGTCGCGAGCGTGGTCCCGGCCCTCACCGATCCGATGATCGGCCTGGTGCGTCGCGCGTTCGGTCTCGAGGCGCTCGTCGTCGGGCCGGGGATCCGCACGGGCATGTCCATCCTCTACGAGAACCCGAAGGAGGTCGGCGCCGATCGCATCGTCAACGCGGTCGCGGCGTACGAGCGCTTCGGCGGCGGCCTCATCGTCGTCGACTTCGGGACGGCGACGACCTTCGACTGCGTCTCCCCGAAGGGCGAGTACCTCGGCGGCGTCATCGCGCCCGGCATCCAGATCAGCGCCGACGCGTTGTTCGCGCGCGCGGCCCGTCTGCCTCGCGTCGAGATCGCGAAGCCCCCGCGCGCCGTGGGGCGCAACACGCTGAACTCGATGCAGTCGGGCATCGTCTACGGCTACGTCGCGCTCGTCGACGGCCTCGTCGATCGCTTGGTCGACGAGCTCGGCTTCCCGTGCGACGTCGTCGCGACCGGCGGCCTCGCGAGCCTCATCGCGCCGCTCTCGCGCCGGCTCTCGCAGGTGGACCAAGACCTCACGCTCGAGGGCCTGCGCATCATCTACGAACGCAACCGCGCATGAGCGTCGCGCGCACGACGGGCGCAAAGACCACCGCCGTCCTGTTCGGAGCGTTGGCGTCGCTCGCGCTGGCCATCGTGCTCGGCGTGAGCTTCGGGACAGACTCCGTGTCGCTCGTCCGCGCGATCACCGACGTCGGCTCGCGCGACCACGACATCGTCTTCGACGTGCGCCTCCCGCGCGTCTTGCTCGGCGTGCTCTCCGGCGCGGGCCTGTCGATCGCGGGCGTCGCGCTCCAAGCCTTGCTCCGCAACCCGCTCGCCGAGCCGTACGTCCTCGGCGTGTCGGGCGGCTCGGCGCTCGGCGCGACGGTGGCGATCCTCCTCGGCCTCTCGGGCGGCACCCTCTTCGGCGCCTCCGCGACGCCGCTCTTCGCGCTCGCGGGCGGCCTCGGCGCGACGGCGCTCGTGCACGCGTTCGCCTCCGCGTCGGGCGGGGGACGGAGCACGAGCTTCTTGCTCGCCGGCGTCGTCGTCAACGCCATCGCGTCTGCCGCCATCACCTTCCTCAAGACGCTCGTGGCGCCCGCGAAGGCCCAAGAGCTCCTCTTCTGGCTCATGGGCTTCCTCGACGTCCCATCGAGCGCCTCGCTCGTCGCGCTCGCCGTGTACGTCGCGCTCGGATCGGCCGTGCTCCTCTACGACGCTGCGCGGCTCAACGTCCTGTCGCTCGGCGACGACGCCGCCGAGCACCTCGGGGTCCGCGTGCGTGCCCTCGAGGCCCGCGCGCTCTTCGCCTGCTCGCTCGTCGTCGGCGCCGTCGTCAGCGTGACGGGCCTCATCGGCTTCGTCGGGCTGCTCGTCCCGCACGTGCTCCGCCGGCTGCTCGGCCCCGACACGCGCGTGCTCATGCCCGCGTCGCTGCTCCTCGGCGGCGCGTCGCTCGTCGTGTGCGACCTGGTGAGCCGCGCGTCGTTCCGGTGGCTCCACACCGAGCCCCCGGTCGGCGCCATCACGGCGCTCGTCGGAGGCCCGCTATTCCTCGTGCTCTTGCGACGAAGCCGCGTGTGAATCCCGCGGCTTCGGACGCGGCGCTAGCTCGCCTCAGCTCTGCGTGCTCTGCGCCGCGGCGAGGGCTTGCTGCTGCTGCTGGAGCATCTGCGCGAGGGCGCGCGACTGCTCGATGGCGAACTGCTTGACGTCGCGGTTCGGCGACGTCGCCAGCTTGTTCAGGAGCGCGGTGAGCTTCTGCATGTCGCGCGACTGGAAGAGCGCCTGGAAGTAGTTGTGCGCGAGGCGGACGTCGCGCTGCATGAGCGCCTCGTGCGGCGCGAGCAGCTTGACGACCTCGTCGATTTTGCCGGTCTGGCCGTAGAGCGCCGAGAGCACGATGAGCGGGATGGGATCGCCCGGCGCGCGGTCGACGCCCTTCTTCGCGAAGGCGATCGCCTTGTCGCGCGTCTTCTCGTCACCCGCGTAGTAGCCCTGGAGCGCGACGTAGGGCGCCGCCGTCTTCGCGTTGACCGGCGCGTTCGCGAGCTCTTCGATCTGCTGCACGGCCGCGTCCTCGTTCGACGACTCCTTGATGAAGTTGAACAAGTACGCCCACGCGTCGACGTTGCCCGGCTGGATCTGGATCGCGCGCTCGACCGCTTCGCGCTCCGCCTTCGCGTCCTTCTTCGCGTGCGCGAGCTTCGCGAGGTGGAGGCTCGGGTACGGGTTGTCCTTCATCAGGTTCTGCGCGCCGCGCAGCGTCCCTTCGGCCTTGTCGTGCTTGTCCTGCGAGAGCTGCGCCACGCCGAGCGCGAGCCAATCCTCGCCGCCGCCGCCGCGCGCCACGATCTTCGCGAGCACGCCCTCGGCCTTCTCGTGGAAGGCGTACTTCATGAGCTCCTGGGCGAAGATCCGGCCGCGATCGAGATCGTCGGGGTTCTCCGTCCAGTGCTTCTCGAGGCCGGCGAGGAGATCGTCGCGACCGATGGCGATGGGACGCCCCTGGTCGTCTTGCACCTGGACGGCGGGGCCGTTGAAGCCGAGGAGCTTCCAGACCTGCTCCATCGTGACGGCCATCGGGCCGGCGACGATTTCCTTCTCGACCTGCTGGCCGTTCGGTCCGAGCGGGATGAGCACCAGCGCGTTCGCCGGCACGCCGTTGGGGAACGCCTGGATGGGGGCGAGGATCGCGGCCCCTCCCTGGATGGCGATGCCACCTTCGTTCGGGGGACCGGCGTTCGGGGGACCGGAAATTTCGGGCTTGGTCGGTGCGGGGGTGCTCTGGCTCATCGGAGGCGCGAAACCTAGCACGAAATTCCGGCGGAGATGGATGGTTGCCGTTCCCGTTTCGCGGGGCCGGCGCGCTACGGGCGACGCGCTGCGGTGTCGGGCGGCACGTACGTGATCGCGAGCAAAAACCGGCGGCCGGGCAGGGGATAGGCGTAGGCGTCGCCGATGGGAGCGCGGTACGAACCGAGGGCGGCGTCGTACGTCGCGACGCGCAAATCGAGCAGGTTCCGGACGTCGAACGCGACGGTGAGCCCCGAAACGGGCGAGATCGCGAGCCTCACGCCGACCGAGTGCAGCGCGCGGGGCGGGACGAAGAGCGCCGGCGTTCCCGTGAGGTCGGTGGCGATCCCGCTGACGAAGTCGAACCCGTAGCGCAGCCGCCAGAACGACCGGCCGTACGACAGATCGGCGACCACGTCTTGCGCCGGTCGTCCCGGTAGCGGCGGCCGCTCGCACGCGGTCCCGACGTAGCGGCACGCCGACAAGTTCGCGCTCGCGAGCGCCGTCTCGGACACGCGCGCCTCGAACCCGTCGAGCTTCGCGCGCACCATGGCCTCGAGCCCGAGCATGCGCGCCTGGCCGAGGTTCGTCGCGCGCTGCCTTCCGTAAGCGCCCGTCGCGACGTACGTGATGAGGTCGTCCGCCCAGGTCGCGAAGCCTGCGAGCTCGAACGACACGCGCAGCTTCCCGAGGCGCTGCTCGGTGCGCGCGCCGAGGTCGACCGTCGCGGCCGATTCCGGTCGGAGCGTCGGATCGCCGATGAAGAGGCCACGGTTTCCGAAGCGTTCGACGAACGACGGCGGTCGCGCGAGGACGCCGCCGTGCGTGGCGACGACGACGCTGCCGAGCTCCTTTTCGAGCCCGAGGTTCCCCGTCGGTCGCGCGTCGGTCGATTCGCCTTCGGTGCCGCCGTGATCGAACCACAGGTCCGCCCGCGCGCTCGAGGCCAAGCGAAAGCCCGCGCCCACGCCCGTCGCGCCGTCGAACGCGAGCCCGAGGTTCGAGCGCCCCGCGCTGGGCGCCGACGTCCCGCCGACCCACGTGCCCGGCGCGTACCGCTCGAGGTTCCCGTCCACGCGCGTCTCGATCGACGTGGCGGCGTTCGGTCGCCATTTCCATCCCACGCTCGTCCCCGTCGCGACGATGACGTCGTTCGTCGCGAGCGGGCTTTGAATGTACTGTGCATCTTCCGGCGACATGCGCGTCGCGAGGCCTTCGCGCCGGCCCCACGCGCGCACCCCGAACGTCCCGCCGAACGCCGGCACCGTGAGCTCCAGCGCCGAGAGGAGTCGCGTCGAATCGAGCCGTTGCGACGGCGTCGGCGCGACGACGCTCCCGGGAATTTGCTGCTTTCGGGCCTGCGCGAGCGTCGTGACGGTGAGCGCGCCCGTGGACCCGCCGATGTGTACAGGGAGCGCGACGGCTGCGAGCCCGCTGACGGCGGCGTGCCCTGCGTTCTTGCGCGTGGCGTAGACGTCGTGGGTCGAAGACGCCGTCGGATCGAGGTAGGTGAAGTCGTCGTCCGAGCGCGACGCGGAGAAGCCGGTCGCGACGCGCGTGCCGTCCGGTTCGCCGCGGACGTCGCCGATGCGCAGGCGCCGCGAGCCGTACGAGCCGAGCGCCGTCCAGATCTCGGTCCGCTGCGGCGCGCGCGGCGAGGGCGGATCGAGCACGAGCGTGCCGCCGAGCGAACCGCGCCCGAGCGAGGCCGGCGCGAACGACCGGTACACGCGCGCGTTCGCGCCCGGCCAAAGAGGGAGCGTGGCCAGATCGAGCGTCGGATCGGCGCCGCCGCTCAGCGGAACGCCCGCGAGGTAGACCGCGACCTGCGACGAGCTCGACCCGCGCACCGACAGCGTCGCGAAGCTGTCGTCCGACCCGAGCCTCCGCACGTGCACCCCCGGCATGGGCTCGACGAGGCTCGCGGCGTCCGTGATCTCGCGAGGGCTGTCGTCGACGCTCGCCCGCGACACGAACCCCGCCGCGGTGTTCGTCCCGCGAACGGTCACCTCGTCCAC
>JBGAHN010000142.1:0-15478 GCA_044226145.1 Labilithrix sp. | reverse complement strand
CCCGTCTTCATGCCGCCGAAGTGGTCGGGGTGGGGATGCGAGAGGACGACGACGTCGAGGGCGGCACGGCGACGCGCGCGAAGGAGCGGCGCGATCACGCGACGGCCGACGTCGACCGGACTGCCGACGAAGCCGCCGGCGTCGACGAGCATGGAGCGGCCGTCCGGTAGATCGACGAGCGCGGCGTCGCCCTGACCGACGTCGAGGATCGTGATGCGCAGGATGCCGGTCGGATTTCCGTAGTGGAAGCGGGCGCCTTCGAGCGCGACGAGCGCGACGACGCCGAGGAGCGCGATCGACTTGCGCCAGGCCGGCAAGAAGCAGGCGGCCGACACGGCGACGAAGAGGGCGGCGAGCTGCCAGGGCGTCGGCGATGGCACGGGGAGCGACGCGAACGAAACGGAGGACGACACGCGCGCCACGTCGCGGACGAGCGCGAGGGCGCCGGACGCCGCGAGCGCCGCTCCGCGTTCGGCGGTTGGCCATGGATGCGCGAGCGCGTGGACGAAGCAAAGCGGTAGCGCCGCGACTTCTCCGAGCGGCACGGCGACGACGTTCGCGAGCGCTCCGACGAGGGGCAGCTCGGCGGACATCCCTGCGAGGACGGGGGCGCACGCGATCGACGCCGAAAGGGTCGCGGAGAGCGGCCCGACGACGAACGACGCCCAGCGCGGGCACCACGACGACGTCGCGGCGACGAGCGGGCGCGCGAGGCCGAGCAGACCGAGGGTGGCCAAGGCCGAGAGGACGAACGAGACGTCGTGGATCGCGAGCGGATCGGCGAGCTGCATGCCGACGACGGAGAGCCCCACCGCGCGCCACGCGTCGCCCGGTCGGTTCAGGACGCGGGCGGCGAACGTCGCGCTCATCATCCACGCGGCCCGCACGGCCGAGCCGCTTCCGCCGGCGAAATCCGCGTAGAGCCACGCCATCGGCACGCCGACGAACGACGCGATGCGCGCGACGTCCACGCGGACGGCGAGGGCCGTGACGCGCACGAGGAGCGCGCGGAGCCCCGCGACGAGCGACGCGACGGCGAGCACGAGATGCATGCCGGAGACCGCGAGCAGGTGCGAGAGGCCGCTCTTGCGGAAGGCGTCTTGGTCGGCGTCGGGCAAATCGCCTTCGCCGAGCACGAGGGCGCGCGCCATGGCTTCCGTCGAAGGCGGGAAGGTCGCGCGAATGCGGGCGCGGACCGCGGACCGGAGGCGATCGATCCTCGCGGCGAGGCCGGTGCCGGAGCGCCGAACCGTCACGTCGAGCGCCGCGCCGCTGAGCACGACGCCGTGCCGGGCGGCGGGGGGTGCGGGATCGCCCGTTCCGTCGTTCCAGAAGCGGTGGAGGGGCGCGAGGCGGGCGACGACCTCGACCTCGTCGCCGCGCGCGAGGACCAGCGAGGTCTCGGCGGATGCGGGTACGTGGAGCGTCACGAGGCCGTGGAACACGCCGGGATCGCAAAGGCCGCGGCGAACGTCGACGACGACGCGCAGCGAGTCGCCGGCGCTCACCGGGGCGCGGGCGACGACGCCCGTCAAGGTGCAGAGGGCGGGCCATCGAGCGTCGCGTTCGACGCTGGACCGGACGCGTTCGAACGACACCAGCGCTCCTTGCGCGCGCAACGCAGCGAACGCGAACGCGAGCGCGCCGAGGAGGGCGAGGGGCCATGAGATACCGGACGAGCCCGACGCCGATGGCCCGTTCGCGGACGCGCGCCGGGCGAACGCACGCCCGGCGAACACGCCGAGGACCAACACGGCGAGCGCGGCCGCACCGGCGACGAACGGCGCCGAGCACGCGGCCGCTCCCGCGCACGAAAACGCTCCGATGAAGAGCGCGGCGTCGATCGAACGGAACGTGTCGGGCTCGTCGCGATGCATCGGCGCTGCCGGTTTGCAGGTCTCGGACCACCGCGTGCCCGATCGGCGAGCTCGCCATCGCGGGGAGATTCTCTAGCACTATCGAGAGGTTCGAGACGTGCGTGCGAGGCGCGGGAAGGTGGGGAAGCCTCGGCGAACCTGGCCCAAGGTGGCCCGTGCCGGCTGCGGCCGATCACATGCCGTCGGACGACGAGCGGCCTCCCGCGCTACTATCCTCACCGACCGTCCTGATCGACCGTCCTGGTCGCACGTCTTCCGCGATGAGTCAGCGCTTCGTTCGTTGCCCCTACTGTCCCATGCCTCACGAGGCCGGCGCACCGACGTGCCCGACGACGGGTCGAGCCTTGCCGCAAGGCCCCGCCGCGACGCCTCCGCGTTCGCGCATGACGAGCTTGCCGCCGCCCGCGCGGCGTCCCGAGCCCCTCGGTTTCGATCCGGCGAAGCACCGCGTGAGCCGCCCCGAGATCGCGCCGAAGGCACGCGCCACTCAGCGCGACGCCGATCTCGTCGGCGAGACCATCGGCGATCGGTACCGCGTGCTCGGCGTGCTCGGCGAAGGTGGCATGGGGACGGTCTACGAAGGCACGCACCTCGGGCTCGACCGCCCCGTGGCGATCAAGGTGCTGAACCCCACGCAGGCGAAGAAGCAGGTCGCCGTGAAGCGGTTCCAGCAGGAGGCGCGGACGGCCGGCGCCATCGGCCACCCGAACATCTGCGAGATCTACGACATGGGCACGCTCTCCGACGGGCGCCCGTACCTCGTCATGGAGAAGCTCGTGGGGCGGACGCTCGCGGACGCCATCGCCGGCTACGAGCGTTTTCCGTTCGCGGAGATCGTCTTCGTGATGACGCAGGTGCTCTCGGGCCTCGTCGCCGCGCACGGAAAGGGCGTCGTCCACCGGGACATCAAGCCGGAGAACATCTTCCTCTCCGAGCGGCAGGGCGCGCGCACGATCGTGAAGATCTTGGACTTCGGCGTCTCCAAGATGATCGCCAACACGGGCAACCGCGAGGAGTTCGACCTGACCAAGACCGGCATGGTCATGGGGACGCCGTATTACATGTCGCCGGAGCAAGCGCGCGGCGTGCGCGATCTCGACGGGCGCGTCGACGTCTACGCGTGCGGCGTGATGATGTACGAGGCCCTCTGCGGCGTCCGTCCGTTCCGAGCGCCGAACTACAACTCGCTCTTGCTCGCCATCGTGACGACGGACGCGAAGCCCGTGAGCGAGCTGCGGCCCGAGACGCCGCCGGCGCTCGCGAAGATCGTCGCTCGGGCGATGGCGAAGGCGCGGGATCGCCGCTACCCGTCGGCCCTCGACATGCTGCACGATCTGCAGGCGCTCCGGCTCCCCCGGACGAACGAGAAGGCGGCGAAGCCGCGGCCGGCGTCCTCGCCGTGGCCCTACGATCGCGCGCCGAGCGAGCCGGCGACGAACGTCGACCCGCGCTGGAGCCCCGGCAAAATGGCGAGGAAACGCGAGGTCACGGAGGTCACGGAGGAGACGCGGACCCAAGTCTTGAGGCCGAGCGAGCCGAAGATGCGCGAGCCGCTCGGCGACGACACGCTCGTCACAGAGCCGCTTCGACGGAACCCCGTCGCGCCCAGGGCGCGCGAGGCCAAGGCCGCGAAGGCCGGGAAGGCGCTCCCTCCGGAAGAGACGGTCCAAACGACCGTCGACCTCTACCTCGGTGACGGGACGGACGCGCGCACGATCCCGCGGCGGCGGCCGTGAGCGATCGATCTATGCATCTTGCAGCGATCGGCCCGCGAGCAGCGCGTCCAGCTCCTCTTCCGTGATGACGCGCGTGCCGAATTTCTTGGCCTGATCGAGCTTCGTCTTGCCCGTCTTGTCGCCCGCCACGAGGTAGGTCGTCCCCTTCTTCACGGAGTCGAGGACGACCGCGCCGGCCGCGCGCAGGAGAGCGTGCACCTCCTCGCGCTTGCGAGAGAGGACGCCGGTCACGCAGAAGCTCGTGCCGACGAGCGGCCCCTCGAGGGCGACGACCTCGCGCGGCTGCGGCCGCCCCACGCCCCGCTCGGCGAGCGCGCGCAAGAGGCGGCGCTCGTCGTCGTTCTTCAAGAACTCGACGACGCTCTCGACCATCTTCGGGCCGAAGCCGTGGATGCCCGAGATGTGCTCGCGCGCTTCGTCTTCGTTCTCCGTCCAGCGCAAGACCGTCTCGAGCGTGTGCGCCTCTTCGGCGAGCTGGCGCGCGGCGACCTGGCCGATCTGCGGAATGCCGAGCCCGCAGAGCAAGCGGTCGAGCGTCCGTTCGCGCGACGCCGCGATGGCTTGGATGACGTTTTCGGCGCTCTTTTTCCCCATCCGCTCGAGCTCTTCGAGCTCGGTGGCCGTCAGATCGTAGAGATCGGCGACGTCCTTCACTTGCTCCTTGGAGACGAGCTGATCGACGAGGGCCTCGCCAAGGTGGTCGATCGCCATCGCCGAACGGCTCGCGAAGTAGAGGATGCGGCCGCGCACCTGCGCGGGGCAGAGGCGGTTCGGGCAGCGGGTCGCGGCCTCGAGCTCGGGGCGCTCTTCGTCGAGGCGGCGCTGGACCGCCTTCGTCCCGCACTCCGGGCACGTCGTCGGCATCTGGAACGGTGCGCTGCCGGCCGCGCGGGAACGCGACTCCACGCCGATGACCTGGGGGATGATCTCGCCGGCTTTTTGGACGAAGACGCGGTCGCCGACGTGCACGTCGAGGACTCGGATCTGTTCGCCGTTGTGGAGCGACGCGCGCGCGACCGTGGTGCCCGCGAGCTCCACCGGGTCCATCAGCGCGACGGGGGTGAGCGCGCCCGTGCGGCCGACCTGGATGACGATGTCGCGGATCGTCGTGACGGCGCGCTCGGCCGGGAATTTGAAGGCGATGGCCCACTTCGGGAACTTCGACGTCGACCCGAGGATGTCGGCTTGCCGGTAGGCGTTCACCTTCACGACCGCGCCGTCGATGTCGAACGGGTACGTCGCGCGCATGCGCTCGATCTCCGTGACGGCGTCCATCACGCCTTCCCAAGGGGCGACGATCTCGCGTCGATGGGTCGGGATGCCGAGCTCGCGCAGCCACGCGAGGGTCTCCGCGTGGGTCTTGGCGATCTTCGCGCCCTCGACGACCTGGTAGAACACGGCGCGGAGGGGGCGTTGGGCGACCTCGCGCGGGTCGAGCATGCGGACGGCGCCGGCCGCGGCGTTCCGTGGGTTCGCGAAGGGCTCGAGACCGGCCGCGGCGCGATCTTGGTTCAACCGCTCGAGATCCTTTCGGAAAATGACGACCTCGCCCCGCAAGGTGAACGTGCCCTGGTGGGCGATGCGCGCGGGCACACCGCGGATCGTCCGGACGTTCGGGGTGATCTCCTCGCCCGTGACGCCGTCGCCGCGGGTCGTCGCCTGCACGAGGCGGCCGCCGTCGTAGATGACCTCGATGCTCGCGCCGTCGAGCTTCGGTTCGACCGCGAACTCCGGCACGTCGCCCTCGCGAAGCCCGGCCACGACGCGCCGGTGGAACTCGACCATGTCCGCGATGGAGTAGGCGTTGTCGAGCGAGAACATGCGGTGTTCGCGCCGGATCTTCTTCGCGTTCGCGCGCGCCTCGCCGCCGACACGCTGGGTCGGCGAGTCGGGCGTGACGAGGTCCGGGTGCTCCGCCTCGATCTTGCGGAGCTTCGTCATGAGCGCGTCGAACTCCGCGTCCGAGACGATCGGATCGTCGAGCACGTAGTAGCGGTGCTCGTGCGCGCGGATTTCCTGGGCGAGCTCGTCGTGCTGGCGTTCGATCGCCCGGCGCTTGTCGTGGGACGTCATGCGAGGTCTCTCGGGCCGATCCTACGCCCGGCCGCCCGAGCCTTTTGGCGCTTTTGTCGTCGGCTTTCAACCGCCACGGTGGAAAGCCGAACCCCCTTCGGAGGGACTGCCGCGCGCCCTCGGCGTCTGGTAGAACGCGCGCGGGGAGCCGGGTCTGGTAGTAGGAGGAAGCCACCATGTCGATGAAGCGCAACAAGCAGCGGAGCTCCGGCGGGAGCCGCGACAAAGACCAAACGGACGATCCTTGGGCCAAGCCCGCGCAGCCCGAGAAGACCTGGGAAGAGCTCGTCGAGGGCAAGGCGGACGGTGATTTCGTCCCGTATTTGCTCTCCGAACGCTTCGCCAAGGGGCAGTTCATCCACCACGCGAAGTTCGGCAAGGGCGTCATCGTCGACGCCGACACGAGCCGCATCGAGATCCTCTTCCAGGAAGGGAAGAAGAAGCTCGGCCACGGCCAGACCGCCTGATCCGACCGATTTTCCCGAGCGAGGTTTCCGATGATTCGTGGCGGATTCGTCACGCTGCCGGTGCGCGACGTCGCAGAGGCCGTTCGATTCTACGTCGAGACGCTCGGCATGAAGCTCGTCGTGCAGGCGCCCGAGCTCACGGTCATCGACGCCGGAGAAGGGTTCCTCGTCGCTCTGCGGGCGCGGGCCGGTGAAGCGACGTGCACGGCGGTCGGCCCCGCGGGGACGTCGTCGCCGTCGACCGCGTCGGAGAGCGGCTGCCCCGCCGTCACGCTGACGACGAAGCTGCCGTTCGACGAGACCGTCGCGATCCTCGAAAACCGCGGGGTTTCGTTCCTCGAGACGAGCGCGAGCGGCGGCGAATGCGCGTCGTTCCGCGATCCCGACGGCAACCTCCTCCACCTCCGTTCGGCGTCCGTGCTCGATCCCGGATCGAATTCGCCCGCCTGACGTCGTCACCGCGCGTCGGCGGTCGACGCGGGATCGGCGTCGCCGACGTAGTCGTGGACGCAGTGGAGCAGCTCGAGCAGGCTGTCGTGCGCGAGCGGCGCGTGGATGACGACGTTCGCGCCCGAGACGGTGCCGCGGCTCGCGTCGGAAATCGCGATGACAGGAACGTCCCGGAGTGTGGCGTCCTGGCGGAGCGCCTCGAGCGATTCGCGCGAGAAAAACGCCGTGCTCTCGAGATCGAGCACGATGGCTTGAGGGTGGTGCTCGCGGGCCAGCTCGAGCGCCGAATCCACGTCCGCCGTCACGATGACGTCGTAGTCGTCGACCTCGAAGAGGCGCGCGACCAGCGCGGCCGACGAGCGGTTGTTCTCCACGAAAAGGATGCGGCGCGAGCGAAACATGTCCTCGCCGTTGCACGACGTAGGCCGAGGATCGCAGCGCGGCGCGCGTCGTCAGGTGCCGAGCGGGAGCGTCAGCGAGGGCTTGTCGACGCTGGTGTCGTCGTCGAGCGGGCCGCCGTCGTCCTCGGAGACGTCGCCGAAGAACTGCAAGATCTCGTCGCGGCGCGCGTGCGCGTCGGCGCGGCCCATCTCGATCACCTGACGGCAGAAGTGGCCGTCGAAGAGCAGGTAGCTCGCGAGGTCCGCCTCGGCGCCGACGCCGATGTCGAGCATCTCGAACAGGCGCTTGGCGAAGAACGGGTTGCCGGCGAATTTCCCACGGCGTACGTGGTCGCTCGCGAGCTTGCCGAGATCTTCGCTCGGCCGGATGGTGAACGCGTCGACGTAGCTGTAGGCGGGGGCGTTCCGCTTGCGGGCCTCGCGCGTGAGCGCTTCGAGGAAGCCGGGGCCGTAGGCGCGCGTGCCGTCGCGGATGACGTGGTTCAAGCGCGTGAGCAGCTCGAGGTCGACATCCATGTGGTCGAGCAGGAACGCGTTGAGGACCTTGCCGAGCAAGAACGACGCTCCCGGCGCGCGCGGCGGCGGTCCGGCCGGCCCCTCGTTCGTCACGATGCCCTGGACCTCGCGCGACGAACCGATCGAGAAGATGTGCGTCGCGCCGAGGCGAAGCGCGGGCGAAATCGGCGTGTTTTGGCGGAGACCGCCGTCGAGGTAGAGCTGGTCGTCGATCTTCACCGGCGGGAAGAGCATCGGGATCGCCGCGCTCGCGAGGGCGTGGTGCGGACCGATGTGATCGGCGCGGAAGAGCGTGCGCGGCGGCGCGGTCTGGGGGATGTCGACGTCGGGCGCGGTCTGCATGAAGACGACCGTGCGGCCCGTCGAGACCTCCGTGGTCGAGACCGTGAGCGCGCGGAGCTGCCGCTTGCGGAGCGACCGCGCCAGGGCGCGCCAGCTGATCTCGCGCTGGACGAGATCGGCCATGGGCGTCACGTCGAAGAGGCCCGCCGCCTCGCTACCGCCGAGGAGCAGGCGCGGGAGACCGCCGAGCTGACGGAAGCCGAAGCCGAGGACGTTCGGGATCTGGAGCTCGCTCCACAAATGCACGAGCCGCCGCATGCCGAGCACCGGATCGGCGAGGTGCGCCGTGAGGTAGCACGCGTTGATCGCACCCACGCTCGTCCCGCACAAGATGTCGATCTTCGGCGGCGCCCCGCGCATGCGCGACAGGTCGTCGAAGATGTACCAGAGCACGCCGACTTCGTACGCCCCACGGGCTCCGCCCCCCGAGAGAATCATGGCCGTGCGGCGGCGTCGTTTGGGTTGCGAAGCGGGTTGGGTCATCCATCTTCCTTGAGGAGAAACGTGAACGGAGGAGGGCGAGACGAGGAGGCCGGAGAAGCGGGGGGTGCCGGGCGGGATCCCGAAGGACCGGTGACGGGACGGGAGGTCGAGGGACGCGCGAACAGCTTGGCGACGATGGGGCGCTCGGTGAAGCAGCGCTTCAGCCGCGGATCGCGGATGCTGCCGAGCAGCGCCGTCGCGTGGTCCATCGCGTGTTGCTGGGCGGACGGGGCTTCCGGAGACGCCGCGCGTTTGAGTGCATCGGCACAGAGTACCCGAATTTCGAGCCCATATTCACAACCTTGAAGCGCGGACGCGGCACCGAACGCGGTCGTCGCGAGCAGTGTCGCGGAGTGGATTTCGCCGACGTCGGCGCGCGCGGCGGCTTCGAGGGCGAGCGCGCAGAAATGGTACGCGACGAGCGCCTGCTCTTCGGCGCCGCGGCGGGCGAGCATCGCTTGCTCGATGGCCTTCGCAGGTTCGCCGCGGTGACGCGCGAGCATCGCGCCGACGACCCGCAAATGGGTGATGTCGTACGTGTTGCCCGTCGTGTCGACGATGCTCGACGCCTCGTCGAAATAGGCCGCGGCGGCCTCTCCGTCGCCGACCTCGAGCGCGACTTCGGCGCTCACGAGCAGCGTGTCGGCGCGACCGTCCCGATCGCCGTAGCGCTCGTGCGCGTCGCGGGCGCGGGCGAGGTAGGCGAGCGCGCGCGGCATGTCGCCGAGCCGCGCGTACGCGTGCCCGATGTTCGTGAGGGTCTTGGCGAGCTGGAAGCGTCCGCCGATCGACAGGTCGATGCGGATCGACTCGAGCGCGAGCACGATCGCGTCTTCGTAGCGGCCTTGCACGAACATCGCGTACGCCAACGCGTTCTTCGCGCGCGCCTCCTGCCGTCGCGACGAGCTCCTGCGGAAGACACCGATCGCCTCGATGTAGGCGTCGACGGCCTCGCGGACGCGCCCGACGCGACGGAGCAGCACGCCGCGCGACCGCAGCACCTCGGCCCGCACGCGCGGCGACACGCCCGGATTGACCTTGGGGTTGCACGCCGCGAGCGCGCGATCGATGGCCGCGAGCGCGCCTTGCACCTCGCCGACCTCGCGCGAGAGCTCGCTGACGAGCATCTCGGCCTCGATCTCGAAATGGGGCAGCTTCGAGCCGTGCGCGAGCCGGGCGGCGTGCTTGGCGATCGGCAGGCCGTGGACGAGCCGTCCCTCGTCGAGGTCGTAGCGCGCCGTGCGGAGGAGCGCGAGGCACACGGCACGCGGGGTGCCGATGGCGCGCGCCGTCGCCCGGAGGCTCTGGAGGTATTGGACGCGCTGCTTTCGCCGACCGAGGACGCGGAACGATCCTTCGAGCGCGTCGTGCACGTCGAGGCGGCGCACGTCGTCGACGGGCAAGCACTGCGCCGCGCGCTGGTAGTATCGGGTCGCCAGCGCCGTCTGGTGGGCGCTCCGCGCGGCGCTCGCGGCCTCGAGGTAGAACTCCGACGCACGCGCCGCGGAGTCGCCACGCACCAAGTGCCGCGCGACGATCGCCGCCGACACGCCGCGCGCGAGCGACGTCTCCGCCAAGTGCTCGCCGAGGGCCCGGTGCATCCGTACGCGCGTCGTCGCGGCGAGCGCGGCGTAGGCGACGTCGCGCGTGAGCGGGTGGCGGAAGTCGATCCAATCGCCCTTCCGGTCACAGAGTCCTCGCGCACAAAGGCGCACCACGGCGTCTTCGGTCGCGCGCCACGCGGCCTCGCGGTCGCGGCTCTCGTTCGTGTGCGCGTCGAGCTTCGCCAAGTCCGCGAGGCCGAGCGGGCCGCCGGCGATCGCGAGCCAGTCGACGATCACGTGCTCGGCGAACGGCAGCTCCTGGAGGCGATCGGCGAGGAGCTGTTCGAGCGTCGACGGCAGCACCGTGGCGTCGAGCTCGGTGCCTTGCGCGCGCTCGAGGGTCTCGTCCCGAATCTCGAGGACGCCGCGTTCGAGCAGCGCGTCGATCATCTCCAGCAGGTAGAAGGGGTTGCCGCCGACGCGCGGCATGAGCTCGGCGCACACCTGCCGCACGCCCTCGCGGAGCGACAGGCGCGTCTCGACGAGCCGGATCTGCTCCTCGCTCGTCAGCCCATGGAGCTCGATGCGGACCTTGCCCTCGAGCACCTGGGCGACGCGATCGTCCGGCCGCGTCACCAGCACGAACAGCACGGGCAGCGGCACGGGCGCGCGCAGGATGTCCGCGAAGAGCTCGAGCGAAGGCCGGTCCGCCCATTGGAGACCGTCGACCACGATGACGAGCGGCTGCACCTGCGCGAGCGAGACGACGAGGTGACGAACGCCGTGGACGAGGAGCTTCTTCCGGTAAGGAGCGTCGTCCTCGTCGGAGGCGTCGCGGTCTTGCCGGTGGTTCGACATGAGCTCGGCGAGGCGCGTCGTCATCGGCCCCTTCGGATCCTCGAACGCCGGGCCCAGATCCGCGATGAGCTTCCGGACCTCCTCGAACGACTCCTCGCCCGTCGCCCCGATGGCATCGCGCACCAGATCGGCGAGCGTGCTGTAAGGGATCTCCGAGCGCACCGGCGTGCACTCCGTCCGCACGAGCCGCGTGTTCGGCGGGAGCTCCGACAAGAAGGTCGCGACGAGCGCCGTCTTGCCGATGCCGAGCTCGCCGACGACCACGCGCCCGGTCACGACGCCGCCGCCCTTGCCGTCGACCGCCGCGTGGTAGGCGCTCTGCAGTTCGGCCTTTTCGGCGTCGCGACCGATCAGATCATTCGGCGCGTTCGCCTGCTCCTGCGCCTTCTCCTCGCGCGAGAGGCTCCGCTCGAGGGCGTAGATGTGCACCGATTTCGGCAGGTGCTGCACGGGCGCGGGCGCGCTCTGGAGGTCGAGGATCGGCGCGTCGCCCCAGCGGAACTCGCGCCGCGTGAGGCGGTAGACGCCGCCGGCGACCCACGTGCACTTCGGCGGCGTCGCGCGCGCGAGCACGTCGGCCAAATACGTGACCGGATCGTGGAGCACGTAGCGAACCAGGTTGCCGTCCGGATCGCGCGTGCCCGACGCGATGCCGCGAACGATCGACAGCGAGGCACCGACCTCGACCGGCAAGTCGTCTTCGATGCCCGCGAGCGCCTCGTGCGTCTCGACCGCGAGCCATGCCGCGTCGGACGCCGCCTTCGCCGGCTTCGGACCGAGCCCCGCGATGGCGCGCGCCTCCAGGTCGCTCGTCCAGACCCAGCGCATGCCGTGCTTGAAGGCCATGTCGCCGAGCATCCGGCGCGATCGCTCGAGGGCGCGCACGAGCGCTTGCTTCTCTTCGCCGTCGAGCGCGCGGTGCACCACGAGACGCAACGTCACGATCGCGACGTGCCGGACTTCGCGGGCCTCGGGCCGGCGCGACCCTCCCCCGCTCGGCGGGCTCGTCGGACGCGCCTGCGCTCCCGCCGGCGGGATGGACCGGTCGCCGCTCGAGAGCGCGAGGGGAGCCGCCGCCTGCGTCGCGTGCTCGGGAGGTCGCGAGTGGCCGCCATGGCTGCGGACGTCCTCCACCACCCCTTCGGCGCGCGGGACGAGCTCCGTGATCGTGCCCTCGAGCGAGGACGCGTCGACGAGCACTTGCTTGACCAGCGCCGCGCGCGCGATCGCGGCGGCGACGTCACGCCCGGTCGCGTACCGATCGTCGGGGCTCGGCGAGAGGAGCTTGAGGACGATGGTCTCGAGCTCCTCGGGGATGTCGCGGACGTAGGTGCTCGGCGGCTCGATCTTCCCCGAGCGCACGATGTCGAGCAGCGCCTCGCCTCCGAGGCCGCCGTGGAGCGGACGCCCCGTCAGGCACTCCCAGAGGATGACGCCGAGCGCGTAGAGATCGCTCCGCCGATCGACCTTCTCGCCGCGCGCCTGCTCGGGCGACATGTACCCGAACTTGCCCTTGAGGGTGCCTTGCTCGTCTTCGGTGAGCCGCGCGCTCGCGATGCCGAAGTCGGCGATTTTCACGACGCCCTCGTACGAGAGCAGCACGTTCTGCGGGGAGACGTCGCGGTGCACGATCTCGAGCGGCGCGCCGCCTTCGTCGCGCTTTTCGTGCGCGTAATGCAGCCCCTTCGCGGCCTCGGCGATGATCCACGCGCTCGTCCACGGCGGGATGCGCGTCCCGTGGTTCTTCGCGGCGCTCATGAGCTGGCCGAGGTCGCAGCCCTCGACGTACTCCATCGTGAGGACGAGCCCCTCGTCGCCCTCGTTCGCGAACTCGTAGACCTGGACGACGTTCGGGTGGTTCAGGCGCGTCGCGAGCTGCGCTTCGTCGATGAACATCGACCGGAACCGGCGCGACGTCGTGAAGCCGGGCAGGATGCGCTTGAGGACGACGATCTTGAACGTGCCCTCGGCCCCGCGCTTCTTCGCGAGGAACACCTCCGCCATGCCGCCGGCGCCCAGGCGCCGCACGATTTCGAGACCCGCGACGCTCGAAGCCGGCGCGGAGGACGCGCGCGGAGGGGCGGATTTCGGCGGGACGCTCGGCATGCGACGACGGAAAAGACGCGAAACGTGGGAGGGCGGACCCGAAGTGGGAGGTCGAACCGCACGAAATACGCGCGGATCGGCGTTCGAAGGAGCTGGCGAGGGACGTTCGTGGAGGACGTCCTGTGACCTTGGAAAAATAGTACAATTGTTCGAGCGTGGCGATGGATCCAGCGCTTCCCGTGCCGACGGCCCAAGGAACGTTTGCAAAGACGCCTTGGCCTCATTTGCTCGTCTACGCGTTCGATCGCCGCCTCACGGGCACGTTCGAGCTGACCGTCGACGGCGCCTCCGTCGCGACGATGCTCGTCCTCGAAGGGCTCCCCGCGAAGATCCGAACGACGGACGGTCACTTCCTGCTCGGGCACGTGATGGTGGAGCTCGGGCAATTGACGCAGGCGCACCTGGCCGCGTCACTCGCGCATTTCAAGCCGGACGCGGGCGAGGATGCCTTCGCGCCGCTGCACGGCGAGGTCTTGCAGCAGCTCGGGTTCGCGACGGCCGAGGCGGTCACGGCGGGGCTCGTCGCCCAGCTCGAGCTGAAGATCGCGCGCCTGTTCGAGCTGCCGCCCACCGCGGAGTACGCCTATTTCGACGGCTACGACGCGCTCGCCATGTACGGCGGGGCGCCGACGCCGACGCATCCTTTTCCCGTGCTCTGGCGCGGGATCCGGCAGTCGCCGAGCAGCGAGCACGGCCGCGCGACGCTCCAGAAGGTCGAGCACCTCGGGTTTTCGTTCCGCGAAGCCTCGGAGGTCGCGCGCTTCGCGATCGACGACGCGACGACGGCGCTGCTCGAGCGCCTGCGCGCCCGTCCGATGCGCGTCGCCGATCGGTTGGCGGAGGAAGACGAGGCGACGCGCGCCGAGCTCGAGAAGCTCTTTTACGCGCTCGTCATCACCAAACAGATCGATCTGGTCGACCCCGCGACCCTGCCCAAGCTCGAACCCGTGGACGACGCACCGAGCTCGCCGCGCGGCCGCGCCTTCGCGCGCGTGAACCTTCAGTCGAAGGCCATCGCCGTCGGGCCGCTCATCGCCTACGAGCCGCCCGTCCCGCGAAACGCGAACGACAGCCGTATTTCGAGCCCCGTCCCCGCCGCGCAGGACGCGGAGATCGATCCGTCGTTCCAGGCCTGGATGAACGACGGCGCGAGCGTCGGCGAAGCCCCGCCGACGCCGGAGGAGATGGCGCTCCGAAAGAAGATCCTCGAACGCGCGCAAGCCATCGGATCTCAAGACTATTTCCAGATGCTCGGCATCGGTCGCGAGGCCAGCGGGGAGGCCATCGAGAAGGCCTTCTTCGCGCTCGCGAAGACGTGGCATCCCGATCGGCTCCCCGCGCGGCTCGCGGACGTGAAGGACGCGTGCACGAAGGTCTTCTCGCAGTTGAGCAAGGCGCACGAGACGCTCGCGGACGACGCGAAACGGCAGGCGTACATCGACCAACTCCGCGACGGCAACGGCGGGAGCCCCGACGAACAGGCGAAGGTCCAGGCCATCCTCGACGCCGCGACGGCGTTCCAGAAGGCCGAGTTCTTCCTCAAGCGAAACGACCTCCCGGCGGCGCTCGAGCAGGCGGAGACGGCGTGCCGGCTCGACGAGGATCAGGCCGACTACCTCGCGATGCGCACGTGGCTCGAGATCCTCCGCACCGAGAGCCCGACGCGCGAGCAAATCCTCGAGAAAATCGCCGTTCTCGACCGGTGCATCGTGCTCAAGCCGAACGGCGAAAAGGCCTTCTTTTGGCGCGGGCAGCTCTACAAGCGCGTCGACATGGCGGAGCGCGCGGTCCACGACTTCAAGAAGGTCGCCGAGCTCAACCCGCGAAACCTCGACGCCGTGCGCGAAGTCCGCCTCTACGAGATGCGCTCCACGCGCTCGAACAAGGCCGTGAGCGACGCGGCGGTGCGCCCCGCTCGGGCCTCGGTCCCGCCCCCCAACGAGACGAAGAGCAGCCTTTTCGGCCGCCTTTTCAAGAAATCTTAGTTACCGTCGAGGCCCATGCCCGACGACACCGGCGCCGCCCTCGAAGGCGAGCAGGCCCCCGAAGGCGAGCAGATCGTGCGCGACGACGGACGCGTCGAGCTCGCGAGCCACGTCCGCCTCGAAGAACCTGCACTCTACAACGAAGATCTCGCGCCGACGACGATGGCGCAGCGCACCTGGACGACCTACACGTTCGCCGCGCTGTGGATCTCGATGGCCCACTGCATCCCGACGTACATGATGGCCTCCGGGCTCATCAGCTCGGGCATGAACTGGTGGCAGGCGCTCGCCACGATCCTCGTCGGCAACACGATCGTCCTCCTGCCGATCCTCGCGAACTCGCACCCGGGCACGAAGTACGGCATCCCCTTCCCGGTCTTCGCGCGCGCGAGCTACGGCGTCTTCGGCGCCAACGTGCCCGCGATCATGCGCGCGATCGTCGCGTGCGGGTGGTTCGGCATCAACACGTGGATCGGCGGCCAGGCGCTGCAGACCTTCTTCAGGTCGATCTTGCCGAGCTGGTCGACGCTCCTCGGACCGCCCGCCGCCGCGTGCGTGTGGCTGGCGCCTCCGGGGGGGCTCGTGCCGACGTGCCCGTCGTCCTTCGCGTGGATCGTGTCGGGTCACGCGCCGACGGAGT
>JBGAHN010000141.1:0-15611 GCA_044226145.1 Labilithrix sp. | reverse complement strand
GGACGACGAGCGGCACGTCGGCCAACGCCCGCCCGAGCTCGCGGAAATTATCGCGGAGATCGAGGTACGAGTCGGCGTTGTTCCCCGTCTCTTCGATCTGCGAATCCGCCACGAAGGCGACGCCGTCGGCGCCGTCGAGCACGAGCCGCCGCGTCGAGACGTGCACGACCTGCCCCGGCACGGTGAAGACCTTCACGCGCAGGCACATGCCGTCGGTGTTGAGGACGAGCGGCAACACGTCGAAGAACAGCGTCCGATCGTCGCGCGTCTCCAGGGTCATGAGGCGGCCGCGGCTGTCTTGCCGGGTCAAATCGTGCAACGAGCGGAGGTTCGTCGTCTTCCCGCTGAGCGCGGGCCCGTAGTAGACGAGCTTGATCGCGACCTCGCGCGCACGGAAGTTGAGCTGCACGTCGACTTCCGAGGGTATCATGCCCGCGTGCTCAAGGAAGGCGACAAGGCTCCCGACTTCACCCTCGAAAGCGACGAACACGGCCCCGTCCGCCTGCGCGATTTGCAGGCGAAGGGACGTACCGTCGTGCTCTTCTTCTACCCGAAGGACTCGACGCCCGGCTGCACGCGCGAAGCGCAGGCGTTCGGCGCGGCCAAGCGGGACATCGAACGGGCCGGCGCGGTGGCGGTCGGCATCTCGCGCGATTCGATCAAGAGCCACGCCTCGTTCCGCGAGAAATACGGCCTGAAGGTGACGCTCCTGTCGGATCCGACGCACGAGGTGCTCGAGGCCTACGGCGCGTGGGGCGAGAAGACCATGTATGGAAAGAAAATCCTCGGCACGATCCGCAGCACGTTCGTCGTGCGCGGTGGGCGAATCGTCGCGGTTTTCCCGAAGGTGAAGGTCGACGGGCACGTCGACGAGGTGCTCGCGGCGCTCCGCTGAGGGCGGCAGGAGAGCGGCAGGAGACACGGCGGTGCCCCACGAACGGGGCCACGTTGCGAACCTTGGCCCGCGCGCCTACGCTGAACGGAATGGAGAGTGCTTTCGTCGCCTCCGGCCGAGCTCTCGGCGCGCAAAGGTGCGATCCTGCCCCTCCGGAGGAATGATGGCCGACGCCCCCACGCTCGACTTCCAAGCCTTCGTCGCCCAGAAAAAGCTCGACCGCTCGTCCGGCGCTCGGGTCGATGGGCACGATTACTCCTACATCCTCGACCGGCAGACGCGCGCGACGTTCGAGTCCGCCAAGCCCGTCGAGCTCGCCGTCGCCAGCACCGTGCGCATGTACAAGCAGGTCTGGCGAGGTCAGCTCCTCGGCAGCGCGGTCCGCGTCTCCGAGCGCCAGTTCCCGCGCATCCACCGGATCGCGCGCGAGTGCGCCGAGACGCTCGGGATCGTCACGCCGCAGCTCTACATCGTCAACGATCCGCGCCTCAACGCGGCGACGTACGGCACCGACGAAGAGTCGTTCATCATGGTGCACTCGGCGCTCGTCGACCACTACACCGACGAGGAGCTCAAGACCGTCATCGGCCACGAGTGCGGCCACATCCACAACAAGCACGTCGTCTACCTGACGACGCTCCATTATCTGCAGCTCGTCGCGCGGGCGTACCTCGGCGTGCTCGTCACGCCCGCGATGCTGCCGCTCAACGCGTGGTCGCGGCGCGCGGAGATCACGTGCGACCGCGCCGGCATGCTCTGCGCGAAGAACGAGCAGGTCGCCGCGCGCGCGCTCGCGAAGTTGGTCCTCGGTTCGCGAAAGCTCTACGACGAGTTCGACATCGACGTCTTCCTCGAGCAGTACGAGGAAGGGAAAGACTCCATCGGGCGTTACATGGAGGCGTTCGCGTCGCACCCGTACCTGCCGAAGCGTGTCCTCGCGATGCGCGCGTTCGCCGAGAGCGGCCTCTACAAGAAGCACGTCGGCGCCGTGTCCAGCGAGTCCGACGGTCTGTCGATGCAGCAAGTCGACGATAAAGTCCGCGCGCTCCTCAAGGGAGACACCTGACGGAGCGAGCCGCTCTTCACGGTCCGCGCGGACCGTCCCTCACGGGCGCCCGAGGCGTCCACTTGCCCCGACCGAAGGCTCAAGAAGAAGCCCAAGAAAGCCAGGAAAGAAGCCCAGATGCTCGAAGGATTTCGTGAACGAAAGCTCGACGTGACGGCCGCCCTCATGGCTCTCTCGGAGATCGGTCAAGGGGTCGGGGCCAAGAGCTTGAAGGAGCGGATCGACCGCGACCTCGTCCAGAAGCTCGAAGAGGACCGCTTCCATCTCGTCGTCGTCGGCGAGTTCAATCACGGCAAGTCGTCGTTCGTGAACGCGCTGCTCGGCCAGAACGTGCTCCCCGTCGGCGTCACGCCGACGACGGCAGCGATCCACCATCTGCGGTACGCGGACAAACCCGAGGCGCACGTCGTCTTCCAGTCCGGCAAGCGCGAGGCCATCCCCTTCGAGGAGGCGCGGCATTTCGCGGTCGGCGGCGCGAAGAGCGCGGACGAGGTCGACTACCTCGAGGTCGGGTTCCCCTCGCCGCTGCTCGCCGAGCGCGTCGTGCTCGTCGACACCCCAGGGGTCAACGATCTGTCGCTCCAGCGCGCGGACATCACCTACAGCTACATCCCGCGGGCCGACGCCGTCTTGTTCCTGCTCGACGCCGGGCAGATCCTCAAGGAGAGCGAGCGGCAGTTCTTGAACGAGAAGCTGCTCAAGGCGTCGCGCGACAAGATCGTCTTCGTCATCACGAAGTGGGACATCCTCGACGAGGCCGAGAAGAAGGAGGCGCTCGCCTACGCCCGCGCGCAGCTCGCGCAGCTCGTCAAGGATCCGGTCGTCTTCCCGATCAGCTCCGAGACGGCGCTCGCGGGGCGACCGAACGAGAGCGGCATGCCCGAGCTGCTCGCGCACCTGACGCGGTTTTTGGCCGAAGAGCGCGGGCGCATCTTGCTCGACAACGCGCTCGGCGAAGGGCTCGGCATCGCGACGTTGCTCGGCAAGGGCATCGACGCGCGGCGGCGCGCGCAGACGATGAAGACCGAGGAGCTGGATCGGCGCATCCGCACGCTCGAGAGCGATCTCGCCGGGCACGCGGGCACGCTCGAGCAGCGGAGGATGCGGATCCGCGAGGAGATCAGCGGCATCAAGGTCGGCGCGCAGAAGGATTTGCAGCGGTTCATCGACGACACGATCCGCCAACTCCCGAGCGTCATCGATGCGGCGAAGAAGGACGACTTGCAGAAGTTCTTGCCCGCGTTCCTCCAAGACACCTTCCGGGACTGGGCCGAGACGGAGAGCAAGGAGGTCGCCCACAAGCTCGAGGAGCTCGCCGAGCGGACGATCGCCCTCATCAAGGAAGACGCGCACGACGCGAGCAAGCGCATCGCGGGGACGCTCGGCGAGGACGTCAAGAAGCTCGACATCCGGGTCGACACGTTCCGCTACGACGCGAGCGTCGCCGGCGTGCTCATGCTGGGCCTCGGGACGATGTTCGCGGTGAACTTCATCGCGGGCGGGGTCCTCGTCGTCGCGGCGCCGCTCCTCGCCATCGCCGTGCGGGATCGGGTCGATGCAGAATACAAGAAACGCGCGAACGAGCAGGCGCCGGAGATCCTCCGTCAGGCGGCGAAGGAGGTCGGGCCGAAGCTCGACGAGATGATCGAGGACTTCGCGAAGAAGCTCGATTTCTGGGTCGTGACGGCCGGCGAGGAGCTCTACCGCGAGGTGCTCGAGGTGCTCCACGCGACGCGCGATTCGCGGGCCCAAGGCGCCTCGAGCGAAGCCGTGGCGGCGGCCGAGATCGAGGCGCAAGAGGGCCGCCTCGGCACCGCGCGGGCGCGCATCGAAGAGCTCCGCGCCGCCCTCGGCTCGCCCGCCGAACGCGTGCGCATCGCCGAAGCCAGCGCGTCGTAGAGCTTCGCGCGTCAGTCGAGGCGTTCGTCGTCGGGGATGTGGCTCTCGCCGTGATCGTCGTCTTTGTCGTCGTCCTTGCGGGGCGAGGTCGAGGACGGCGGCGGCGCGGGTTCGGCGGGGGGTGCGGGCTCCGGCTCGGTGACGGGGGCGGCCTCTTCGCCTTTTCTCAGGAAGACCGACGGGGCGCCGATGGCGAGCGTCCGCACTTCGCGCTCGCCGAGGTTCGAGTTCGCGACGACGCGGGCGAGCTCCTCTTCGACGTCGCCGGGCCGGTCGTCGCCTTGCGCGAACGTCCCGTGGTGGATGGGCACCATCCAGCGCGCGCCGAGATCGAAGAGCGCGCGGATCGACTCGTAGGGGCTCATGTGGAAGCGGCGCATCGACGCGCGCGGCTCGATGGGGCCGACCGGCAAGAGCGCGAGGTCGATGCTCGGAAAGCGATCCGACGTCGCGACGAAGTGCTTCACGTCGTAGGCGCCGTCGCCCGCGAAATAGACCGTGAGGCCGTGGTACGAGACCACGAAGGCGGTCGACGAGCGCTCGGACCACGCGTCGTCGATGCCGTAACGGCCACCCGCGGGCGTCGTCGGGACGGCGGTGACGACGAGGCCGTCCTTCCCCCACGATTGCCACGTCCGCAGCTCCGTCGTCGGGAAACCGAAGTCCGTCACGTAGGAGGTCGCGCCTTCGGGGAGGAGGAGGTGCCGGACCTTGCGCTCGATGCGCGCGAGGCTGCCGAGCGAGAGGTGGTCGAACGTGACGTTCGAGACGAGCACCGCGTCGACGGGCGGCAGGTGCTCCGGATCGAGCCCAGGCTCCACGAGGCGCTTGTCGAGCTGCCCGACCGTGCTCGTGAAGACGGGATCGGTGAGGACGAGCTTGTCGTCGATCTGGATGAGGGCCGACGAGTGCCCGATCCAGAGCACCGCGAGACGCGCGTCTTTCTGCACCGGATCGGTCGTCTTGGCGACATGCTCGGGGGACGAGGCCAAATCGCGCAACGCACGCGTCACCCCGCACGACGAGAGCAGGCCGATCCCCATGATCCCCGAGGCGAGCACCGCGGCGCGGACGAACGGCCCCGAGAGCGCACGCGAACGACGTCGAAGGGGCGGGCTCATGGAGACCCCGTGTCTTTCGTCGCGATTTCGTCGTCGCCGAAGCTCACCTGAAGGCGCATCGGCGACGCGGGGGCGATGTCCGTGCGCGTCGACACGAGCCGGAAGGTGCGGCGCGAGCCGTCTTCGAGCTCGTGGCCGTCCGAGCAGGCGACGACGTGGTCGACCGAGCCCGCGTAGGTGAGCGCGGCGCCCACGAAGTCGAAGTTCGTCCCGAACGGGAACCAGTGCGCCGAGACGCAGTACGGGCCGACGCTGCCGCCCCCTTGCTCCGAGCCGATGACCTCGAGATCGATCTGCACCCGGCCGTCGACGCGCGAGCCGTGGTGATCGCCCAAGACGACGGCGGCGCTCCGATCGCAGCCCGCGCACGCGAGCGACAGGAGCGCGGAGAACCCGAAGGACGAAACGAGATCGCGGAGGCGCATCGTCAGAAATACCGGATGCGGAAGGTCGTCATCGCACGAAGGGTGTCGTGCGACGGCGCGACGGTGAACTGCACGCCGAAGAGGCCGAAGAGGGTGTAGGCGCCGACGTCGTACGCGACGCGGGGGATGCCGTCGTAGACGTACGCCGACGTGCCGAGCGACATCGACAGGTACTCGCCGCGTTGGACGAGGGGGAAGTTCGCGGCGATGCCGGGACGAACGATCAACCGATCGACGTACCCGAGGAAGTAGTCGAGAGCGAACGTCGTCTCGAGCGAGCCGCTGAAGCGCGCGACGGGATCGACGACGAGGAACCGCCAGGGAGAAAGGCCGCGGTGCACGCCCCACGACCAGAGGACGGGGGTGACTTGCCATCGGAAGCCGAACGACACGTCGACGCGCTGCTCGGAGGCGCCGAAGACGTCGGTGTGCGTCGCGTGACCGAAGCCGAGCGAAGGGCTCGGGACGAGCTGCGCCAGGAGCCAGGGGAGCGTCGGGCGGAGGCGCGGCTCGGCGTACGTGTACGACGTGTCCGGCGGCGTCATGCTCGGAGGCTTCGGGGGGTACGGAGCGAGCGGATCCGGCGCGTCCGATTTCGATTTCGGGTCGGGCGTGGACGGCGAGGGTTCGGCCGCCGGAGGCGCGGGTTCGGCCGCCGAGGCCATGCGCGACGCGACCGTGGCCGCGGCGAACACGAGCGCGAGGACGATGGGCGAGCGAGCGTTCAAAGGCCGACGAGCTCCTGGAACCCACGCGGGCCGAGCGCCTCGAGATCCCTCGTGCGCGCCACGAACCGTTGCCAGCGCTTGCCGATGCGGGCCGTCTCGTCCGTGATGCGCGTGATGGTGAAGCGGAGGCTCGCGAACCGGGCTTCGTCGAACAGCGCCTCGCGTTCGTCGGCAGTGAGCTCGCGCACGGACCGGTACCCCGCCACCATGGCGCGGGCGACGTCGGGAACGAACGTGTCGTCGTAGGACCAGGAGAGGAGCGTCACGGCGAGATCGAAGACGAAGGGACCGAGGTGCGCGCTCTCGAAATCGAGGAGCGCGACCAGCGTGGACGTCCGCCAAAGGACGTTGTCGCGGAAGAGATCCGCATGAACGAGGCCCGAAGGCAAGGTCTCGGAGCGAACACGCGCGAGGGCCTCGACCGAACGTCGGAGCGAATCGGCGAGCGGGCGCGCCTCCGGATCGCTCGACGTCGCCACGCGGTCGCAGCGCCTCACGAGCTCGTGCGGACCGAAGCGGCCGGGACCGATCGCGCCGGACGGGGGTGTGCCTGCCTCGTGGACGTGCGCGAGAAGGCAAGGTCTCGGAGCGAACACGCGCGAGGTCCTCGACCGAACGTCGGAGCGAATCGGCGAGCGGGCGCGCCTCCGGATCGCTCGACGTCGCCACGCGGTCGCAGCGCCTCACGAGCTCGTGTGGACCGAAGCGGCCGGGACCGATCGCGCCGGACGGGGGTGCGCCTGCCTCGTGGACGTGCGCGAGCGCGCGCCCGACGGCTTCGGCGGCCGCCGTTGACACGCTTTTTTGGCAGAGCATCGTGCCGTCGATCCAAGGGAAGAGGGCCGCGGGCTTGCCGGCGAGCGCGCGGACGACGTCGCCGTCGCGGGCCGCGATCGGCTCGGGGGTCGGCACGCCGCGCGCGGAGAGATGCGCGAGGAGCCGGGCTTCGGCGCGCGCACCGGCCTCGTCTTGGGCCTCGTAGATCCGTAGGAAAAAGCACCGCCCGCCGCCGTCGACCGCGAAGCTCGTGTTCACGGTGCCCGCGTCGATCCCCCGCGTCACGGCGTCGTCGCCGGGCCCGTGGGCGCCGTACGCGCGGAAAAAAGCGCGAAATTCGTCGTTCGTCGGGACCGTGAGAATGGCCATCGCTCGCTGCCGTCGAAGCCTTGCAAGTGCACCGCCGGCTCCTCGTGGAGACCTCGCGGACGCGTCGCCGTGCGTCCTCGAAAGGCGACGGCACCGATGCCTGCGCCCCTCGGACGAACATCGTCTTACTTCAGACGAACGGTCTTCGGGCGTGAAACGCGAGCGAAACCGCTTCGATCGATGCACTTGGTTCTGGACGAGCGCTTCGCGGAGGTGGTATCCGGGGCCGGATTTCATTTTTGTGAGCGCAACGCAAATGGCCACCAAAAAAGCTGCGAAGGGGAAGGCGGACGGCGCGAAGACGACCGCCAAGGGAGCGAAGGGCGGAGCGAAAGGCGAAAAGGCGGATACGCCGAAGCGCAAGCTCGGACTTCGTGGAGCAGCGCCGTGGGCCGCACGGCACGCGGCCAAGCACGCCGCCGAGGCGCGTGCCCGAGCGGCCGAGCCCCCGCTCCCGGGGAGCGCGCGGGCGACGATCCGCACGCCGCTCGCGGCCGAAGACATCAAGGCGCGCATCGCGGATCTGCACAACGCGCTCCAGCAGATCAAAGGCTTCCGTAAGAACCTCGCGAAGGGGTTCTACGACGTCGGCCTCGTGCTCCGCGAAATCCAGAACAAGAAGCTCTACGAGGCGAAGGGCTTCGGGACCTTCGAGGCGTTCCTCGAGCGTGAGACGGCCGAGCTCGGCAAGACCACGGCTCTGCGGCTCGTTCGCATCGCGTCGCTCTTCCAGAAGGACGGCGCGCTCGAGCTCGGCATGGATCGCGTGTTCGTCGCGCTCATGTCGATCGAGGCCGGCGACGGCATGACGCCGGACGCGCGGCCGAGCGGGAAGATCCCGCCGCCGCCGCTCTCGTCGTCGGTGCTGCCGCTCAAGCCGCCGGGTCGCTGAAGGCCGGCTCGGCGAGGGCGCGCTCGCCGACGAGCAAGACGTTGGCGGTCGGCGTTCCCCGCCAGCACGGCGTGAGCGCGCAGCGTAGGCCCGCGCGCTCGAGGAGCGGGACGAGCTCGCGGGCGACGTCCCGAAGGGTCGTGTGCGTGCCGCGGTTCAGGCGCACCGCGCGCGAGCAGCGTTCGACGAACGCGGTCAACGCGGAGCGAACGCCGTAGCCTTTGCTGGCGTCGCGAACGACGAGCCGGCCGCCCGGACGAACGAGGCCCGCCGCGCGCGCCAAGAGCGTGTCTTGATCGGCGGCCGAGAGGTAGTGGAGCACGTCGACGAGGAGCACGGTGTCGAACGGACCCGACGCCTCGAACGACGCGACGTCGCCCACGGCGAAATGCGCCGCGAGCGCCTCGTCCGCCGGCCCGCCCTGCCTCGCCTGCGCCGCGCGCGTCGCGAGCGCCACCTTCGCCACGTCCCAATCGACGCCGCGGACGCTCGTGGCGTGGCCGAGCTCGAGGAGGAAGATCGCGAGCTGGCCGCGCCCCGTGCCGACGTCGAGGACGTCGCCGAGAGGTCCGAGCGCGGCGAGCGCGCGCGTGACCGGATCGCGTCGCAGCTTCTCGCGCGCGAAATGCCGCTCCCACGGCGCGGTCGCGGCCCGCGCGAAACGAGAAGCCGTGCGGAGGAGCGCGGCGTCGAAGGCCTCGTCCGTGAGCGGCGCCTCGTCCGTCATCTCGATGCCCCCATCAACGGCCCGTCGGGATCGACACCGTCACCCGCGCCCCCTGCCCTCGCTCGCTCTCGATGAGCACGTCCCCTCCGTGCTGATCGACGATCTTGCGCACGATCGACAGGCCGAGGCCCGTGCCGGCCTCCTTCGTCGTGAAGAACGGCGCGAAGACGTTCGCGAGCACGTCGGGCTCGATGCCGGGCCCCGTGTCCTCGAAGGTCATGAGGACGCTCTCGAAGACGGCGCGGACGTGCACCGAGAGCTGCCCTCCCTGCTTCATCGCCTCGAGCGCGTTCACGACGATGTTGATGATGACCTGCTTGAGCTTCTCGCGGTCGCCGAGGGCGACGCAGCCGTCGGTCGGCAAGTCGCGCACGATGCGCACGCCGCGGCCCTTCGCGCTCTCCGCTTCGAGATCGAGCACCTCGTCGACGAGCCGCGGCAAGTGCACCGGCTCGCGGGCGATGCCGCGCGGGCGGGCGAGCTCGAGGAACTCCGTGAGCAGGCGGTTGAGGCGCCCGATCTCGTCGCCGACGATGCGGACGCGCTCCTGGAGCGTCGCGCGCGTCGGCTCCTCGGCCTCGATGCGATCGAGGTTTCGCTTGAGCAAATGGAGCTGGAGCACGGCCGCGTTGAGGGGGTTACGGATCTCGTGCGCGAGGTTCATCGCGAGCTCGCCCATCGCCGAGAGCGCCTCGGCGTCGGCGGCGCGGCGCTCGAGGGCGCGGCGCTCGGTGATGTCGATGCCGATGCCGTAGACGACCGGCGGATCGTCCGACGAACGCGACAGGTGCCAGCGGACGCGGCGGCGCAGGAGCGGCGAGCCGTCCGTCTCGACGAAGCCCGTCTCCACCTCGCCCGAGCGGCCGTGAGACATGTCGCGCGTGACGGCGAGCGCGGCGCGCATGGCGGCGCGATCTTCGACGGGGATCCACGCGTCGACGAACGACTGACCGACGGCGGCTTCGCTCGACGTGTTCGCGAGGGTGGCGGCCTTCCGGTTCATGAGCGTGACGACGTCGTCTTCGTCGAGCGCGATGACGAGCACGTCGGTCACCTCGACGAGATCGCGGTAGCGCCGCTCGAGCTCGGCGCGCTCGCGTTTGAGCTTCGCCTTGTCGAGGGCCTGCTCGACGATCGAGAGGAGCTCGGCCGGGCGGAACGACTTGAGGACGAACGCGAACGCGCCCGAACGAAGCGCGCCAATCGCCGCGTCGACGCTCGCGAAGCCGGTGACGAGGAGGATCTCCGAGAACGGCGACGCGGTGCGGAGCGGCGCGATGAGATCGATGCCGCTCGCGTCCGGCAGCTTCACGTCGACGAGCGCCACGTCGAAGCCGCGCGTCGCCATCGCGAGCGCCGTCGTGCCGTTCGCGGCCGTCTCGATGACGAGGCCTGGGATCCCCGACGCGAGGACGGCGCGCAGCGTGTCGACGAGCTCGGCGTTGTCGTCGACGATGAGGACGCGCCCCGCCGAACCGCGGCTCGACGCCGGAAGCGCGGTGCTCACGATCCCTGGTCCGCCGAGAGGAGGCGCCGCAGCGTCTCGTTGACGAGCTCGGGGTTCGCGCTCCCCTTCGTCGCCTTCATCACCTGCCCGACGAAGTAGCCGAAGAGCGCGGTCTTGCCGGCCTTGTATTGCTCGACCTGCTTGCCGCTCTTCGCGACGACCTCCATGCACGCCTGCAGGACGAGCCCCGGATCCACGATCTGACTCATGCCGAGGCGCTCGGCGAGCGCGGCCGGATCGCCGCCCTCTTCGCGGAGCTTCGCGTAGAGCTCTTTGGCTTGTTTTCCGCTGATTTTCCCCGAATCGACGAGCCGCAAGACCCCCGCGAGCTGCGACGGCTCGATCGGGAAGGTCGCCGACAGGCCGCGCGTCGTCACGTCGCGCAAGACCTCGCTCTGGAAGAAGTTCGCGACCTTCACCGCGTCGCCGTGGAGCGTCGCGGCTTGCTCGAAGAACGCCGCGATCCGCGGGTGCTGGGTGAGGACGTGCGCGGCGTACGGCGTGAGGCCGAGCTCGGCGACGAACCGCTCCCGCTTCGCCTTCGGCAGCTCCGGCAGCTCCGCGAGGGCGCGGGCCACGAACGCCTCGTCGACGGGGATGGGCGGCAGATCGGGCTCGGGGAAGTAGCGGTAGTCCTGCGCCGTCTCCTTGCTGCGCAGGCTGTAGGTCGTCCCCGATTTTTCATCCCAGCCGCGCGTCTCCTGGACGACGCGGCCGCCCGTCTCGAGCAGCTCCTTCTGCCGCTCGATCTCGACGGCGATCGCGCGCTCGACGAACCGGAACGAGTTGATGTTCTTGAGCTCGACGCGCGTGCCGAACGTCGTCGCGCCGGCCGGTCGAATCGAGACGTTCGCGTCGCAGCGAAAGGAGCCCTCCTCGAGGTTGCCGTCGTTCACCCCCATGAAGACGAGCACGTCGCGCAGCGCGCGGAGGTAGGCGGAGGCCTCGGCGGGCGAGGACAGATCGGGCTCGCCGACGATCTCGATGAGCGGCGTCCCCGCGCGGTTCAAATCGACGACCGAGCCGCCGCCGACGTCGTGGAGGTTCTTCCCCGCGTCTTCCTCCATGTGGATACGTGTCAGGCGGGCCACCTTCGGCGGGGGCGCATCGTCCCCTTCGACCACGACGGTGACGGTGCCGCCGAGCGCGAGCGGCTCGTCGAACTGGCTGATCTGGTAGCCCTTCGGCAAGTCCGGGTAGAAGTAGTTCTTCCGCGCGAAGCGGCTGACGGACTGGACCGTCGACCCGAGCGCCAGCGCGGCTCGCACGCCCAAGCGCACGGCCTCGGCGTTGAGCGCCGGCAGGGCCCCCGGGAGCCCCAGGCACGTCGGGCACACGTGGGTGTTCGGCTCCGCGCCGAAGCTCGTCGAACACCCGCAAAAGAGCTTCGTGTTCGTCAGGAGCTGCGCGTGCACTTCGAGGCCGATGACGGCCTCCCAAGCGGGCGCGGCGCCGGTCGATCGGGGAGCGGACTTCGGTGCGGAGATCATGGGCGCGGTTAGATTACGTCGATTCGACCGAGGCGACCGCACGGATCGCGCGGCGGCCAGCGCTCAATTTTACGAGATTTCACGAGAATTTCGCGGAGAACTGGCCCGCTCGCGCCAAGTCCGTCTAGGGTGGGCTTCGGTGCCCACGCTCGCGGGCCTCCAGACGCGGATGAGTTTCGAGACGTTTCTACGCGGATTGCCGCTCGCGGTTCTCACGGTCGCCCTGGTGGCCGTCCCGGTGCTCGTGCTCGAGCCGGAGGGGATGCCGCGCATGCACGCGCTCGAGTCGGAGCTCGGCTCGGTCCGCACCGAGAACACGCAGCTCGAGCGCGACATCGCCAAGCTTCGCGTCGAGGTGAAGGATCTCCGCGACGATCCGACGGCGGTGGAGCGCATCGCGCGCGAGCAGCTCGGCCTCGTCAGGAAGAGCGAGGTCGTCTTCCAATTCGACCGGCGCTAGGCGCGCCCTCGCCCGCTCACAGGAGCTTCACGTCGAGGAGCTCCGTGTGGACGATGCGGCGCGGCTTCGCGCCCAGGTTCGACGAATCCCCGTTCGTCGCGACGACGTCGAGGCGCGTGGCGGGCACCGGGATCGTGAGATCGCGGTTCAAACGAACGCGGTCGATCTTCACGTTCAAGATATCCATCGTGGTGCCGTTCTTTCCGGAGGCGCCGCGCGTCACGGGCACCTGCATGGCCGTCACGTCCGTCCCGGGGTCGTGGCCGTTCGGCATCTTCCACCCGGAGCTCACGGCGATCGTCATCTCCGCGAGCTTCGCGTAGCTCGGGACGCGAAGCTTCTTCGCCTGGAGCGCGCGGAAGGCCTCGGCCGCCGCGGCCATCCATCCTTCGCGTGCTCCGTCGCACGACAAGAGCTCGACGAGCGTGACGAGGCCGTCGTGGTTCGCGCGCGCGACGAACACGGCGCGTCCGGTCACCGGCGTCGTCGTCGCGGACGTGGCGCTGCGGAGCGCCGTCAGGACCGGTCCCTCGGGTCCGAGGCCGAGCTCGTGCTCGCGTTCACGCGCGGCGCCCCGGAGCGACAGCACGAGCGCACGGTTGGTCGCGGCGGTGCGGTCGAGATCCGGAGGGGTCGCCCCGCCGCCCGCAGGTGTGGCGCCGCCCGCGGGTGTGGCGCCGGCCGGGGGGGCCCCGTCGGTCGGAGAGAGCGGCGTGCGAGCGCCGAAGACGTCGAGCCCCGTTTCGATGCGTCTTGGAACGTCCACCGAGCCGCCGAACCTCACGCCGGCGACCTTCGCGTCGGACGGCGCGCCGGTCGTCGTCGCCGCGGCGCCGGTCGAAGCACGAGACGTCGCGCCCCCCGTCGCGACCGTGGTGCCCGACGTCCCCGCGAGATCCGCGCGCGGAGGAGCGACGTGCCCCGAGCGACCGCCACCCCGCGCTCGATCCACGCTTCCATCGTCGGGCTCTCTTTTTTCGACGGCCCCCGCGCCTGGATGCGGCGACGCGACGACGTCGCGCGGCGACACCTCTTCGAGCGTCACCTCGGTTTCGGTCGGATCGGGCTCGGACGAAGCGCAAGGCGTGCCGGACGTCCACGACGTCGCCGCCGAGGGCTTCGATCGTTCGACGTTTCGCCGGGCGAACACCGCGACGATCGCGGCGTGGACGAGGAGTGCGACGACGATCGTTCGATCGATGCCCACACCGCTCTCTCGGAGACCTCCCTTTCGCTCGACGTTCTTTCGCATGCGGCCCGGAGCGCTTATCGCTTGCGCGCCGGAAACGCGACCTCGTCCATGAGAACGTCGCGGTACGCGCGGACCGAAGGCTGTTACACTGGTGGCGCTTGCTCACGCTCACCGAGACCCTGCTCGTCGAAGAAGCCGCGCCGAGGAGCGCGATCGCACGCGCGCTGCTCGTCTCCGTCACGCGCGACGTGCCGTTCGTCCGCGCGCTGCTCGACACGGGCGCGATGACCGAAGAAGCGCTCTCCCGGTACCTCGAACGCTCGAGCGCGCCCTCCGTCCAGCACGTCGCGGCGTCGCTCGATCTCGTCGCGCGCTTGCCGGAGGGGCTCTGCGCGCGCCTGCTCGCCCTTCCTCTGCGCGTCGATCCTTTGACCGGGACGGTCGACGTCGCCGTGGCCGACGCCGACGATCCCCACCCTCTCCGCGAGATCGGATTTCATCTCGGCACCCCCGTTCGCGCCGTGCGGGCGCCGGTCTCGGCCATCGAGCGCGCCCTCGACGAGCTCTTGCCGCGCGACCGGTCCGCGTTCGTCGGACGCACGACGCGCGATCTCGGCTCGTGGGCCCCGGCGCGGCCGAGCGGCTTGCGCTCCTTCACGACCTCGTTTCGCCCTCCGTCGAACACGCCGCCGTGGGGAACGCCCGTGCACCCCGCGATGGCGCAAGCCGCGTCCGAGCCTCCCTGGGTGGGCAGCGGCACGTCGCTCCGCGTGCCCCCGCTCGGCGAACGACGCTTCGGATCCATCAGCGGCGGCACGCAGCGCCCTCCGCCGCTCCGGCGCAGCGATTCCCCCGCCGACGACGGCTACGCGATCGATCCCGAGAGCCTCCGGCCCATCGTCGAGGTGCGGAGCGAATCGCGCTGGGGTGCCACGAAGACACGCATCCTCGAGACGCTCCGCGCCGCCACCTCACGCGACGAGGTCCTCGAGCTGCTGCTCGCGGGGGCTCACGAGCTCGCCTCGCGCGTCGCGCTCTTCGTCGTCAAACGCGACGGCTACGTCGGATGGACTTGCACGCCCGAGTTCGGCGACAAGATCGCGCTGCGCTCGCTGCTCGTACCGTACGACGTCCCGAGCGTCTTCGACCACGCCGTGCGCGACCGCATCTACCTCGGCCCCGTCGCGCACGAAGAAGGACACGTGGCGCTCCTCCTCGTCATGCGGCACGCGACACGCGACGTCGCCGTCATCGCGGTTCGTGTGAGCGGACGGCCCGCGGTGATCGTCATGGCCGACGAGCTCGGCGACACGATGCTCGCGACCCAACGCCTCGAAGAGCTCGCCCTCGTCGCCGGTCAATCGCTGACGCGCATCCTCCGCACGCGCCGCTGATCGCCCCGCGCTTCGCACGTCTCACCGCGCGAGGCACGTCATGAATTACGTTCGGGTGCCCACGTCCGTGCCGTGTGCCATCCTTCGGCCATGAGCACTCCCTTTCGCGAAGCCGCGCCGCCCGAGCCGACGACGGAGCCCGAGCCGCCGCCGAATTTTCGGTCGAAAGGGCCCCATCCCTACCTCGGCATCCTCGGGCTCGTGCTGCTCTCGTTCGGGGCCTGCACGACCCACGCGGTCTCGAGCGACGTCGGAGCGATCATGGGGTGGCTGTCGGCCTTCGCCATCGTCGCGCTCTCCGTCGTCGCGTACCGGCGCTCGTCGATCCGATCGCGCGGGTGGAAGGTCTTGCTCCACTCGGTCCTCGCGTTCTTCGGGGTGATGTGGTCGTCGTTCTTCTGGATCTTCTCGTCCGAATCGGGCGGCTTCGTCCCGTTCGGCGGCTGGGGCCGTCCGCTCCGTGTGCGCGGACGCGCGGTGACGCCCGGCGTGCGCGCCAGCACGGAATGGGCGCGCGGCCCTCGACCGGATCCGAGCGGCCTCGACGACGAAACGCGCGCGGTCCTCGCGGAGCTTTGGTTGCATGATGCACGCAAAGAGCACGCGAGCGTGCCGGCGTTCGGGCGCGTCGCGCGTCAGCTCGTGGCGCTGGGAGCGCCGTCGGATCTG
>JBGAHN010000140.1:0-15696 GCA_044226145.1 Labilithrix sp. | reverse complement strand
CGTTTCGGCTCGTGGTCGTCGGTGCGCCGAGCTACTTGAAGCGACGGGGTACGCCGGAACGGCCGGAGGATCTCCTTCAACACGATTGCATCACGTTCCGACTTCGCTCGACTGGCGCGCTCTATGCGTGGGAGCTCGAACGCGGTCGGCGATCGTGGCGCATCGCCGTTCGGGGCGGGCTCGTGACGAACGACGGCACCATCACGCCGACGCTCGCCGAGCGCGGACTGGGCCTCGCGTACGTGCTCGACGCGATGGTCGAGGAGGCGATTCGCAAGGGTCGGCTTCGCGTCGTACTCGACGCCTACGCACCGACCGTCCCCGGCTACTTCCTTTATTTTCCTAGTCGTTCGCAGCGGTCGGAGCCCCTCCGGCTCTTCGTCGAGCTCGCGAAGGAGATCCTCGGCCGGGAAGGCACGAAGCCAGCGCGCCGCTCGAGCAAACGGGGTAACCGTTCATGAGCGACGGCGCCGTCGAGAAGCGTGAGGTCAGCCCTCGAGCTGTTCTTCGACCTCGTCTTCGCCTTCGCGGTTTCGCAGCTCTCGCGTCACCTCGGCCACGACCTGACGTGGCGGGGCGCGGCCGAGACGCTCGTGCTCTTGGTCGCCGCGTTGCCGACAGTTGCGACGCCGGCATCCGCATCGGCGAAAGCCTTGCCCAGCACATGGTCGCCGTGCCCATCACGCCAAAGCTGGAGATGGCGGTCGTCGCCACGCCGGCGTACTTTGCCTGTCACGGAACACCGAAGACCACGGCGGACCTCCTCGAGCACAACTGCGTCGGCTACCGTCGAACTGGCAGCGGTGCTCCTCCGAAGCGTCTCCGATTTTCGAGGCTTTCGTCGTTGGATGGTGACGACTTCGGGGATCGGTGACGAGGCCGTTCGAACGCCGCCGACGAGCTGGAAGCGAAATACATGAAATGGATGACGCACGCGCTCATGGCCTCTTTCGTTTGCGCGGCCGGCTGGTCGTGTGGGCCGCGCACGGCTCGACCGCAGACGGAGGAGCCGAAGTCCCCTCCGCCCATCGCTTCGACCCGACCCGCCGCGAAGCCGGACGTCGACCCACCGACGACGAGCCCCGATCCTTGTCCGTCGCTTCAACCGAACGAGGTCAGCGACGACGAAACGCCGTCGATCGCCGGAACGGCGGGGCGGATCAAAGCGGGGGAATGGCTCGAGGCGCGTGGCGTCTCGAAGAGCGCGTTCCGCTCGTGGGTTCGGTCCCGTGATCCCAAGAACTTCGAGGATTTCGACGCCGACTCCATCTTCGATGCCGACGACTCCTGTCAGACGTTGACGGTGGGAGACGAGAAGGAAGACGCCCTGATCTGTGCGTTGGCGGTGCGCACGTCCATCATGCGCTTCTCCGCGGTTGCGTTCGTCGTTCGGAGCAAGCGCATCGTCCCCGTCCTCGATGTCGGCTACGCGTTGCCTGCGATGGACTGGCCGGATTCGAGGTGGCTCGACCTGCAGCTCACGTTCTCTCGAGACGGGCTCGAGGCGGACCTGCACGATCGGGCCAAGCCGGGCACGGTCCTCGTGAGATCGCCGAATGCTTGTCGCGAACACGCCGCGCAGTCGCCGATGGGCGGCGATCGCGTCGAGCTTCGAGGGTGCGCGGAGGCGCTTCCGAAGCTCGACGAGCTGGTTCGACAAAGCGGGGCCGGCGATCCGTACGCGGCCGAATTTCGTAGCGATCGCGCGTTCGCGGTCAAGAGCTGCGAGGCGCGCGGCCGCTACGTGTGGAAGGGGGATCGGTTCGTGCGGTCCCCATGAGGTGGCACGTTGGGCCTCGCCCGCGCCATCCCTCGGGCGCTTCCGGCGCGAGGACGGCTACGGCGTGAGGATCGCGTCGCGCCAGAGGGGCGCGATTTTCTCGTAGCCGGCGTCGTTCGGATGGAGGTTGTCGGCTTTGTCGCCAGGGCCGACGACGGCGTGTGCGTCGATGGTCGCGACGTTTTCGCCGTCGGCGGCGTGCTTCTTCGCCACGTTCACGATCGTGGTGTTGAAACTGACGGCGCGCTTCTCTTGGGTCGCGTCGTTGATGCGCGGGATCGTCGAGATGATGAGGCGAGCCTTCGGTGCGAGGCCCGTCGTCGGGTTCGAGATCTTCGTGATGAGGGCGTCCATCCGATCGCCCACGTGCGCGAAGTCGTAGTTCTTGGCGACGTCGTTGCTTCCGACGAGCACGAGGATGAAATCCGGCGTGACGCCGGTCGGGCCGAGCCACTCGTCGAGGTGGTCCAGGATTCCGTCGGCGCCCGACGAACCGGACTGGATGACGTAGCCCGGGTGACCTTCGTGGTGGCGCTGGTCGGCCGGTAGCGGACCGGGGTGGCTGACGGACGAGCCGACGAACTGGTGCGCGACGCCCGCTTGATCGAGGAGCGTGTGCAGGTAGCCGCGGTAGCCCGCGACCGACGCCGAGCTCGCCCATCCTTCGGTGATCGACGCGCCGAGCGGCATGATCTTGATGAACGACGTGTGCGGTCCGCGGTAGCGGAACGACGCGCAAGCGTGGGGATTCGAATCGCCGCCGGTCGGGAAGGCGCCGTTCGAATTCGCACCGTTCGCGAACGGATCGAACTTCGCATCGACGATGCCGGTGGACGAAAGCGGGATGTTCCCGCCGTCGCCGTACGGATCCTTCTTGTCCAGGCCGAACGCGACGACGGCGTAGTGGCCGGGCGCGAGCGTGACCGGCTGAACGAGCGGCGCGAAGCGGAACCCGTCTTCGAGGGGCGCCGCCGTGCCCGCCGGAACGACGACCGAGCCGCCCGGGACCGGCGTGGCCTTCGCGCCGGCGCCGGTGCGATCCAGCGAAAAGAGCGTGACGGTGTGGGCCGCCGCGAGCCCATCGGCCTTCTCGTCCCAAATGCCGAGATCGGCAATCGAGATCCCTTCCTCCGTCACGTCGAACTGGTGGCCCATGTCTTGAACGCCGTTCGACGACGTCACGCCGCGGACGGCGCTGCTGCCGGTGTAGCCGACGATCGGCTTCGAGGGTGGCGGTCCGGCGTCCTGATCCGGGGGGCTCGTCGACGTCGGGTTCGAGGTCGGTGGCGTGCTCGACGTCGGCGCGGTGGCGTCCTGGCCGGTCGACGTCGACGCCGAGGGCGAAGGGGTGGGCTCTTGGTCTTGCAGCGAGCCTTCGGTTCCGCTGCAGCCCGCGACGATCGCGATCCCCGACGCGACGCCGAGCGCCACGTATCCCCAAATTCCTCGCGCCCGATGCGCGCGCCGTTCGACCGAATGCGACATCGAAAAAGGATACGTCATTTCGGTCGGAGGCGACGCCGGAAGCCGCATCGGCGGAGTCCTTCGGTGGTCCTTCTGCGACCTTCTCCCACGTCGCCACGTCGCCACGTTCCCATGGCGCGCCCGATGCCGACGTCGTTCGTGACGTTTCGTGATGACCGTCGGCTCGGGCAGCGCTGCGCCATCGCGCTATGAAGGGGGCTCGGTCACCGGCCGCCGGCGGTCGTCATGACCCCAGCAGAAAGGACGACGAACCCATGAATCGCAGCGCAAATGCAGTCTGGAAGGGGAGCCTCAAGGAAGGCAGCGGCACGTTCGGCGTGGCGAGCGGCGCGATCAAAGATTTGAAGTACAGCTTCAAGACGCGCTTCGAAGGCACGCCGGGCGCGAACCCCGAGGAGCTCGTCGCGGCGGCCCACGCGAGCTGCTTCAGCATGGCGCTCGGCGCGCAGCTCGGAGAGCGGGGCATCACGCCCGACGCGGTCGAAACCACGTGCACCATCACGTTCGAGAACCTGACGCTCACCAAGAGCGCGCTCACGACGGTCGTGACCGCGAAGGGAGCCGACAAGGCGAAGATCGAAGAAGCCGCGGCGGCCGCGAAGGCAGGGTGCCCCATCTCGAAGGTCCTCAAGCTCGAGATCTCGCTCGATCTCACGATTGTGAACTGACGGAGCGGCTTTCCGGCGTCGGGCGCCGTCGCTTCGTTGCTATCCTCTTCGGGGAGGTCGCGCGTGGCATACCGAGGCACGATCGACGGCGTCGTTCATTCGTTCGACGATCTCGCGACGCTGCTCGCGAGGGCGACCCCGCGGCGCGCGGCCGACGAGCTCGCGGAGATCGCCGCGTCGAGCGCTGAAGAGCGCGCGATCGCGGCGCACGTGCTCGCCGACGTGCCGCTCGCGGATTTCCTCGCGCATCCGCTCGTCCCGCCCGAAGACGACGAGGTGAGTCGGCTCATCCTGGCCCAGCACGACGCCGTCGCGTTCGCGCCTGTTCGAAGCCTGACGGTCGGGGAGCTGCGCGAATGGCTGCTCGACGACGCGCGCACCGACGACGACTTCGTGCGGATCCGCGACGGGCTCACGCCCGAGATGGTCTCCGCCGTCGCGAAGTTGATGCGCAACCAAGATCTCGTGCTCGTCGCGCGGCGGTGCCGTGTGGTGACGCGGTTTCGGACGACGCTCGGCCTCGAAGGGCGCCTGTCCACGCGGCTCCAGCCGAACCACCCGACCGACGATCCGCGCGGCATTTTCGCGTCCGTCGTCGACGGGCTCCTCCTGGGATCGGGCGACGCGACGGTCGGCATCAACCCGGCGAGCGACGGGATCGAGGACGTCGAGCGGCTCGTCCGGATGCTCGACCGCGTCCGGACCGAGCTCGCGTTGCCGATCCAGAGCTGCGTGCTCTGCCACGTGTCGACGACGATGGACCTCTGCAGGCGGGGCGCGCCGGTCGATCTGGTGTTCCAATCGATCGGCGGAACGGAGGGGACGAACACGAGCTTCGGGACGTCGATCGCGATGCTCGACGAAGCCCACGCGCTCGTCCGCTCGCTGGGGCGCGCGTCGGACGAGCAGAACGTCATGTACTTCGAGACGGGGCAGGGGAGCGCGCTGTCGGCCGGCGCGCACCGCGGCCTCGACGCGCAGACGTGCGAGGTGCGTGCTTATGCCGTCGCCAAGAGGTACCGTCCGCTCCTCGTCAACACGGTCGTCGGGTTCATCGGCCCGGAGTACCTGCGCGACGGAAAGCAGATCCTGCGCGCGGGGCTCGAAGACCACTTCGCCGGAAAGCTCCTCGGTCTGCCGATGGGGTGCGACGTCTGCTACACGAACCACGCCGACGCCGATCAGGACGACATGGACACGCTCCTCACCCTGCTGGCGGCTGCAGGATGCACGTATTTCATGGGCATCCCCGGCGCGGACGACGTGATGCTCGGCTACCAGAGCACCTCCTTCCACGACGCGCTCTACCTGCGGCGGCTGTTCGGGTTGCGCCCGGCGCCGGAGTTCGAGGCGTGGCTCACGACGCGCGGGATCTTCGACGGCTCGGGCACGCGCTTGCTCGACGGGGCGGGCGCCGATCGGTTGCTCGGCGCCGCGATGGCGCTCCTTCCATCGGGGGACGCCGCCGGAGGGGTGCCGTGAGCGACGCGTGGGACGTGTTTCGCCGCGCGACGCCGGCACGCATCGGGCTCGGGCGGAGGACGTCGCTGTCCACCCGGGAGGTGCTCGCCCAGAAGCTCGCGCACGCCCGCGCCCAAGACACGGTGCACGCGCCATGGGATGTCGAAGCGCTGCGCCGGGCCCTCGCGACCCACGGCCTTCGCGCGGAGATCGTGCCGACGTTGGCGGGCACGCGCGAGCAATACCTCGCACGCCCCGATCGGGGACGCGTGCTCGAGCCTCGGTCTTTGGCCGCGTTCGCCCAGACCGCGGAGGGGCCTTGGGACGTCGCCTTCCTGGTGTCGAACGGGCTGTCGTCCGTCGCTGTCACGCGCCATGGGGAGGCGCTGGTGTCGCGCGTTTGTGCGCGTCTCCATGGGCTGTCGGTCGCGCCGCTCGCGCTCGCCCCCAACGCCCGCGTCGCGGCCGGCGATGCCCTCGGCGAAGCGCTCCGGGCGCGCGTGGTCGTCGTCGTGATCGGCGAACGACCGGGTCTCTCGTCGACGGACAGCCTCGGGATCTACGTGACGGCGGCGCCCCGACAGGGCCGCACCGACGCCGAGCGCGAGTGCATCTCGAACGTGTGTCCCGGCCGTGGTCTCGGCATCGATGACGCCGCCGGGATCCTCCGCGGGCGCATCGACCGTGCCCTCGCGACGAACCGCACGGGCGTGCTCGGCGCCGGCGCATCGCCCGTGCTCGTCGCGGGCGACGACGATCCGTCAGCCGGTCGTTCGTAGCTCGAGGAGGCGGCTCTTTTCGGCCCACCAGAGCAGACCGACGACGAGGGCGCGCTTGTCGTCGACGAACGACGGCTTCTTCCCTTCGAATGCGTGGCCGACGAACTGGAACGTCCACCCCACCGTGAACATGCCGGCGGCGAGCGGGAGGCCCAGGACCGTCGCCCCCACCGGGATCGACGCCGCGATGAGCGGGATGCCGACTTTGTGGCACGCCTGATTGACGGGGTTTCGGTGATCGTCCTTGTAGCTCGCCAAAAGGCGGCTCCACTCCGCGTTCAGTCGCATGGGTCCGATTGTCGTAGCACCTGCGTCTTTCGCCGGCACGTCGCTTCGACTGCGGAGGGACGGTCGCCGTGAGCGAAGCGCGACCAGCCGGTGGAGCGCGGTGCCGCATCGACGCGCCGCGCGACAAACGCTCCATGCGCGGCGCGCAGTTCTGGCACATTGACGGGCATGAAGTCCCCTTCCGACGCGGGCTCGCCGGGGCAGGGGCGTCCCGTCAGCGCGGTTCGGCCGGCGCGCCGCATCGAGCACGTGCCCGACGATCTGCGCCGCATGCCGCGCGTCGACGAGCACGTCGCCCTCGAGCACGAGCTCGGACGAGGCGGCATGGGCGTCGTCCACCGCGGCATCGACAAGGACCTCGGGCGTCCGGTCGCGGTCAAGGTCCTCGGCGAAGAGCACCGGGAGAACCCCGCGTTCTTCCGTCGGTTCTTGGTCGAAGCGCAGCTCGGCGCGCAGCTCGAGCATCCGAACATCGTCCCGCTCTACGCGCTCGTGGCGACGCCGGAGGGCGATCCGGCGTTCGTCATGCGCCTGGTCGAGGGCGAGACGATGGCCGCTTACCTCGAAGCGTGTTCCGCGAGCCCCGAGGCGAGCCGCACGCCGCCGCACGATCTGTCGAGCCGGCTCGAGCGCTTCCTCAAGGCGTGCGACGCGATCCAATACGCCCATTCGCGCGGCGTCATCCACCGCGATCTGAAGCCCGAGAACGTCATGCTCGGCGTCCACAACGAGGTCTACGTGATGGACTGGGGCGTCGCGCGGATCGTCGACGGCGCTCGGGGCGAGGAGGATCGCGAGACGCCGACGGAGGCGCTCGAACCGTTCACGGGCTCGCCGCGGTCGGGCGAGACGTCGAAGACGCCGTCGCTGCCGGCGCTCACGCAGAGCGGCGACGTCTTCGGGACGCCGGGCTACATGTCGCCCGAACAAGCGCGCTCGGAGGACGTGTCGTACGCGACCGATCAATACGCGCTCGGCGTCATGCTCGCCGAGGTCGCGATGCTCAAGTCGGCGCGCGAAGGTTCGACGGTCATGCGCATCAGCGAGACCATGCTCGACATGCCCATCGAGCTGTCGCACCGCTTCGGCGAGCCCGTCCCGCGCGAGCTCGAAGCCATCGTGCGCAAGGCCACGCACGCCGATCCGCGCGCGCGCTACGAGAGCGTCGCCGACCTCGCCGCCGACGTCCGCCGGTTCCTGCGCGACGAGAGCGTCTCGGTCCTGCCGGATCCGGCGTGGTTTCGCTTGTGGAGGAAGTGGAAGCGCCGCCCTGCCGTCGTGCTCGGCGCCCTCTTCGGGCTCGCCTGTGTCGTCTCGATCGCCGTCGTGCTGGGCCTCGTGCGCGAGCTCGGCGCGCGCTCCCGGGCGGCGTCGCAGTCCGAGCGCGTCGCGGGGCTGACCGCCTCCGTGGGCGCCGTGGGGAGAAACCTCGACGCGCGCTTCCAGCGGATCGAGCTGCTCCTCGAGGGCCTCGCGTCGTCCGCGTCGGAGGCGATGAAGCGGCCTCCTTCACGCCGCGCGGCGCCGATCGATCCGCCGTCGCTCCTGCCGCCGTCGTCGAAGGCGGTCTGGATCGACCGCTACAAGCAGCGCGTGACCTTCGACGGCGCCGTCCACGTGCGCTCGCCCGGCGTGACCGAGCCCGAGGCCGAGCCCGTCCTCGCGCGCTTCGGCGATCTCGAAGGCTTCTTGGTGCGGACGTCGGCGCGGGCCGCGGCCGACGACGAAATCCTGGGCCGCTCCGAGGCGACGCAGCGCGCGGCCGCCCGCGAGCATTCGCCGATCCTCTGGACCGATCTCGCGTTCGCGCGCGGCGAGCTCCTCGTCTATCCGGGCAACACGTTCTTTCCGGCCGACTACGACGTCCGGCGCCGAACGTGGTACGTCGCCGCCGCCGAGCGCCGCGGGCACGTGTGGGGCGCGCCGTACCCTGACGCGACGAGCGGGCAGCTCATCGTCCCGTGCGCGCGCGCCTTCCACGACGAACGTGGCGCGCTCGAGGGCGTGGCCGCGGCGCACGTCCGGCTCGACGACGTGCTCGACGCGATGGCCGCGCCGGTCGCGGGGTTCCAATGGGCCGCTCTCGTCGACGACGGCGGGAACGTCGTCTTGTCCACCCGCGAGCGCGGCGTCCGACTCGACGCGGGCATCAACGAAAACCGCGACCACCACGGCGATCGCGACGTTCCGTTCCCGATCGCCTCGGTGCGCGACGCCATCGCCGCGCACGTCCGCGAAGGACTGCGAACCGAGGCGTCGTCGCTCGTCGTCTTCCAGCACCTCGACACGAACCCGTGGACGCTCGCGGTCGTCGTCGACGAAGCGCCGTACGCGTTTCGCTGAAGCGGGAGGCTTCGCGCGTCGCGAAGCCTCGCCGGCGCACATGGGACGAAGGCTTATTGCACGTCGACCTTCTTCTCCAGGTCCTCGGCCTTCGCCAAATGGCTCGCGACGTGTTTGCGCACGTCGTCGAGGTGCTTCTTGAGCTGCGGGTTCGACGCGTTCGGCAGGAGCTCGTCGTCGATGGTCGCGAGGACCTGACGGTGCATCTTGACCTGCGCGTTCACGTAGGCCTTGTCGAACGCCTTACCCTTCTGGTCGCGGAGCGACGCGAGCGTGCTGTCCGCGTCGGCCTTGAGGCGGCGGGAGACGTCGCTCTCGACGGGCTGGATGTTCGCGCTCTGCGAGATCGACTTGCCCTTCGCCTCCGCGCTGCCGTGCTCGGAGATCATCGTCGTCGCGAACGACTTCACGCGCGCGCTGTCGGCGTTCTTCTTCGCGAGCTCGGCCATGGCGATCTCGCCTTCGTTCGCGGCCGACGTGATCGCGACGATCTGACCGTCCGACAACGCCGCGCCGCGCGTGCTCTCGCCCGACGTCGTGGTCGTCGTGCCGACGGAGCCCGTGTTCGCGCGCGCGCCGTCCATCGAGCCGGAGTTCATCGAACCGGAGTTCATCGAGCTCGGGCCTTGGCCTTGTTCCGTGGTGGTGCCCGAGGGCGTGGTGCCTTGTTGCGGCATCGTCGACGGCGTGGTTTCGGTCGTGGTCTCGGTCGTCTCGATCGCCTCGCCGGGCTGCTTGGGTGGCTCGGAGTTCGAGCCGCCGCAGTGCACGAGAAACAGGAAACTACCGACCGAGATCGCCGTTCGAAGGTTGGAATTCACGAGGTTGAGCTCCTTTCGGCCACCGCACGCGCGATGGCGGACCGACGCCGCGCGCATGCAAGTCGAGCGCCGCGTTCGATCGTCGAACGACACGCGTGCGCCGTTGCCGCGCCGTCCTTCGTCGCGACGTGGTTTCTCCAGGCGTTTTCGCCGGTGGATCGCCCGCCGCGGGCGTCGTGGCGCGTGGCGACCAGCCTCGTGTGTGACGGTTTCGACGTGGCATGGCCCGCGCCCGCAGCGTGCGCATGGCATGCTCCGGCCTCATGCCTTCATAGCCCCGTCCCTCAGGGCGCGACGGCTTGCAGCGCGCGTCCTGGCGGCGTCGTCTCCGTGAACGTCAGGAACGCCTGCGCCCACTTCTTCGCGGCGCGTTGGGTCGGGTGGATGTGGTCGCTCTGGCGTTCGAGCTTCAGATCGAACGAGTCGTAGAAGCGGCAGGGCGCGACGTTCTCCCGGAGGAAGGCCCGCATGCCGTGCTCCTTTTGCTCGAGGGGGATCGGGCCGATCCAGTAGCAAGGGCGATCGCCGACTTGCGCGACGATGTCGGCGATCGCCGGCGCGAAGGCCGAGGGCGTCGGCACGGTCAGGTTGTTCGTGCCGAGCTGGATGATGACGAGATCGGGCTTCTTGTCTTCCACGAGCTTCGCGACGATGCGCGATTTCGCGATGGTGCGGAGGCCGGCGGACGTCAGCGTGTGGCTCTCGTAGGCGATGCCGAGCGGATCGAAGATCTTCTTCAGCTCGAGCTGAAGACCTTGCGTGTAGCCGACGGTCGAATCGCCGACGTGCACGATCTTGGGGTAGCTCGCGATGGGCAAGGTCGACGCGTCGGTCGAAGGAGCCGCCGCCGGCTTCGGCGCGGGAAGCTCTCCGGAGGTCACGTCTTGCGTCGTCGCGGTCGCGGGGCCTTCGGTTCGTTCGATCTCCGTCTTCGTCGCGGTCTCGTTCTGGCATCCCACCGAGAGGCCCAGGGCGGCGACCGCCATCGTGGCTTCGCAGAGCGTCCTTCGCGTCGATCGGCGGCGACTTTCCATCTGCACGATCATGCCGCAGCGGCGCGCGAGAGGGGAACCTTTGACGCGCGTTGGACGCACGTTTTCGGTCGAGGACTGGCTGTCGGTTCGCGCGGGATGGCGGCGTCGGCGTCCCACCCCCACCCCCCGTCCACCGATCGGGCTCAGCCGATGGAGGGCAGTGTGCTCGCCTGACGGAGGGCCGGGAGCACGTCACCGATGCCGTCGACGACGAACTGGACCGCGATGGCCGCGAGCAAGAGGCCCATGACACGCTCGAGGAGCTTGAGCACGCGCGGGCCGAGCGTGCGCTCCGCCGTGGCCGCGACGAGCAGCACGACGGCCGTCGCCAACGAGGCGGAGAAGATGCCGACGTACACCGCGGCGCGCTCCCACGTCGTTCCGACGCCGGCCATCTGCATCATCGCGTTCGCGATGGCGCCGGGCCCGGCGAGCATCGGGAACGCGAGCGGGAAGATGGCGATCTCGGTCGCCGTTTCGCTGTCGGCGAGCTCCTCGGGCGTCGTCCGCTGGCGCGACGACTGCGCGCGCAACATGTCGACCGCCATCAAGAAGAGCAGGCTCCCGCCGGCGATCCGGAAGGCACCGATGGACAGCCCGAAGAAGTGCAGGATCGCGTTTCCGGCCGTCGCGAAGAGGACGAGCGTGACGAACATCGTGGCGCTCGCGGTGATCGCGGCGCGGCGGCGGCGCGCGGGGGAGTAGGCGCTCGTCATCGCCAGGAAGATGGGGACGAGGCCGATCGGATCCGCGATCGAAAAAACCGCGGAAAACGCTGCGAGCACGGCGCGGAACACGGGCGCACCATAGCGCGACTCGGCGTCGACGGCGCGCTTGTCCGATGCCCACCGATCGGCGCTTACTTCGGCGTGCGTGTGTCCCGTGCGCGCCCGACGTCGGAGGCGCGACGACCCCTCGCATGGGATCTGGGCTTCGCGCACGGGTGTCGGTACCATGGAGAGGTGGTTGGGGTGGACGACGCTTCGCGGTCGGCGAGCGGTGCGGAGGACGACGACACCGTCGCGGCGCCGCCGGACGAGACCGTCGCGGCGCCGAGGGACGAGACCGTGACGATGACCGGTCCGGTCGTTCGGGCGCGGGTGGCCGGTGCCCTCGGTCGCTCGCGAGGTCTGCAGAAGACGTGGATGGGCGGGCTCTCCGCCGATCCCGCCAAGCGCGTGTCTTTCGATGATCGAGGGGTCGATGGGCGTGCGCCCTCCGGTGGACTTCCGGCGGTCGAGCCGGTGCGCCATACGGATCTCGAGAGTGCCACGGACGCGAACGAAACCGTCGTCCTGGGAGCGCCGCCGGTCATGCTGCCGAACGACGATCTCTCGGTCTCCGCGCACGGCCTGCTTCCGGCGCACGGCCCGCCCTCGGCGGTCGCTCCCTCGGCTCCGCGGAGCACCGACGGCTTTGCCGCTTTCTTGCCATGGGTGGACGCGTCGTCCCCCGTGACGCCTCGTTATGGACGCGTCGTCGCGATCGTCGCGGTGGCGTCGGTCGTCCTTCCGCTCGCCCTCTTCGTGGTGCTCAGCGTGCGTTCGACGCGTGCGCCGACCTCGCTCACCCCGCCGGCGTCGGCGTCGAGCGAGTCCATCGGCCGCGTGGAGATCCTTCGTCGTCGCAGCGACGCGGTGACCGAGCTCGCCGCGCCGATCTCGGACGCGCTGCCGTCGATGACCGCGCCGACGAACGCGCCCACGGCCATCGCGTCGAGCGCGCCGGCAGCTTCACCGCGCGCCGGCTCGTCCCATGCGTCGAAGCCGGCGCCGAAGAAGAAGCGCACCAAACGCCATTGAGCGTCGTCGCCCGCGCGCCCCGGCATCGCTCGCGCGTCGCCGTCCGTGGCCGCGCGCCTCCCGTCACCGCGGCGCCTCCCGCGCTGCCTCCTCTCAGGGACGCAGGACCTCGAGCCCGTTCATGTACGGCACGAGCGCCTTCGGCAAGGTGATCGAGCCGTCGGCGTTCTGGTGGTTCTCGAGCAGCGGGATGAGGATGCGCGGGCTCGCGATGGCCGTGTTGTTCAACGTGTACGGGTAGCCGAGCGAGCCGTCGGGCATGCGCAGGCGGATGTTCGAGCGCCGCGCTTGGAAGTCGCCGAGCGTCGAGCACGAGTGCGTCTCGTTGTAGGCGCCCTTGCCGTCGTTACGCCCCGGCATCCACGACTCGACCTCGTGCTTGCGCGTCTGTCCGAGGCCGATTTCGCCGGTGCACGCGATGGCGACGCGGTACGGGATCTCGAGCTTCGCGAGGATCGCCTCGGCGTTGCCGAGGAGCGTGTAGTGCTCTTTTTCGGCGACGGCCTCGTCCGGGAACGTGAAGATCACCTGCTCGACCTTCGTGAACTGATGGACGCGGTAGAGGCCCTTGGTGTCCTTGCCGTACGCGCCCGCTTCGCGTCGGAAGCAGTTCGAGATGCCCGCGTAGCGGATCGGTAGCTGGCTCGCCTCGAGGATCTCGTCGCAGTGCAGCGACACGAGCGGCACCTCGCTCGTCCCGACCAAGAAGAGCTCGTCCGCCGTGATGGAGTACGCCTCCTCGACGCCGAGCGGGAAGAACCCCGTGCCCTGCATCGCGCGCTCCTTCACCATGACGGGCGGCACGACGAGCGTGAGGCCGCGCTCGACGAGCGTGTCGACGGCGAGGCGCGTGACGGCGAGCTCGAGCAAGGCGCCCATGCCCGTCAGCGCGTACGATCGCCCGCCCGCGTATTTCCGCGGCCCGTCCCAGTTGACCATCTTGTGGAGCGTCATCAGCTCGACGTGGTCCTTCGGCGTGAAGTCGAACGCGCGCGGCGTGCCCACCTTGCGGATCTCGACGTTGTCTTCCTCGCCGACGCCGATGGGCACCTCGGGCCGCGGGATGCTCGGCACGCGGAGCATGAGCGCGTCGAAGTGCTTTTGCGCCTCGGTCAGCGACGGCTCGAGCCGATCGAGCTCGGTCTTCACCGACTTGCCTTCTTCGATGAGCTTCGGCCGATCTTCCTTGCTCGCCTTCGGGATGAGCTGCGCGATCTCGTTCTTGCGCGCGCGCTTCGCTTCGATGGCCGCGATCGTCTCGCGGCGCTCCTTGTCGGCGCGGAGGAGCTCGTCGAAATCGAGCTCGACGCGCTTGTTCTTGATGGCGGCACGAACGACGTCGGGGTTCTGGCGAATGAAGGAGATGTCGAGCATGGACGCCGTGACAGTCGACAGACGAGGGCCGTTCGTCAAGTGGACTTTCGCGTCCGCCGCGTTTGGCCGGCCGTGGCAGGGCTTTTTCCCTCTTTCGGCACGGCGGATGCTCTCCGTCGGCCCTTCGGAGGTCGCATCATGGAACCCGTTTCGTCGGCCATGTCGGGCAGCTACCCGGCCATTCTCCTCATCGCCGCTCTCGCCGCCCTGCTCGCGCTCCTCGTGCCGAGGATCGTCGAACGCCACGCGTGAGCTCGCGTCCCGAGGGCGCCCTTCACCCGAGGGCGCCTCTCAGAGGATCCCCGACGTGACCTTCATGTTGTGGGTCTGCTGCCGGACGTTCTCCGGGTCTTCGAACCGTTCGGCCTCCTTGTGCAGGACGTTGAAGACGGCGTACGCGAGCGGGCGGTTTCGAGGGATCCGCTCGGAGAGCATGACGCCGAGGTTGCCGTACACGTACGCGAACCGCGGGTAGACGCGCGCGGCGGCCTCCGGTCCGAGCGTGAACTCGAGCTGTCGATACGCCGAGCGGAGGTAGGAGACGTCGACCCATTCGCCGAACGAATCGAGCCGGTGATCGGCGTCGACGCGCGCCTTCGTGGCGTCCATGGCGCGCTCCAATTTTCCGACGAGCGCGACCTCCAAGCGCTGGTACACGCGCGCCGAGACGGGGCCATACCTCGGCTTCGCGTAGATGGGGAGCATCGTGTTTTCCAGGGCCTTCGTGAGCGCGTCGGCGACGGCGTCGTGCACGCTCGCGAGAAGCTCGGGATCGTTCGCGAGCTCCGGCGAGAGGACGTTCTCTTCGCACTCCGGATGGAGGAGGAAGTCGAAGACGTTCAACATCGACAACGCGGCGCGCGGTCCGACGAATTTTCCCGATTGGAGCGCCACGAACGCCCGTCGCGCCTCGAGCCACGCCCGCTCGGCGCCGTAGGCCTCGCTTTCGCGCGGGCGAGCGAAGAGCGCCTCGAAGCCCGTCTTGCCGATGCGACGCCGCATGCGCGCGGTCTTCGGATCGGCGGGCTCGTCGCGCAACCATTCCCGCTCCCACGATCGGACGAGGCGCGTCGTCTGGGTGAGCATCTTCTCCGGCACGCTGTCGAGCCAGCCCCAGTGGCCGCGCTGCATGTCTTTCAGCGTCAAGATCTCGTAGGCGACGCGCCGGGGCCCGCGGGGAATGCCGCGAGCGGACAGGTAGGTGACCGTTCCCAGCACGATGCGGCAACGTTCGGAGAGATCGAACGCCTTCGCGAAATCCCCGTCGTTTCGCGCCCTTCGAGCCTTGAGCTCCTGGTGCAGCGCGCACGCCGTCGCGTAGGTGCCGAACGGCCGGTACTCCTTTCGCAACCGCTGCCGGATCCACGCGAGCTCCTCGCGGGTGGCGTCGCCGCGATGCGCGAGCGACAGCATGGCGAGCAAACATGCGCCGGAATACGTCTCGCCCGTCCGCGGGAAGATGAGCGCGACGTGGGCGAGGTAGTACACGAGCTTCGGCCGGCCGAGCCGGGCCATCGCGCGAAGGATGGGCCACGAAAAGAGGAGGAGCGTGAGGTGGACGACGCCGAACGTCGCGAAGGCGATCGTCCTCGCGACGCCGGCGAAGGCGACGCCGGATCCCGGTCGTCCGAGCGCTGGAAGATCTCCCACCAACCCGACGAGGACGGAGGGCAAGACGAAGAGCGCCCAGATCACGACGAGCAAGTAATAGAGGAAGGCGCGCCCCGTCAGCGTGCTCACGAACGGCGGATGACTCCCCGACGCGCGCGCGGAGCTCGACGACGCTCGCGCGCTGAGGATGGCGCGGACCAAGAGCACGAGGACGATGATGGGGATCCCGGCCATGCCCGTCAGAACCCCC
>JBGAHN010000139.1:0-15789 GCA_044226145.1 Labilithrix sp. | reverse complement strand
CTTCCGCGGTGGTGGGCGCACGGCGCCGCTCGCGGTCGCGTTCGTCGCGCACGCCGTCACCGTCGTGGCCGTGGGCGGCGATTGGATGCCCTACGCGCGGCTCTTCGTGCCGGTCGCCCCGTCGCTGGCGCTCGTGTTCGCCGACGTCGCCACGCGGACGAAGCCGGTGTGGTCCCTCGCCCGACTCTCGCTCGCCGTGTCCGTCGGCGCGTGGCTCGCGGCGACGGCGGCCTCCGCGGGCCGGCACGTCCAAGACGATCGCCGCGCCCTCGTCGATCGCGCGCGCCCCGTGCTACGCGACGCCCACGTCGTCGCCGCTCTCGACGTCGGCTGGGTCTCCGCCGCCACCGACGCGCGCATCGTGGACTTGGCGGGCCTGACCGATCCGTCGATCGCCGCGCTCGCCGGCGGACACACCTCCAAACGCGTCTCTGCCGCGATGCTCCTCGATCGCGACGTCGACACGGTCCTCGTCTACGCGAATCGGCGCGTCGTCGAAGAACGCATCGTCACGTCCCCCGTCTTCCTCGAGCACTACCGGCAGGAAGCCGTCCTCCCGCTCGGCTCGAAGGGCGCCTCTTACGCCGTCTACCGCCGCGTTCGCTGACCGGCGACGCCGCGGGCGAGATGTCGCCGCGAATCACCGCCACCGATCACTCGGCGGCGAGGGACTCGGTGAGGTCGATCTTCGGGAGCTCGGCGCTCTCCACCTTTGCTTTGCGTGGACGACCCACCGGACGGCGCGTCGTCGAAGGCATCGACACGGTGTCGAGCGCCGTGCGGAGCTCCGGTCGATCGGAGGCATAGATGCGTGCATACGCGAGGGTCCGTTCCGTCTCGTGGCCCACGCAGCGCTGCTTTTCCGCGAGATCTTCCCGGGCCTCCGCGAGCGCCGTTTCCGCACGAACGACGTTGTCGTTCGCCCGCGTCACGGCATCGATCGAAGCTTCGAGGCGCTCCGCACCCGCGTCTGGGAAATGCACGTCACGAAGAGGACCTTGAAAGAGCTCGAGGAGCGAACGTGTGGCGTGAGGAATCAGGCTCATGAACTGAACGTTAGATCAGTATTCGGGGATGGGCAACGCCTTTTGCTCCGATCGCTCGGTCGAACGGCGGTGGCCGCCTGGCTCATGGGCAAGCGGCATCGTCGCACGTGCCGCGCGAGGGAACGTTTGCGAGCCCGCGAACCCGAGGCTGATTCAGAGCGCGCGATCGAAGACGCGATCCGGCGACGGGGCATGGCCTCCAGCGTCGCCGTTCGTCCGAGGTGAGCTTCCGCCGTCGCGGGACGTACGGCCTGAGCCCGCATCGCGCTCGGTGTGCCCTGGCCCTGCATCGTGGCTCGATCTACCCGTAGGGATCGGACCGCGCGTGCCGGCGTCGGCGTGGTGACCAGCATCGCGCTCGGTGTGCCCTGCGTCGTGCTCGGAGGACCCACGAACTTCAAGCTCCGCCTGGCCGCCATCGTCATCCCCGCCATCGTCGTCCGACGCGTCGCGCGTGCGCTCCGAGGACGGCGCGACCGGCGTCGGGAGAGGCAGGAGGCTCGTACTGGGCTCGGGCGAACCGTCGGCGTCTTCGTCCGAAGCATCCGCGTCCTCCGGCTCCGCCGCGTCCACGTCGGCGTCGGTGCTCGAAGGAGAAACCAATGCGGCCGTCGCGTCGGCTCCGATCGGGCCCTCCGCGCGCTCCTTCGACTTCGTCTCTTCGCACGTGCCGACGACGACCGTGGTCGTGAGCACCCCCACGATCGCGGCGAGCATCCCGGCCGAGAGCGTCCACCATCGCTTCGGCGGCGCGGCACGCCGGGTCGAACGACCGCTCGGTCGCGCGCTCGCTGCGGCCTCGCCTCCGTCGCTCGCAGGCGCAGGATCGGAGGCGGCGAGCCTGCTGATGCTCGCCGTTTTCTCCGTCGCTTTGGGGTCTTCTTCCGTCACCGCCTCACCCTGGCGTTGCTCCATGGGGCCGGCGTCACGCCAGCCCCATGAGCCTATCGTACGTCAGCGCCCGCGCGGCCCGCGATCGCCGCCGCCACGCGGTCCGCGATCGCCGCCACCACGCGGTCCACGATCACCACCGCTGCGCGGTCCACGGTCGCCCCGCGAGGGAGGCCCGCCGCCCGCTTCGCGCGCCGCCATCAGGCGCGCCTTGGCGGCTTCGCCTTCGGGGCCCTCGGGCAGGGCGAGCAGCTCGCGCCGCGACAGCCGGATCTTGCCGTCACGACCGACCTCGATGACCTTCACCTCGATCTCGTCGCCCTCTTTGAGGACGTCGCCCACGCGCTCGACGCGCGTATGCGCGATCTCGGAGATGTGGAGGAGGCCGTCGGTCCCCGGCAGGATCTCGACGAACGCGCCGAAGTCCGTGATGCGCTGGACCGAGCCTTTGTAGGTCGCGCCGACCTCGGGCTCCGCGGTGATGCCCTTGATGATGTCGAGCGCCTTCTTCACGGCGTCCGAATCGCTCGACGCGACGTTGACCGTGCCGTCGTCCTCGACGTCGATGGCCACGCCCGTCTGGTCGATGATGCCCTTGATGGTCTTGCCGCCCGGGCCGATGATGAGCCGGATCTGGTCCGGCTTGACCTTGATCGTCGTGATGCGCGGCGCGTACTTCGAGAGCTCGGGACGCGCCTGCGTGAGGACCTCGTTCATCTTGCCGAGGATGTGGATGCGGCCGTCGCGCGCCTGCTCGAGCGCCTCGGACAGCACCTGCCGCGTGAGGCCCTCGATCTTGATGTCCATCTGGATCGCGGTGATGCCCTTCGACGTCCCGCAGACCTTGAAGTCCATGTCGCCGAGGTGATCTTCGTCGCCGAGGATGTCGCTCAAGATCGCGAAGCGCGTGCTCGGCTTGTCGACCGGGCCGTCCGTGATGAGGCCCATCGCGATGCCCGCGACCGGCGTCTTGATCGGCACGCCCGCGTCCATGAGGGCGAGCGTCCCGCCGCACACCGCGGCCATCGACGACGAGCCGTTCGACTCGAGCGTCTCGGACACGACGCGGATCGTGTAGGGGAACTTCTCCTGCTCCGGGATCATGCGGAGCAGCGCGCGCTCGGCGAGGGCGCCGTGGCCGACTTCGCGTCGCCCCGGTCCGCGGAGCGGCTTCGTCTCGCCCGTGGAGAAGGGCGGGAAGTTGTAGTGGAGCATGAAGCGCTTCCAGCGTTCGCCGGTGAGCGCGTCGATCTTCTGCTCGTCGGCGCTCGTGCCGAGCGTCGCGGTGACGATGGCCTGCGTCTCGCCGCGCTGGAAGAGCGACGAGCCGTGCACGCGCGGCAGGAGACCCGCCTCGATCGCGATCGGGCGGATGGTCTTGCTGTCGCGTCCGTCGATGCGGCGCTTCTCGGAGAGCACGTAGTTGCGGACGACGTGGTACTTGCGCTCCTCGAACTCGGCCTTGATGAGCTTCTCGTTCTCGAGGAACTTCTCGGCGCCGAGATCTTTCGTGAGCTTCTCGACGAGGGCGTCTTTGGCGGCCTTGTACGCGTCGTAGCGCTTCTTCTTTTCCTTGATGAGCGACGCGTCGAGGATCGCCTTGTCGACGATGGCCGGGATCTTCGCGGCGATCTCGGCGGCGAGCGCCTTCGGCTCGAACGGGCGCTTCGGCTTGCCGACCGCCGCGCGGAGCTTCTCGATGAGCTCGAGCACCGGCTGCGCGCTCTTGTGCGCGAACATCAGCGCGTCGATGACGTCGGCCTCGCTCGCCTCGGCGGCGCCGCCTTCGACCATGACGATCGCGTCCTTCGTGCACGCGACGACCATGTCGATGTCCGAGTTTGCCTGCTGCTCGAACGTCGGGAACGCGACGAACTCGCCGTTGTGGCGGACGACGCGGACGCCGACGAGCGGACCCGCCCACGGGATGTCGGAGATGTGGAGCGCGGCGCTCGCGCCGGTCAGCGCGAGGATGTCCGTCGGGTTGATCTTGTCGCTCGAGAGGACCGTCGCGATGATCTGCGTGTCGCCCTTGAAGCCTTCGGGGAAGAGCGGGCGGCACGGGCGGTCGATGAGGCGGCTCGTGAGGACCTCGTCGTCGCGGAGGCGGCCTTCGCGCTTGAAGAAGCCGCCTGGGATCTTGCCGGCGGCGAACGTCTTTTCGACGTACTCGCAGGTGAGGGGGAAGAAGTCGAGGCCGGGGCGCTCGTCGCCGCTGACGGCGGTGACGAGGACGACGCTCTCTCCGTAGGTGATGAGGATGGAACCGTGGGCTTGCTTGGCGAGGCGTCCCGTCTCGAGGGTGAGCGGGCGCCCGTTGACCAACACGGATTCACGGACGAAAGACATGGCAGGTGGCGCTCCTTGGGCGCGGTGCTGCGTGCGTGCAGCGCGACGTCGGGTAAGGGGCCGGTTCGCCTTTGGTCCTCGGTTCACACGCACGAACGAAGCGCGGCCCTTGGGCGGGCGTCGCGGCTCGAGCGGGTGAATCGAAGAGCAAGGCGGAGAGTCGGTTTTACCCGGAAAAAAGGACGAAAAACGCGAGGGGATGGCACCTTTGCCATCCCCCCTCGGAACACGACTACTTGCGGAGGTTCAGGGCCGAGACCGTCTTTCGATAACGATCGAGGCTCGACTTCTTCAGGTAGTTGAGGAGGCGGCGCCTCTTCGAGACCATCTTGAGGAGGCCGCGGCGCGAGTGGTGATCCTTCGCGTGCGACTTGAAGTGCTCCGTGAGGTAGGCGATGCGCTCCGTGAGGAGGGCGATCTGCACCTCGGGCGAACCCGTGTCGGACGGGTGCGTACGGAACTTGTCGATGAGCTCGGTCTTCTTTTCGGTATGAAGAGGCATCTCTTGGAAACTCCAGAGCTAAAGGCGTCTCCCAGGCACCTCGCACCGGCGAGGCAGGCGCTCCCGTAGGGGAGCGTGTGGGCCCAGGACGAGCCTCGTTGAAAAAGCGTATCTACAAGCTGGAAATGAAAAGCAAAAGAAGGTTCGGCAAAAACCCGCGGGTACACCTGGTACGGAGCGAGAGGCCGATGTCGTACCATGGAGGCACGGCGCGCGCAGTATAGGCGGGGGATTTCCCACGTCAATGCCGCTCTTCCGCGATATCTTTCGGGGATGCCGTCTTCGTCGCCCCGCGCGGCGGCCGGAGGGGCCGCCACGGGCCACGCGCCGGCCGAGTCGAAGGTCGAGCCCGCGTCAGCCCCTGTCTCTGGTCGTGAAGGAACCGCGGACACCGAGCGGCCCCCTCCGGTCGCACGGGCTCCGGCTCCACCGTCGGTGGTCGCTCCGGTGGCCGGCTCGTCCCAGGTGCCGGCCGCGTCCGCGTCTCAGCCCGCATCCAGCAGCGCTCGCGTCGTCACGGTGATGCATGGCGGCGGACCGCCGAGCTCCGCGGGCGCCGGGGCCTCGTCGCCGGAGTCGGGGGCCCCTCGATCGGGGGGAGCGAAGGCCGAGCCGCGGATGACGCGCCGCTGCCCGACGTGCGACGCGTGGTACCCCGGCGACTTCCTCGTGTGCCCGCGCGACGCGAGCCCGCTCATCGAAGAGGCGGGCGCCGAGGTCGATCCGCGGGTCGGGACGCTCGCCGGCGAGACGTACCAGATCGTCCGCGTGATCGGCGAAGGCGGCATGGGCCGCGTCTACGAGGCGCGTCACCTCCGGCTCAAGGAGCGGCGCTTCGCGATCAAGACGCTCCACGCCGATCTCGCCAAGAACCCCGAGATCGTCGCGCGGTTCTTGCGCGAGGCCGAGAGCGCGAGCTCGCTGTCGCACCCCCACGTCGTCGACGTCTTCGACGTGCACCACTTCGCCGACGGGACGCCGTACCTCGTGGGCGAGTTCCTCGACGGCGAAGAGCTCGCCGAGCACGTCGCCAAGAACGGCCCGCTCTCGCCGGCGTCGGCGGCCGTCATCGGTCACCAGATTTGCAGCGCGCTCGCCGCCGCGCACGCGCGCGGGATCGTGCACCGCGACATGAAGCCGGAGAACGTCTTCGTGCTCCGAGCGCCCTCGGGTCGGCCCGACCCTCTCCGCGTCAAGATCCTCGACTTCGGCATCAGCAAGGCGCGGGACGAACGCACGCACCTGACGCGCACGGGCATGATCATGGGCACGCCGAGCTACATGGCGCCCGAGCAGGCGCGCGGCCAGGCCGTCGATCATCGGGCGGACGTCTACGCCGTCGGCGCGGTCCTCTACTACGCCTTGACCGGGCAGAAGCCCTTCGATTCGGAGGACCCGACCTCGACGCTCACGCTCGTCCTGACGCGCGATCCGGAGCGGCTCCGCACGCTGGCGCCGACGATCCCCGAGGCGCTCGAGCTCGTGGTGCAGAAGGCCATGGCGAAGGATCCGGCGGATCGGTTCGAGAGCATGCCGGAGCTCGCGCGGGCGCTCCGCGCGTTCGATCGGACCGGCGGGCTCGTGTCGATCGGCGTCCCCGGCCCGGCGCTCGCGGCCCCGACGGAGAAGGTGCGGCGGTTCGCGGCGCTCGATGCGTGGCTCGGCGCCGGTGAGCACGCCGCGGGTCCTGCGACGTACGCGCGGCCCACGATCGTCGTCGCCAGCGTCGTGCTCGCGGCGTGGATCGTCTCGGCGGTCGCGGCGGCGCTCGCGGGCATCGTGCGCGCGCTCCACGGCGACGAGTTGACCGGGACCGAGGGCGTGCTCTTGGGCATCGCCTGCTTGCTCGCGTCGCTCACGCCGGGGGTGCTCTACGTGAACCACGTTCGACGCGCGGTCTGGCCGAACAGCGTCCGGGCGATCGAGCACGCCACGGATCTGCGGCGCGCGGCGGTCTTCGCGCTCGTCACGTACGGCTTCGTCGCGCTCGCGCTCCGCGTCTTCTTCACGGTCGTCGTGCGCGAGACGAGCGCCTTGTTCGACGGGCGCTGGGACGTCCTCTTCCTCGTCGCGAGCGGGCTCGCGGCGGCGTTCGGCGGCGGCCTCGGCGTGCTCGCGCGACGGCGCCGCAAAGCGCAAGGAACGCGGCCGTCCTGATCCTTCGGGTGGCCGGCTCCGACGATCAGAACCCGAGCTCGAAGCCCGCGTAGTCGGCCTGGCTCTCGCTGTTCGTGTCGTCGCCGTCCGTCATGATGCCGATGCCTTGGAGCTCGGGGACGTCGGCGTTCGGGTTGCCGCCCTCGAAGGCGCGCTGGTACTCGCGGCGCAGATCGAGCGAGACGATCTTCCACTCGAGCGGCTCACCGACCTCCGTGACGATCGTGTCTTGCGCGACGAAGGGGTTTCGCTTGCGATCGCAGACCGAGCCCTTCTGCCCGGTGGTCGTCCACACGTACTTGAGCGTGTACCAACGAAGCCCGCGCTTCCACGTCACGTACACGGTCGCGGCCGAGTCGCGCTTGCCCGACGAGCAACCGTCGGCGCCGCGCGGGAGCGTGACGGCACGCCATCGCCAGCGAAGCGTCTTCGCGCGCGCCCGATCGGCGTCGCGGAGCTGGTAGCCGAGCACCGTCGTCTTGAGCCCGGGGCGGTACTGCCCGGCGATGAACGAGCCGGTCTTGTCGCCGACGACGCGGTAGTAGTTCACCGGTCCGGATTCGCGCTCGACGACGCGGAACGCCGGCGGGGGCAGGGGCAGGTACGAAGCGTTCGCGTGCGCGGGGGCGGACGCGAAGAGCGCGGAGCAACCGGCGAGGATCGCGGCACGAAGGAGCATGCGCGACGTCGAGCGAGGGGCGGGGGGCACGTGTCCAACGTAGCGCCCGCGTCGGAGACGGAAAGCGATTCGTCCAAAATGCCACGCGAGCCCCGCCGTCATGGTGGAGCTCGCGGGAGATCGGTCGATGCCGCGCGCCGGTCGAGGTCGTGCGTGCCGGAGTCGAGGTCGTGCGTGCGTGCGCGCCGGAGTCGAGGTCGCGCGTGCGCCGTGCGCTCAGAAGCGCGCTTGGACGGCCGCGGCGGCGCCGATGCGGTTCGGGCTCTGGAACACGCGGAGCGACGCCGTGCCTTCGTTCGGATCGCGCACGATGAGCGTGCCGTTGTTGTCGCGGATGAGCTGCACCCACGCGACGATGGCGAACATGTCCGACAGGTCCCATCGGATCGCCGCGCGCGCCTGGATGACGGGCGTGCGGTCCTTGCCGTACGGGAGGATCGACTCGTCGCCCTGCTGGCGAACGACGATGACACGCTGCGCGGCGACGCCGCCTTCGGTGAACTCGCTCCGGAACGTCGACGGGAGCTGGAGGCCGCCGCCGATGCCGGGCGTCAGGTGGAGCGACTCGATGTAGTAGTCGGCCGCGAGCGCGCCGAAGAGCTCGGGATCCGTCTTCGCGGTCTTCGGGAGCGTCTCGAACGGGATGAAGCCCGGGACGTTGCGGACGACGAAGTTGAGGTTGCGGTAGATGCCCGTCGCGCTGACGCGCAGGTAGCCCGCCTTGACGACGCCTTGGATCGCGCCGCCGATCGCGCCCTGATCCTTCGTGGCGCCGGCGACGTCGAAGTCCTTGAGGTGCTGGTTCAGGTAGTCGAGCTCGGCGCTGACGCTCCACGCCAGCTCCTTCGGGTCGTACTCCTGCGGCTTGAACAAGACCATCGGCTTGTTCGGGTCGTTCTTGTAGAGGAGGAAGTCGACCGACTGCGGCACCGGCATCTTGTGGTGCACGACCAAGCGGCCCGATCCGCCGTACGTGTAGACGTCCTTCCCGCGGACGTCCTCGAGGTCGAACTTGCCCTGTTGGAAGTAGCCGAAGCCCGCGTCGAAGCGCAGGTTCTCGAGCGGGTCGACGCCGACGCCGCCGAGGAAGCCGTAGTTCGTCTCGCCGACGCGCACGGTCTCGACGTCGTTGTGGCCGCCGGGGTTGAGCACCTGCGCGGGCTGGACGATCGTGGCCGTCTTGAAGCCGACGAACGCGTAGAACTTCTCGGCGTCGTACTGGAACTTCGCGCCGGGCGCGCTGCCCTGGATGCGCGGGAAGATCGACTGGTTGATCGACGCCGCCGTGCCGCCCCACGACAGGTCGTAGAGGTAACCGAGGCGGACGCGGTCGGTGTCGAGCGGGAAGAACACCGCCGACAGGCCTTCGCGCTCCTTCGAGCCCGTCTGGTAGAACGCGCGCAGGTACGAACCCGAGTCGTAGAGCGCCGAGTTGAGGTTGTTCGTGCGCGAGGCGAGCTGCGCGAGGTCGAAGCGGAGCACGAGCGCCGCTTCCGTCGTCAACCGCGGAATGAACGACGGCAGCTTCTTGTACATCACGAGATGCGTCAGGTTCTCGCGACCGCTGAAGCGCGAATTCAGGTTGTCGAAGAAGAGGCGGTACTGCGGCCGCTCTCCGACGCTGAAGGTCGGCGAGAGCGGGATGAGCTCGCCGGTCTTGTGCGTGAAGTCGTCGTCGCCGAACGTCCACGTGAGGCGCGTATCCATGAAGCCGCCGCCCGTGACGCCGGCGGGAGCCGTCCCGGCCGCGCGCGCGCCGGCCGTGCCTTGCATGTCGGGGACCGCCGGCTCGTTCGCGGTCGCCGCGGCCGCCGTCGTCGGGGCGTTCGCGTCGGTCGTCGCCGCCGCTCCGGCCGTCGCACCTTGGTTGCTCGGCGTCGCTTGGACGTCGGCCGAAAGGCCGCCGGCGGCGTTCGTCGTGCCCTGCGTCGGTTGGGGCGCGCCACCGTCGGCGGCGTCGGGCGCGGCCGGTTCGGAGGACGACGTTTGGGCGAACGAAACGGCGGGGATCGCGAAAACGAACGCCGACGTGGCGAAGCGGAGGATCGAACGAAAGCGCATACGGAGTGTTCTCGTCGGGTACGGGGGGCGGGCTTTGGCGAAGCTATTGCGGGTTGTCGTCGGCGAAGGTCCGAGGGAAGACGCACGCCAGGTGCGGGGCCACGAGCGCGCGGCTGCCTTCTTGGGCGCTCCGGCACGCCTTCGAGCCGTCGCCGAGCGGGAGGCACTCGAAGCCGCTCGGGCATTCGCTGGAGTTCGCGCAGACGACGTCGGACGCGATCGGCGCGCCGGCCGGATCCATCACGACGTCGTCGTCGCATCGGGCTTCGATCGTGTACTGCGCGCCGCCCGAGAAGAACGTCAGGGCGCCCGTGAACGACCGCAAGAGTTGACCTTTGTTCGCCAGCGGATCGAAGCCTGCGGCGGTGCCGTTGGCTTGGATGGCGGACTTGAGGCCGTTGATGTCGGCGACGGTGATGCGGAACGTGCTGCGCGAAGCGAAATTCGAGTACTCGGTGCACTCGGCGTCGCCCGAGCACGTCTGCGAGCAGTCGTCCTCGGGGAACACGCAGCCGCCCCCGTCGCACGTCGCCGGATCGGCGCCCTCGGCGTCGCACGGAACGCACGATCGATCGCGGAACGTGATGCTGCCGTTCTTGTCGAAGTCGCAGTTCGTCGCGTCGGGTCCGGGGACGAACTGCAGCGATCGCGTCCCGTCGGTGTTCGTCTTCACCGCGCAGCCCTTCACGCCGTTCGCGAGCTCGGCGATGGGGGTCACGTCGCCGTTCTCGTCGACGCAAGGCACCTCGCCGCGGCCGAATTTCGGCGTGACCATCGCGCTCCGCACGGGCTTGCCATCGGTGTTGAGGAGCGTCTCGAGGCGGACGAGGCCGCCCGTCAGCGGCTGGAGCGTGTTGGCGCCGCCAGCGATGTCTTCGTTGGTGAGGGGCGACGGTTCGGGCACGAGGCAGCGCCGCTGGCTCGGATCCCACGGCTCGATCGTCCACGTCGGGAAGCTGAGCTGCGTGAACCCGTAGAACTCGCTCGGCGTCCCCGCGAACGTCTTCAGGCGATCGCACACCTTCATCTCGGGCGGCGTGCTGAAGTTGAAGATGTAGAGGTTGTTGTAGCCCTTCGGCAGGAACGTCGGCGTGTCTTCGCGCAGATCGGAGACGTAGAACCCGCTCGACGACAGGCGCGTCACGACGAGGCTGAAATCGAACTTGAACGCGCGGCTGTCGTCTTCCGCCAAGAACTCGTGGTAGCCGGTGTCGAGGTTGATGGCCTGTTTGCCGTAAGGGGTCGCGCCGCCGCCGGTGCACGCGTTCGGGTTCGTACGATCGGGGCACGCGAGGCCGCGGGTGTCGGAGACGCGCGGCAACACGAAGAAGATCGGCGGGCTCGCGCCTTCGGCGTACGTGCCGCCTTCTTCGGCGTCGTCGTTCGCGAACGCGCAGCCCTCGTCGGCCGGGAAGTCGATCGTGCCGTCGCCGTCGTTGTCCTTGCCGTCGGAGCAGGCCGGAGGCGGATCGCGCAGCGGATCGACCGGGACGTAGCCCGCGTCTTGCGCCAAGATGTAGGTGACGCCGAAGACGTTCGCGAGCTTGACCGTGACGGGCTCGGAGATGCCGCCGCGCAGGAGCACGTTGCGGCCTTCGGTGCCGTCGCCGTCGAGGGGCGCCACCGCGCCGGGCTTCGAGGCGACGCGGACGTAGCGATTGAACGTGGTGTCGATCGTGCCGTCGGGGCGAAGGGCCCGGACGCGGACCTCGAAGTCACGCGTCTTGTCGAGCGGGAGGGGGAGGCCTGCGAAGCGCGTGCCGACGTCGACCTCCGGATCGACGAACTCGACGACGAGCCGCTGGGTGCCGCGCGCGCGCCCGAAGCCGTCGTCCGAGCACGAGCTGCCCGCGAGCGGGACGACCGCCATGACGAAGAGCGACGCCGCCGCGAGCCGCGCCGAAGGGACCTTGTCGCCGAGCGTGAGGCGCCGGCGCAGGACCGTCTCGAGCTTCGAAAGGATCGCGCGCGTCATCGGCCGATCATCTCCACGCGGTTGTCGGAAAAGCTGCCCATCGTGTGATCGATGCACGCGAGGATCTTGCATTGCTCGCCGCCGAGCTGGCACGCGCCGACGGCGGTGCGGCACGCCTCTTGGTTCGGCGCCGTCGCGCAGCGCTGCGCGTGGAACCGGGCGACGCTATCGCGGCAGTCGCGGAGCACGCAGCGGCCTTGCCCGGCGTCGCAGCTCCCCGTGCTCCGGCACGTGACGGGCGATCCGCTCTCCTCCACGTGGCCCGGGCACGCGCACGCGAACCCGTCGGCACACTCGTCGTCCGTGCTGCACGTGCGCAGACCGTCGGTCGTGGCGTTCGCGACCGGGTCGTAGCCGCAGGGTTTTCCGGCGCGTAGGTAGTCGATGAGCGCGTCGCGCTGCTGGACCTTCGTGTCGAACTGCGTCGTGTTCCGCTGCAAGACACGGAAGCCCGAGCCGCCGCTGGCGAGGTAGTTGCTCGTCGCGAGATCGTAGAGGTTCGTCGGCTTGATGGGCGAGAGGCAGATGCCTTGGTCACCGCCGCCGCTCCGGTCGCACGAACCGGGGAGCACCGGACCGTTCGGATCGCGGCACTGCTCGTCCGACGTGCAATAGACGTAGTTCCCGTCGCGACGCACGTGGCCGATGTAGATGTTGTCCGCGCACGCCGACACGGTGCAGAAGTGCTTGCCGGTGTCGCATCGTCCGCGGACCCCCTCGCAATCCGCGTCGACGTTGCACGCGACGTCCGTCGTGCTCGTGCACGTGGAGCAGTTCAGGCGGACGCGCGCGCCGGCGATTTGGACCTGCGACGTGCAACCACGGCCCGCGGCGCGGCGCGCGGTGAAGTCGAAGAGCTGCTGCACCTCGGAGCCCGAGAGCTGCATCTTCGTGATCGAGTTGTCGAACGGGAAGATGTTGTAGATCTGCTCGGTGGTGACGGGGCCGGGGTTCAGATCCGCGCGGATGCCGGTCGAGTTCGTGAGCGAGAAGTCCGTCTGGATGCCGAGGCGCAGCCAGATGGCGTTGCCGACGACGTTGCCGAGCGGGGAGTCGCCGCCCGACGACGAGATGCGCTTCGAGCCCTCGGGGCTGTAGCCGACGAGGATGTTGAGATCGGCGACGTTGTCGAGCACGCGCCGGTAGGGCTGGAGCATGTCGACGACGACCGGATCTTCGGGGATGCTCGCGTCGATGGGGAACGACGTGTACTGGCTCGACTCGACCTCGAAGCCGTTGACGGGCTCGTAGTGGCTCGGATCGCCGTCGGGCGAGATGCGGTTCGGGTCGTTCGACACCACGAGATCGAGGCGGCCGACGTACTTCGCGAAGGCGCCCGAGTGCGAAATGACGACGTTGCGCGGGTGGCAAGCGCGCTTGATCGAGAACGGATGACCGTCCGGATCGTAGTTGCCCGCCGGCCCTTTGAGCGCGGGATCGTCGTCGTCCGGCGGCGTCGCGTCGGGGTCGTACGTCTTGTTCGGATCGAGCGTCCACACGAACCCCGGGTTCTGGGGATCGGCGGAGCAATCGCGGATTTGCTGCGGGGGGTTGATGACGATGTGGTTGTGGCCGCCGAGCACGACGTCGATGCCCGTGGTCCCGCGGACCATCATCTGGTCGACCTCGAGCCCGAGGTGCGTGACCATGACGACGAGGTCGACGTACGGCCGGAGCAGATCGACGTAGAACTGCGCGACGTCCACCGTGCTGAGGGGCAGAATGCCCATGCTGTTCGGCTGGTCGAAGATCGACGTGATGCTCGAGAGGTTCGCCATGCCGATGGCCGCCACGCGCAGGCCTCCGGTGTTCATCACGACGAACGGGCGGCTCACGGCGCCGACCGCGCCGAAGTTCGGGATGTCTTGGGCGGCCTGCTCGAACTTGTAGTTCGCCGCGAGGAGCGCGAAATTCGACCAGTTCTGGAACTGCGTGAAGACGTTCTGCGCGCCGCGGTCGAACTCGTGGTTGCCGACGACCGCCGCGTCGGTGCCGAGCGCGCTCATCGCGCGGACCTCGGGCTCACCGGCGAAGAAGTTGAAGATCGGCGCTCCCTGGAAACAGTCGCCGGAGTCGAAGTGCAGCACGCGGGCCGACCGCGCGCGTTCGCGGTTGAGCACGTAGGACATGCGCGCGACGCCGCCGACGTTCGCCACCTGGTCGAGCGCCCCGAGCCCCAGCGCCGCGTCGACCTGCGTGATGACCTGCTCGTACGGGAAGAGCCGCGAGTGGATGTCGGAGGTGTGCAGGAGCGTCAGGTTGACCTGACAAGCCTGGCCGTCGGGGCAGGGGCGGTCGACGGTGTTGGCGTCGTCGGTGCTCGCGCAGGCCGGAACGCTCGCCGCTGCGAGGCCAAGGCCGCACATGGAGAGGGCGGCGGCGTAGAATCGTGCGCGGAATCGGGCCGGGATAGCCATTGAAGCGGGCGCACGCTACCACGTCGCGCGGCCTCGTGTCGCCGGTCGGATGATGGGCCGTTCGGCCGCTCGTCTCCTTGGTGTCGCCGTCGTCGCCTCCGTGCGTCATCGCCGTGGCGAAGGCGTTGCGGAACGCGTCGCGCCGGGTCGCTCCGTACGCCGGAACGCGCGCGAATGCCGGTGGGGCGGCATTTTTCGGCCCGCGCGGGGTCGCGACTCAGCTCGATGCGTGGGCAAGCGCGGCCTCGTCGGCGAGGCCCGCGAGCAGGTCGATGAGGCGCGGCGCCAGCTCGCGCGCGAGGAGCTCCTCGACGGCGTCGGCGCTGTCGCACGCGAGGGCGAGCGTCGCGATCGACTGCGCCTCGTCGACCGACAGGCGCCGGATGGCTTCCTTGATCTCCGGGATGGCGGCCGCTTCCATGGACAGCTCGCGGAGCCCGAGGCCGACGAGCAAGCACGCCGCGAGCGGATCGGACGCCATCGCTCCGCACACGGCGACGGAGTGCCCGGCGCGATGTCCGACGTCGGCGACGAACTTGACGAGGCGTAAAATGGCCGGATCGAACGGCGAGGCGAGGGAGGCGAGCGACGGGCTCGCCCGGTCGATGGCGAGCGAGTACTGGACGAGATCGTTCGTCCCGAGGCTGAAAAAGTCCGCCTCGCGCGCGAACACGTCGGCCATCACGGCCGCGGCCGGCACCTCGATCATCATGCCGAGCGGAATGTGCTCCTCGAAGGCTTGCCCGCGCGCCTTGACCTGCTGGACGGCTTGCGCGAGCAGTCGGCGAACCTCCCGCATCTCGTGCACGCTCGTGACCATCGGCACCATGATGCGGACGTCGCCGTGCGCGCTCGCGCGGACCATCGCGCGGAGCTGGGTCAAGAAGACCTCGGGCTGCTTGAGCGCGAGGCGCACCGCGCGCAGGCCGAGCGCGGGGTTCATCTCGGCGGGGAGCTGGAAGGTGCTCGCGAACTTGTCGCCGCCGATGTCGAACGTGCGGAGCGTCACGGGCTCGGGGCTGACGGCCTCGACGATGGCACGATAAACCTCGTATTGCTCGTCTTCGCCCGGCTGCGTCGTCCGGTCGATGTAGAGGAACTCGGTGCGGTAGAGGCCGATCCCCTGCGCGCCGTGGTCGACGGCCAGGATCGCCTCGGCCGGCAGCTCGACGTTCGCCTTGAGCGCCACGGGCACGCCGCACGCCGTCACGCACGGCTGGTGCCGCGCCGCGAGGAGCTGCCGCGCGAAGGCCAGGTGCTGCTCGGAGCGCAACCGCGCATCGCGGATGGTCTCTTCCGTCGGCCGCACGAACACCTGACCGGTGAGTCCGTCGACGACGAGCGTGTCGCCCGTGCGGATCTTCTCGAGCGCGTTCGCCACGCCGACGACCGCCGGGATCTCGAGGGCGCGCGCCATGATCGACGTGTGGCTCGTCCTCGTCCCGACGCCCGTGACGAACGCCAGCGCCGGCTCGCGCACCATGCTCGCCGTGTCCGCCGGCGACAGATCGCGCGCGACGACGATCATCGGCTCGTCCAACCGGACGACGTGCGCGACGTTCTCGCCGAGGAGCGACCGCAAGAGGCGATCGCACACGAACTCGATGTCGTGCCGCCGCTCCAAGATGTACGCGTCGCGCTCCTCGCCCGCGGGCCCGACGAACATCGCGACGATCTCTTCGCTGGCCTCGGAGACCGCCCACTCCGCGCCC
>JBGAHN010000138.1:0-15888 GCA_044226145.1 Labilithrix sp. | reverse complement strand
GAGCTCGACGGGACCTATTCGATCCACACGGCGGGCGCCGACGGCGTCTTCACCGCGACGTCGACGGCGAGCATCGAAGGCATCGCCTCCATCGGGGCGTTCCGCTCCGTCGGGACGGATCTGGTGGTCCTCGCGACGACGCACGACAACAAGAGCTACCTCTATCGGATGCCTCGCGACGGCGGGCCGCTGACGAAGGTGGTGAGCGATCCGCTCATCAACGGAGACTTCGGCGCGCAGTCGATCGCCGTGTCGGCGACCCATGTGTTCTTCAACAACTACAAGGCCGGACCGACCTACGAGCTCCGCCGCGCGTCGATCGCGAGCCTGAACGGCGGGACCATCGCGCTCGAGGAGCCGCTGGGGACGGACAGCGGCGACAACGCGAGAGGGAGCGCGTTCCTGTGGGGCGATCTCGTCGCCTATGGGTTCAAGCACTACAAGCAAGACTGCACGCCGCAAGCCGGCGCGGGCTGCACCGCCGAAGAGGTGAGCGGCGCGCCGAACCTCCGCTACGTGTTCGCCGGGCAAAAGGACGCGCTCTACGCGTGGGCCGAAGGAAAGCTCACCGTTCGAACGCGCGCGGCCAACGCGAACGTCGAGGGCGTCCCGAACGGCGTCACGACGACGCTCGACGAGAGCTTCGTGGCGGGGAGCGTCTCGCCCGACGGAACGCGCGTCGCGATCGTCACGCGCAGCAGCACGCAGGGCTTCCGCCTGCTGCGCATCTCGGACGCGACCGGGAGCGCGCCGACGGCGACGGCGCTCCCCATCGCCGGGACCGACAACGTCCAGGACGTCTGGACGAACGGAAAGGTCGTCCTCGTCATGTGGGCGCAAAGCGCGGACACGAAGCCTCTCGCGCTCCAGGGCGTCGCGTGGCCTTGACGTAAAGTTCCGCCCTCGATGCAATCGTCGGCGTATCGATGGCGCGCCCGCGCCTCGTGCTTCAGAGTCGAAGTCATGGGGACCGATCGCGCCATACGAGGGACGGTTGCATGGGGCATTTTGGTGCTCGTCGTCGGGTGCGGAGTCGGGTGCGGATCGGAGGGGGATGGCTCCGGTTCGCCCACGCGTTCGCGTCGACCCGTCGGCGGTGATTCGGACGCCACGAAGACCGACGACGCCGAGCGCTCGAACGGTTCGAACGGGAGCGGCGGCGACTCCGACGACGGACGCCCGTCGGATTCGTCTTCGGATACGGGGACGCCGACGGATCCCTCGACGGATCCGGGGACGGGCGACAACGGCTCGAACGAACCGACGGGGCCCGAAGACGCGTGCGTCGGCGCCATCAATGGTTACCGCGCCAAGCTCGGGCTCCCCGCCTTCACGCGGTGGACGGACGGCGAGGCGTGCGCGTCGACGCAGGCCCAGTCCGATTCGTCGACGGGCAAAGCGCACGGCGCGTTCGGCCAATGCGACGAGTGGGCGCAAACCGAGTGCCCGGGGTGGCCGGGGCCCTCGGGCAAGATGATCGGTTCGTGCATCGACGCCATGTGGAAAGAAGGCCCCGGCGGCGGCCACTACGACATCCTCGTGAGCAAGAAATACCAGCGCGTGGCATGCGGGTATTTCACCAAGCCCGACGGCAAGGTTTGGGCGGTGCAGAATTTCCAGTGAGCTACGCGGTGCGCCGCGCCGCCGGGACGTAGACGCAGCCGGGATCTTCGCTCGTCGCGTCGCCGGTCTCCGCGTACGCGCGCGCCCGCGAGCCTCCGCACACGTGACGAAACGGGCAGACGCCGCACTTGCCGCCGAGCGCGACGGCGTCTCGGAGACGGCGAAAGAGCGGGGAATCGCGGTAGATCGACGCGAGCGAGTCGCTTCGCACGTTGCCGGCGCGGAGCGGGAGGAAGCCGCTCGGGTACACGTCACCGACGTGCGAGACGAAGACGAAGCCGACGCCGTCGGTGATCCCTCGAGGGCCGCGGACCACACCGTCGTGCACGTCGCGGTGGAGCCCGAGAGCCAGGTCCTTCTTCTTTTGCGCGAGGAGCACGCGGCGGAAGTGCGGGGCGCCGGTGGTCTTCACCTGGAACGGGTACTCCGTGCCGATTCGGGCGAGCTCGACGAGCGCGGCCTCGACCTCCTCCGGGGTCAGCGACAGCGACTCCGTCGCCCGGCCCGTGGGAATGACGACGAACACGACGAAGAGGCAAGCTCCCACGTCGCGCGTCAGATCCGCCATCGCGCGCAGATCGCCGAGCGACGCGCGCGAGAGCGTGAAGTTCACCTGCGTTTCGAGGCCGATTTCACGGGCTTCGCGGAGGATGCGCATCGATTCGTCGAAGCTCCCCCGAACGCCTCGAAACGCGTCGTGCGTCGCGGCGTCGGGGCCGTCGATCGACACCGCCATGCGCGCGAGCCCGACCTCGTGGAGCCGCGCGACGAGCGACCGCGTCATGAGCGGCGTGCCCGAGGGCGTGAGCGCCATCGTGAGACCCACGCTCGTCCCGTGGCGGACGAGGTCCACCAGATCGGAGCGCTTCGCCGGATCGCCGCCCGTGAGGATGCAGAGCGGGGTGCCCATCGCCGCGATCGCGTCGAGGAGCCGTTCGCCTTCGGCCGTCGAGAGCTCGCGGGGATCGCGCCGCGGCGTCGCGCACGCGCGGCAGTGCTGGCACACGAGGTCGCACGCCTGCGTCGTCTCCCAGATGGCGAGGAGCGGGTGATCGTCGAAATCGAGCGACATTTTCGCGCGCGAGAGCGTGGCGTCAGCCATGACCGTAACCTTTCAGTCCGACCTTCTGGAGGTAGCGGTAGAGGGTGGCCGGAGAGAGGCCCATGAGCTTCGCGGCGGCCTCGCGGTTGCCGTCGACGGCGTCGAGGACGCGGGCGATGTGGCCGCGTTGGAACGCGATCGTCGCGCGCTCGAGGTTGGCGTCGTCGCTCGCTCGCGCCTCGTCGGGCGGAGTCGGGTTCGACGTGCCGGGTGGCTCCGAGGTCGGCCCTCGGCGTTCGATGCCGAGCTCCGTGGGCAGATCGACCGGCGTGATCGTCTCCGTCGAGCAGAGGATCACCGCGCGCTCGAGGACGTTCGACAGCTCGCGCACGTTGCCCGGCCAGGGGTAGGCGCCGAGGAGCGCCATCGCGTCGGGAGCGATCGCCCGGACGCGCTTCTTCTGGGTGCGCGCGTGCATCGTCGCGAGATCCGTCGCGAGGGTCGGGACGTCCTCCGCGCGCTCGCGGAGCGGCGGCAGCCGCAGAGGGCCGACTTGGAGCCGGTAGAGGAGATCTTGGCGGAACGTGCCGTCTTGGACCATCGCGCGGAGATCCCGATGCGTCGCCGCCACGATGCGGGTGTCGACCTTCGTGCCGTGATCCGCGCCGACGGGGAGGATCTCCTTGGTCTCGACGGCGCGGAGGAGCTTGGCTTGGAGGGGGAGCGGGAGCTCGCCGACCTCGTCGAGGAAGAGCGTCCCGCCGGAGGCCGCGGAGAAGAGGCCTTCGCGACGGCGTTCGGCGCCGGGGAACGCCCCTTTTTCGTGGCCGAAGAGGTAGCTCTCGACGAACGCGTCGGGGATCGCGGCGACGTCCAGCGTGAGGAACGGTCCGTCCGCCCGCGGCGAGCTCTCGTGCAACGCGCGCGCGACGAGCTCCTTGCCCGTGCCGCTCTCGCCCAAGACGAGCACGTTGGACGGCGAGGCCGCGAACTTCTCGATCGCGTCGGCGAGCTCGTTCATCGCGCGGCCGCCCCGGCGGAGCGTCGCGAGGGCGCCGCGATCGCTGCGGAGGAGCGTCCGGAGCCGGAGGTTCTCCTGGCCGAGCCGCTTGTAGTCGGCGATGTGTTGGACCTTCCGCTCGAGATCCGCGAGCGACAGCGGCTTGAGGACGTAGTCGTGCGCGCCCCGGCGCAGCGCCTCGACGGCGGAGTCGACGGACGCGTACGCGGTCATGATCAACGTGACGGTCTCCGGGGAGGTCTCGCGCACGTGGTCGAGGACGGTCAGCCCGTCGACGTCGGGGAGGCGGAGATCGCTGATGACGATGTCGAACGTGCGGCGATCGAGCTCCGAGAGCGCGGCCCGCCCCCTCTCGACCGCCGTCACGGTGTGCCCGGCGCGCGAGAGGTAGCGCGCGACGTTCGTGCAGAGCGTGCTCTCGTCCTCGACGACCAGGATGCGCTCACCCATCGGTGGCTCCGGGCAACCGGACGAGGACCTCGGTGCCGACGCCCTCCGTGCTCGTCAGGTGGATCGAGCCTCCGACGGATCGCACAATGCGGTTCGACACCGCGAGCCCGAGGCCGGTCCCTCGCCCGTGGGGCTTCGTGGTGAAGAGGGGCGTCATGGCCTTCGCGAGGACGTCGGGGGTCATGCCGGTGCCGGTATCGCGCAGGCGAAGCTCGACGTAGCCGCCGTGCGGGCGCGCCGAGATCGCGAGCGTCCCGCCGCCGGGCATCGCGTCGGCCGCGTTGAGCATCAGGTTGACGAGCACCAGCACCAAGTGGTCTTCGACCATCCTCACGCGCGGGATGTCGGGCGGGACGTCCACGGTGAGCTCGACCTTCTTCCAGCGGGGATCGTGGCGCACGAGGCGCGTGGAGTCGGCGACGGCGAGCTCGATGGAGACGTCGGTGACCTCGTCGCGGCGGCGGCGGGCGAAGTCGACCATCTCGCGCAACGTGCGGCTCATGCGCGAGAGATGGCGCCGGAACACGCCGAGCGACTCGCGGAACCGGAGCACGTCGCCCTCCCCTTCGAGGAGCTCGAGCTCGGTGCTGAGCGACGCCAGCGGGTTGCCGAGATCGTGCGCGACGCCGGCCGCGAGCACGCCGAGGCTCGCCATCTTCTCCTGGTGACGGACCTGCGCCTCGAGCCAGAGCATCTGCTGCGCGAGCGCCTCGTCGGCCTCGGTGCGCGAGCGACGGATCTCGAAGAACGACCAGGTCGAGAACAGCAGCGCCGCGCTCACGCCGCGCATCAAGTGGAGGGCGTGGAGATCGCAACCGTACGGCACGAAGAGGATCGTCTCGGCCACCTCCCACGCCGCAAAGTAGGCGACGACGAGGAGCGCTCCGCGGAGGGCCGTGCGGACCCATAGGTCGCGCCATCCGCCCCGAGCGTCGGGCGAACGCCCCGGAACGTCGGCACCTTCCACCGCGAGCATGGTCCAGCTCGGTGCAGAGAGCGTGCCGCCCGCGGGGTCCCGGGTTTCGTTCCGGTCGGAAAGGGGGTCGACGACAATCTTGCGCGGGGTCGCAAGCGTTGCGCCGGCGTGGCTCTCGATTTCGAGAGTCAGTCGAGCGGCACGATGACGGCGAGCGAGGCTCCGGCCGTCGCGATCTCGCCGGCGCTCACCGCGGGAAGGACGGGCGTCCCGAAGAGCGAGCCGACCAAGCGCACGCCGGGGCCGAGCGAGCCGAGCGGCACCTGAACGCCGACGTTCGATTGGAAGGAGCGGCGCGACGTGCCGGGGATGCTCTTTCCCGCGATCGAAGCGTCGCCCTCGTAGGCGAAGCCCAACCCGGCCGACAGGACGAAGCCGCTCTTCCAGACGTGTGCGCCGACGAGGCTCGCCGACCAGCGCGGCGGCAAGGCGGATGTCGTACCTCCGACGTCGCGGGGCGCGCGCCACGTCACCAGACCAGCGGCCGCCGCGAGCCATGCGCCGGACGTTTTTTCGAGCGCGAGGCCACCCCACCCCTGCACGGCGCCCGTGCCCGTCGCGCCGACGCCGAGCGGACCGCGCGCGCGTTCGGGGGCGATGCCCGTCGGGAGCACCGCACCTGCGAGGATCGCGAGCCCGGGGATCACCGCCGACTCGTCGGAAAAGCGCGCGTCCCACCGCGCCCCGACGCGGACGTCGCCGAGACCGCCACCGACGGCCGACGTGCCGCTCGCGCCGCGGGCCGTCTCCACGAACGGGAGCGTGAGCGTGGCCTGCCCGCGGGAGAGCCAGCGGCCCGTCGCGAAGAGGTTCTGCTCGAAGCCGACATCGTGCGCGCCGCGCGGTGACGGGCGAAACACGCCGTCGCGGTCGAACGAGCCATAGCCGACCGTGCCGCGCGCCTCGACGCCCACGAGCGCGTCCTCGTACGACGCGAGCCGCCCGAGCCCCGTCGTGGAGGGAGCGACGCAACAGGCTTGCGCAAGAGCTGCGCGCTCGAGCGCGAGGCAGGCCGCGAGCGCGAGGAGCGCCGCCTCAGCGAACGTCGAGCGTGGTGGTCGCATGGGCGTCGAGATCGGAGGCCTTGAACGTGAATCGGAGCTCCCAGGTGCCCGGCATCGACAGGTCGAGGGACGCGACGCGGTAGACGCCTTCGCCGCGCGGCGTGACGACCGGAACGACGTTCGAGCCGTGGCCGTGCGCCGGCATCCACGGGACGACGTCGACGGTGAGGCCGTCGCGGGGCGCGCCGTTCACGTCCACGACCCGGAGCTCCGCGCAGATCACCCCTCGTTCGGGGGGTTGGTTCGGCGACGTCCGCAGCTCGACGGTCAGCGGCGGCCCCTCCACGCGGAACGACGCGTAGGGCGCCGCGGGGAAGTCGGCGCAAACCTCGTTCGAGCCTCCGCACGCGAAGAGGAAGAGAGCGAGAACCCAGATCCGAGCGAGCTGCATGACTCGTCCGCTCAGCACGTCGCGTGCCGAGACGTTCCTTCGTCGCGCGACGATACGACGGCGAACGACTCTCACGCATGAGAGTCCGGAGGTCCTTCCGCCGACGCGCGCGGAGGCCCGCGCTTTGCAAAACGACGGCGCGGCGGCCCGAGCCGCCCGAACAGGAAAGGAAATCCGTCATGCGCGCTCACCTGCTCGTTGGCTCGACGATCCTCACGACCGGAGTCGTGGCCCTCGTCGTCGCCGGCTGCGAGAACAAGCACGAAGCCCGAGAAGCTGCATCGAGCGGCGCGTTGGGAGCTTCGGCGTCGATCAAAGACTTGATGAAGGAGCGCAACCTCAACGAGGCCGACGTCGAAGCCGCTCTGAAGACCTACGTGCCCAGCGGCAAAATGGATGAATACTACATCTTTGCGTCCGGCGGTCAGTCCGGCAACGTGAACGTCATCGGCGTCCCGTCGATGCGCATGCTCAAGGTCATCGGCGTGTTCACGCCCGAGTCCTGGCAGGGATGGGGCTTCGGCGGCGACAGCGACCAGATCCTCGATCAAGGCAACCAGGGGAACCACAAGATCCGCTGGGCCGACGTGCACCACCCGAACCTCTCCGAGACCAAGGGCGACTACGACGGCCAGTACCTCTTCGTGAACGACAAGGCGAACGCCCGCGTCGCGGTCGTCGACCTGGCGGACTTCGCGACCAAGCAGATCGTCGCGAACCCGCTCGCCGCGAGCGACCACGGCGGAGCGTTCGTCACGCCGGACACGGACTACGTCATCGAGACGAGCCAGTACCCCGCGCCGCTCGGCCGGGCGTACGCGCCGCTCTCGCAATACAAGGACACGTACCGCGGCGTCGCGGTGTTCTGGAAGTTCGACCGCGCGAAGGGGCGCATCGACCCGACGAAGAGCTGGGCGATGGAGCTCCCTCCGTACACGCAGGACTTGGCGGACGCGGGCAAGCTCGACTCCGACGGGTGGGCGTACATCAACTCGTTCAACACCGAGATGGCGACGGGCGGCACGCTCGAAGGCAAGCCGCCCATCGAGTCGGGCGCTTCGCAGAACGACATGGACTACCTCCACGTCATCCACTGGAAGAAGGCCGAAGAGCTCGTCAACGCCGGCAAGGCCAAGACGATCGCCGGCATGCGGGTCTTGACGATGGACGTCAGCGGACCCGAGGGCGTGCTCGCGCTCGTCGGAGAGCCGAAGAGCCCGCACGGCTGCGACGTCACGCCCGACGGCAAGCACGTGGTCGTCGGCGGCAAGCTCGACACGCACGTCACGCTCTACGACACCGCGAAGATGAAGAGCCTCATCGCGGAGAAGAAATTCGAAGGGACCGATCCCTACGGCCTCCCGATCCTGGCCTTCAAGGACGCGATCAGCGGCCAGGTCGAGATCGGCCTCGGGCCGCTCCACACCGTGTTCGACGACAAGGGCAACGGCTACACCTCGGTGTTCATCGAGAGCACCGTCGCGAAGTGGTCGCTCCAGGACCTCAAGAAGCCGGTCGAGAAGCTGAAGGTCCACTACAACATCGGCCACATCCTCGCGGCCGAAGGCGACACCGTGAGCCCCGACGGCAAGTACGTCGTCGCGATGAACAAGATGTCGATGGACCGGTTCCTCCCGGTGGGGCCGCTCTACCCGCAGAACTTCCAGCTCGTCGACGTCGCGGGCGACAAGATGCGCCTCCTCGCGGACATGCCGATCGCGAACTCCGAGCCGCACTACTCGCAGATGATCAAGGCGGACAAGCTCAAGCCGATCAAGGTCTACAAGCCGGGCACGAACGCCTTGGGAGAGATCGACGCGAACCGCGTGGAGGGCGGCAAGGAGCGCATCGTCCGCAACGGCAACAAAGTCGAAGTCTTCATGACGGCGATCCGGAGCCACTTCACGCCGGACCAGATCGAGGTCGAAGAAGGCGACGACGTGACGATCCACGTGACGAACCTGGAGGCGGCCGAGGACCAGACGCACGGCTTCACGATCGACATGTACAACGTCAACGTGAGCCTCGAGCCGGGCAAGAACGAGAACATCTCGTTCAAGGCGGACATGCCCGGCACCTTCCCGATGTACTGCACCGAGTTCTGCTCGGCGCTGCACCTCGAGATGGCGGGCTACCTCCTCGTCAAACCCAAGAAGCACTGAGGAGGTCGCATGTCGCTCGACGAGGAGGGCACGCGGGGGGCGGGCTCCACGGCGCACGCCCCAGCAGAGCACGCCCCGGCAGAGCACGCGAAGGACGGTCACGTCCACCTCCGCGTCGTCGAGCCGAAACCCACGGCGGACGCGCCTCCGCCGTGGGACTGGGCGAGGTGGCTCGTCGTCGGCGCTGGAGCCGCGGCCGTCGGCTTCGTCGGCGGCTCGTTCTTCCTCCCCTGGTGGAAGTTCCAGCTCTACGCGCCGCAGTACCCCAAGGGGCTGACGCTCGTGATCTCGCTCACGGGCATGGGCGGCGACGTCCACGAGATCGATCTGCTGAACCACTACATCGGCATGGGTCATCTGGCGGACGCGGCGCCGCTCGAGCGCCGGCTCGCCGGCTACGGCGTCGCGGTCATCGCGGTGCTGATCTTGGCGCTCGCCGCGATGGCCGGGAGGAAGTTGAACAAGCTCGTGGCGATCCCCGCGATCGCGTTCCCGATCGTCTTCCTCGCCGACAGCTTCTACTGGCTCTACCGCTTCGGGCACAGCCTCGATCCGAAGGCGCCGATCCACATCGGCGCGTTCACGCCGCAGATGTTCGGCAACGGCCAAATCGGGCAGTTCGAGACGTTCGCGCAGCCCGCCGTCGGCTTCTGGCTGGCGGTCGTCGGCGTCGGGTGCGCGATCGCGTCGAATTTCTTTCGGGCGAAAGTGTGTGCAAACTGCAATCAACGTGTGAACTGCGGGGCGGTCTGCGCGCGCGCGATGGTCTTGCCGCCGCGCCACGTGGGAGGTGCGCCATGATCCGACGTGGGACGGGTGCGGCGCTCGCCGTCGTCGCAGGCGTCGTCGGCGTCTTCGCGAACGGGGCTTTCGCGACCGGCACTTCCGCGAACGGCGACGCGAAGGCACGCGAGGAGCACGGGGCGACGGCGTCACCGACGGCGACGACTTCACCGACGGCGACGCTCGCGACCTCGTTCGACGAGCTCGCGCGCCTCGTGGCCGATCCGAACGGCCCCGCGGAGATCGAGCTCGCCTCCGGCACCCACCGCGGCGACCTCGTGATCCGACGCGCGCTCGTCCTGCGCGGGCACGCGGGCGCCGTGCTCGAGGGGAGCGGCACGGGGACCGTCGTGACGATCGACGCGCACGACGTCACGGTCGAGGATCTCGCGGTCCGAAACTCCGGCCGGAAGCACACGGCGGAGGACGCCGGCATCAAGGCGACAGGCGCGCGGGTACGGATCGCGCGCGTCGACGTGTCCGGCACGCTGTTCGGGGTCTCGCTCCAGGCCTGCCGTTCGTGCGTGCTCGAAGGCGCGCGCATCACCGGCTACGACGACGACACGGAGCTCCGCGGCGACGGCATCAAGCTCTGGGAGTCTCACGACTCGGTCGTCCGCGACTGCCACGTCACGCGGTCCCGCGATCTCGTCGTCTGGTACACGCGGCGCGCGACGCTGGAGGAGGTCGTGGTCGAGAAGAGCCGCTACGGCGCGCACTTCATGTACGCGCACGACGCCGTCGTCCGCCGCAGCAAATTCGAGAACGACGTCGTCGGCGTCTTCGTGATGTACAGCATGCGCGTCCACGTCGAGGACAACGTCCTCGCGGGCGCGCGCGGCGCGGCCGGCGTGGGGATCGGCTTCAAGGACAGCGACGCCATCGACGTCCGGCGGAACTGGCTGGTGGCGAACACGACGGGGACGTACCTCGACAACACGCCCCGATCGCCCGCGGATCCCGTGCATTTCGAGGCGAATGTCCTCGCGCTGAACGACGTCGCCCTCCGCTTGCACGGCGCCGAGAAGGGGCTCCACTTCCGCGGGAACGACTTCCGGAACAACGCCGCCGTCCTCGAGATCGACGGCGGCGGCGACGCGCTCGGCGTGGACGTGCGCGGCAATCACTTCTCGAACTACGAAGGGTACGACCTCGACGGCGACGGGATCGGCGACGTCGCCTACGAGGTGAAGGCGCTGTCGAGCGAGCTCACCGAATCGCACCCGTCGCTCAAATTCTTCCACGGCACGGCGGCGATGGGCGTCATCGACGCGGTCGCGCACGCGGTGCCCGTCTTGTCGGCGAAGACGCTGCTCGTCGATCCCGCGCCGCTCGTCGCGTTCACCGAGGCGAAATCCCCATGATCACGATCGCGAAGGTCCACAAGAGGTTCGGCCCCGTGGTGGCGCTCGACCGCGTGTCGCTCACCATCGGCCAGGGCGAAGGCGTCGCGTTCGTCGGCTCCAACGGGTCGGGCAAGACGACCCTCCTGCGCGCGCTCCTGGGACTCGTGCGCGTCGAGGGGACCATCGCGATCGGCGGCCACGACGTCGCGAAAGAGCCCGAGCTCGCGCTCCGAAGCGTCGCGTACATCCCGCAGATCGCGCCTCCGATCGACGCGCCCGTCGCAGAGGTCGTGCGCGCGTACGCCACGCTCCGAGGCAAGGGCGACGACGCGACGTACGAGCGCGCCCGGCGGCTCGGCCTCTCGCCCGACACGTGCCGAAAAAAGCGCTTCCGCGACCTCTCCGGCGGCATGAAGCAGAAGTTGCTCGCCGCCATGGCGCTGGCCGCGGACGCCCCGATCTTGGTGTGCGACGAGCCCACGGCGAACCTCGACGGCGACGCGCGGGCCGCGTTCTTCGAGCAGCTCGCCGAACGCCCGCCGTCGAGCGTCGTCGTCCTCTGCTCCCACCGCATCGAGGAGGTGCGGGCGATCGTCGGGCGCATCGTCGTGCTCGCCGAAGGACGTGTGGTGGGCGACGGCCCCGTCTCCGACCTGCTGCGAAGCAAGGGCGATCCCATCGTCGCCATGCCGGCGATGCACGGCGCGCGATGGGAGGCGGCGTCGTGAACCGCCGCGCGATGCTCTTCGGGATCGCGGCCCTCGCGATCGCCGCGTGCACGACGAGCGACGGGCCGACCGATCCCGTCTGGGGCAAGGAGCCATGCGCCCACTGCCGCATGCTCGTGAGCGACGCGCGCTACGCCGCCCAGGTCGTCGCGGGCGGGGATCGGAAATACTTCGACGACGTCGGCTGCATGGTGCGGTGGCTCGAAGACCGGAAGGCCGCCGGCAAGAGCGGCGCCGACAGGAACGGTGACCGCGCGTGGGTGCGCGACGCGACCGCGAACCGCTGGCTCGAGGCGGAGCGCGCGCGCTACGTCCGCGGCGCGAAGACACCGATGGACTTCGGCTTCGAGGCCTGCGCCGAAGGCGGCATCGGCTGGGACGAGATGCGCGACGAGGTGGTCGCGCGGAAAGGCGAACGATGAACGCCACGCGCGTGATGTTCCGGCTCGAGATGTCCGACGCGCTCCGTTCGCGATGGATCGCGTTCACGGCCGCCGTCTACGTCTCCGTCTTCGGTCTCTTCGTGTGGCTCGGTCTCCGCGAGAGCAGCGTGCTCGGCTTCACGGGGATCTCGCGCGTGATCCTGAACGTGTCGAACGCCGTCGTGCTCACCGTCCCGCTCGTGGCCCTCGTCGCCACGAGCCAGACCATCGTACGCGCGCGGCAGAGCGGCTTCTTCGAGCTGATGCTCGCGCAGCCGGTCCGGCGCGCCGACTGGTTCACCGGCGTCGTGACGTCGCGGTTCGCGGTCGTCGTCGGGCCGCTCGTCGTCCTCCTGCTCGCGACGCTCGCCCTCGGCTCGGTGACGGGACCTCGGGACGCCGCGCTCATGCCGATCGTGCTCCGAAGCCTCGCGGTCACGTCGGCCCTCGCCTGGTCGTTCGTCGGTGTCGGGTTCTGCATCTCCGCGTACGCGCGCGTTCCGGAGCGGGCGACGGTGCTGGCCCTGGTCGCGTGGATGGGCGCGAGCGCGCTCCACGACTTCGCCCTCATCGGGGTGCTCTTGCGCTTCAAGCTGGCGCCGGCCGCGATCTTCGCGCTCGCCGCCGCGAACCCCGCCTGCTCCGCGCGCATCGCGATCCTGGGAGCGGTCGATCCGGAGCTCTCCGTCCTCGGTCCCGTCGGCTTCTGGCTCGCGAACACGCTCGGCCCCCAGCTCACGCTCCTCGTGGGGATCGCTTGGCCGGCGCTCGTCGGCTCCGTCGCTCTGCTCGCCGCGCGCCGACGCCTCACGTCGATGGATCTCGTCGGCTGATCCCTCCCCCTGCTTCCGATTTCCAGCTTCGTCCCCATTCCAACCCCCCAGGAGTCGAACCATGAGAACGCATCCGCTGCTCGTCGCCGTCATCGTCACGATGACCGTCGCCTGCTCGAAGACCGAGTCACAACCCACGAGCGGCAACGCCGAAGCCGACAAGGGCGGCGGGGCGAACGCCGGCGCGGCGAACATCGACAAGAAGGCCGCCAAGGAGATCTTCGACACACGCTGCTCGGCATGCCACGGCACGGACGGCAAGGGCGACGGTCCCGGGGCCGCCGCGCTCACCCCGAAGCCGCGCAACTACACGGACAGGGCTTGGCAGAAGTCCGTCACGGACGAGCAGATCAAAAAGGCGATCCTGCTCGGCGGCGCCGCGGTCGGGAAGAGCCCGATCATGCCCGCGAGCCCCGATCTCGACAGCAAGCCCGAGGTCGTCGAAGGGCTCGTGCAAATCGTCCGTCAGTTCGGCAAAGACTGAAGGCATAGCAGGACGGGACGGCGCGGCGCCTTCGACCGAGCCTCCTGGACGTCTCAGAGCATGTCGAGTCCGGCGCGGTCGACCAGCACGAGCCCTTCGTCGCCGCGCCGCACGAGCCCCTTCGACTCCAGGCTCGCGACGGCGCGGCAGACGGATTCGTGGCGAAGCGCGAGGAGCGACGCCAGATCTCGCTGCTGGATCGCCTCCGGGATCACGGAGAGCACGCGCCCCGGGGAGAGCGTGTCGCCGATCGCCACGAGCAGCGCGGCGACACGCGAGGCGGCCGACGATCGGCTCCGCGCCTCGGCGATCCGCTCGACACGGCGGAGGATCGTCGCCTGCGCGCTCACGACGCCGCGGGCGCCCGTCGCGCCGTCCCCGACGGCCTCGTCGAACGCGCTGGACGGACAGAGGCAGAGCATCGCGTCGTCGACCGCGTAGCCACCGGCGCCGTCGTCGCCCTTGCCCTCTCCTCCGTCGGGGCCTCCGATCGGGAGCGCGCTGCCCGGCCCCGCGATGTCGACCGTCGCGACCCGACCGGCCGAATCGACGCGCTGTCGGACCACGATGCCACGCCGCACGAGCGCGAAGCCGTAGAGCGCGCCCCATGACAAGGGAAACGGTTGGCGAGCCGCCAAGGCGACGCAGCGGAACGCACATCCTCCCTCGCGACGTGCGAGCCCTTCGAGGACACGGCTCTTCACCGCCGGGCAATCGGGACAGACGCGAGGCATGGACTCGTTGTCCCCCGCCGAACGGCCTCCGACAAGTGCATCATGCACACGCGAAAAGAATGCGTGATCAGCGCGTGAATCAGCGCTCTAGCACCCGCTCGGCGCCTTCCCGGCGAGCGTCCCGTCCGCGCTCATGCGCGCGCACTCGCGGCGGCGGATCTTGCCGCTCGTCGTCCGCGGGATCTTGCCGATCCCGCAGAGCCGGATCTCGTCGATCTTGATCCCGAGCACCGTGAGGACCTCGGCGCGGACGGCCTTGACGATGGCGTCGCCGCGCGTCGGATCGCCGTGGGACGTCTCGACGAGGACCACGAGATCTTCGGTCCCCGTCGTCGTGTTCGTTCGCCCGAACGCGGCGACCCCTCCTCGACGAACGCCGTCGACGTCGCCCGCGACGCGCTCGACGTCGTACGGGTACACGTTGCGGCCGCCTTTGATGACGACCTCCTTCGCGCGCCCCGTGACGAAGAGCCGCCCGTCGTCGACGAAGCCGAGATCGCCGGTGCGGAGCCACCCTCCCGAGAGGACCTCGGCGCTCGCCGCGTCGTTGCCGAAGTAGCCCTCCATGAGGGACGGCCCGGCCACGCGGACGTGACCGACGGTTCGTTCGGGCACGACGCGGCCGTCGCGACCGACCACCTCGAGCCGCATCCCGGCGACGGGGACGCCGACGCTCACGACGGACGAGCCGCGGACGAGCGGCGAGGCGCGGTGCTCGCTCTCCAGGGCGTCGCGGTCGACCTCGAGCGTGCGCATCTTGTCCTCGAGCGGAGGAAACGTGACGGCGAGCGTGGCCTCGGCCATGCCGTAGACGGGCAGCGGCGCGTCGGAGCGAAAGCCGTTCGGGGCGAAGCGCTCGACGAAGCGCGCGATCGACGCGGCGTGGACGGGTTCGGCGCCGTTGAGCGCGTGGCGCCACGTGTCGAGGCGGAGATCTTCGACGTCGCCCGCGCGCGCCACGGCCATGTCGTACGCGAAATTCGGCGCCGCCGAGAGCGTGCCGCCGACCTTGGCGACGAGGTCGAGCCAGCGCCGAGGGTTCATCACGAACGACTCCGGCGACATCACGTGGATGGGGTACGGATGGCAGATCGACGTGAGAAGCACGCCGATGAGGCCCATGTCGTGGAAGAGCGGCAGCCAGCTCACGCCGACGTCGCGCTCACCGAGCGAGAGCCCGTTCCAGATCGCGAACGCGTTCGCGACGAGCGCGCGATGCGAGATCACCGCGCCCTTCGGGTTGCCGGTGGTCCCCGAGGTGTACTGGATGAACGCCGGATCCGAGCCACCGATGGAGGGCAGCCGCAGGCGCACCGCGTCCACGCCGTCGAGATCGGCTTCGCCCATCACCTCACCGAGCGGAGCCCCGAGGGCCGAATCACGGGCGAGCGCGTCGCGGATGCGACCGTAGGTGACGGTGGCGCGGGCGCTGCAATCCGCGGCGATGGACGCGAGGTTCAAGAGGTAGCGATCGACGCTGCCGAACGTCATCGGCGTCGCGAGCGGCACGGCTACCGCGCCGAGGAGCATCGCGCCGCACATCGCCTCCACGAACGCGTGGCTCGTCGGCAAGAGAATGAGCACGCGGTCGCCGGCCTCCACGCCACGGTGCGCGAGGAGCTTCGCCCATCGGTACGACGACGCGAGCGCCACCTCCGACGTGCGCGTCACCGGCTCTCGCCCTCCGTGGAGGGTCATGAACGGACCATGCGCCCGCGCGCACGCCTCGAAGGCCGCGACGAGGGTGTCGTGGGGAGGGCGCACGGCGACGGCGCTCGACGCGCGAGACAGGGGGATCGTCATGGGTCCCGCAGCTTGACCGAGCGCGC
>JBGAHN010000137.1:0-15953 GCA_044226145.1 Labilithrix sp. | reverse complement strand
GCCGACGGCGTCACGTCGCCGCCGCTCAGCCGCCGAGGAGCTGCTTGGCGATGACGATGCGCTGGATTTGCGCCGTTCCCTCGTAAATTTGGAGGATCTTGGCGTCGCGCATGAGCTTCTCGACGGGGTACTCTTTCACGTAGCCGTTGCCGCCGAAGACCTGCACGGCGTCGACGGCCGACTGCATCGCGGAGTCCGCGCCGTAGGCCTTCGCGCACGCGGAGGTGAGCGGATCGCGCACGCCCTTGTCGAGGCTCCACGCGGCCTTGTGCACGAGCAGCCGCGTCGCGTTCACGCGGATGGCCATCTCGGCGATCATCGCCTGGACGAGCTGGTGGTTCGCGATCGCCGTGCCGAAGGTCTTGCGCTCCTTCGCGTACGCCACCGACTCGTCGAGGCAGCGGCGCATGATGCCGACCGCGATCGCGCCGATGTCGGGGCGCGTCTGGTTGAAGGTCTCCATCGCGACCTTGAAGCCCTTGCCGGGCGGCGCGAGGACCTGATCGGCCGGGACGACGACGCCGTCGAGCATGACCTGCGCCGTGTCGCTCGCGCGCTGGCCGAGCTTGTCCTCGTGCTTGCCGACGCTGAGGCCCTTGGCGTCGCGGTGGACGATGAAGGCGCCGATGCCCTTGTGGCGGAGCTCGGGGTTCTCGGTCGCGAAGATGACGTAGAAGCTCGCGAGGTTCGCGTTCGTGATCCACGCCTTCGTGCCGTTGAGCACGTAGCTGCCGTCGGACTGCTTCGTCGCGCGCGTCTGGATGCCCGCGACGTCGCTGCCCGCGCCCGGCTCGGTCGTGGCGTAGCTCACCCAGGTCGGCTCGCTCATGAGCCAGCCGAAGTACTTCTTCTTCTGCGCCTCGGAGCCCGCGAGCTTGATGGGCGTCAGGCCGAGCGTGTTGGCCGTGATGCTCGTCGTGATGCCGCTGCACCCGTACGCGAACTCCTCGGTGACCATCGCGGATTCGAGGTCCGACAGGCCCGCGCCGCCGTACTCCGTCGGAAGCGTCGGGTTCACGAGGCCGAGCTTCCACGCTTCGTGGAAGACCTCTTTGGGGAACTCGGACTTCTTGTCGGCTTCGGCGGCGACCGGGATGATGCGCTCTTTCGCGAAGCGTCGGGCGGTGTCGATGAGGGCGCGCTGCTCGTCGGTGAGCTCGAAATCGATCATGGCGCGAAGAGTGGCATGCCGGGCGCGTGGTCGCAACGGCTGTGCGGCCCGTCGGGACGGCTATTCGCGGGCGCGGGCGCTTCGTCGCGCGGCTCGTTCGCGCTCGGCGCGCGCACCGAGGAGGTAGCCGATCGTCGCACCGACGAGGAGCACGGCCGGGATGAAGAGGAGGTGCTCCGGCCCGGGCAGCCCGATCATCGGGGCGAGCTCTCCTTTGCGGCGTGGATGGCGGCGGGCGGGGCGCTCTTCGGCGCGGGCGCGGCGCGTTCTCCGGTCGCGGGATCGGTGGCGCGCGCGATCGCGCGTTCGAGCTCGTCGAGTTGCTTTCCGAGCGTCTGCTGCTTTCGCCAGAGGAGGAAGATCCACGCCATCAGCACCGCCCACACGAGGGCGTAGGCGGCGACGAGGAGCTTGCCGCCGCTGTACTGCTCGGTCCCCGCGTCGACGGCGACGAACTCGGTCGCCCGGCCCTCCGCCGGGGTTTGCAGGGTGCTCGCGGATACCCGTGTCGTGTCGATCATGCTTCGGTCCGATCGTCGAGGCCAAGGTCGATGGCCGCTTCTTCGGCGCGCGCGAGGCGGCTCCGGACGAGCTCCAGGCGCCCGCGCACCCAGAGGAGGAGCACGGAGAAGAACGTGAACGCCAGCATGCCGAGCAGGAACGCGAGCTTCATGTCCGGGTGTTGCAAACCACCACCGCCGTTTCCGACGACGACGGGGTGCTGCCCGCCCCATTTTTGGACGCTGTAGTGGATGATCGGCAGGTTCGCGGCGCCGAGGATGCCGAGCGCGGCGGCGAAGCGTCGTTCGCCGGGACCGTCGCCGGAGAACGCGCGGAGCACGACGTACGCGACGTAGATGAGCCAGCTCAAGAGCGCCGTCGTCAGGCGCGGGTCCCACGTCCAGTAGTAGCCCCATGCCTTGGCGGCCCAGAGCGGCCCCGTGAGCAGGACGATCGCGCCGAACACCACCGCGACCTCGGCGCCCGCGCGCGCGAGGGCGTCGCGCGCGTCCGTCGGGCGGAGCAAGTAGGCGACGGAGCCGGCGAAGCACGCCGTCGCGCCGATGTACATCGCGTACGCGCTCGGGACGTGGAAGTAGAAGATCTTCTGCACGATGCCCATGCTCGCCTCGACGGGCGCGCGCAGGAACGTCACGCCGATCGTCGCGAGGAGGAGCAAGAGCGACGTCGCGAACAGCGGCACGAAGAGCGCGTCGAGGCTGCGGCGAGGGGAGGCCACGGCGCGAAGCTAACCACGTCCCGCGCCTCGCCGCATCATCCTCGCGCGATCACGTCCGTCACGTCCGTCACGCCCGTCACGTTCCGCGTCGCGCCGCGTCCTCGAGCTCCTTGGCGAAGCGCTCGAGCGCCTCGTTGCCCGGATCGAGGTGCATGGCGAGCACGAGCTGGAGCTTGGCCTGCTTCGCGTCGCCCTTCTTGGCGAGCTCTTCGGCGCGCACGACGAAGGGCCTGGCCGCCTGCGTGCGGACGCGGTCGATCAAGCGCCCACCGGCGGCGCTCGCGGCACGCGCTCGCGGCGAGCTCCGGTTCGACGTGTCGGCGCGGAGGACGCCGCGCGCGAGACCTTCGTCGTAGCTCGCGCGCGAGGGCGGCTCGGACAAGACGCGGTAGGCCTCGGCGCCGCGCTTGAAGATCGTCGCGATGGCGTCGCGTTCGTCGTTGGGGCGCCCGAGGTGGGCGTCGGGATGGAAGTCGTCGGCGAACCTGTGAAAGGCGTCTTGCAGCTCGTCGTACGTCGCGCGCGGCGGGACGGACAGGAGCTCGTAGTACGAGATCCGATCGAGGACCGCGAGCCACTGTGCGAGCGCGTCACGGTCCATGCGCGAGGCCTCAGGGGGCTCCCATCGGCATGACGGAGAGGCGCTGGGTCATGGCCGCGACGTCGGTGTCGTCGGCGACCCCGACGAGCTTGAGCGAGGCGCGCGTCTCCTGGCCGGTCTGCACGTCGCGCGCGCGGACGCGGACCGTGCCGTCGGTGTCGACCTCGAAGGTCACGGCGATGACGACCTCGCCGCGTGGCGCGGGGCGCAGGCCCGACAGCTCGGCTTCACCGAGGAAGGTGTTCTGGGCGAAGACCGCGTTCTCTCCTTGGGCGACGCGGATGCGCACGCTCGTCTGCATCGCGCTGCCCGTGGCGAACTTGTGCGTTTGCTCGCACGGGATCTTCGCGTTCCTCGGGATGATGGTGTCGGTGAAGCCGCCGGCGGTCTCGACCACGAGCGCGCGCGGGGTGACGTCGACGAGCACGGGCGCCGTGGCGCGGAGCTCGTTCGAGGCGCCCGCGAGATCGAAGGGCGACGCGTCGAGCGCCAGCGTTCCTGCGGGACCGAAGAGCGGCGGACGGCTCGGCGCGCGTCCCGGCGACGCGCTCGGCGTCGTCGGCAAGGGAGCCGTGACGGGGGCCGCCGGCGGAGGGTTCTGGAACGTCGGCAAGGGCGCCGTGTTCGGGCTCCCGGCCACGGCCGCGGTCGGAGGCAAGCTCGGGACACGCGCGGGCTCCGCGCTCCCGGGGACCGTGATGGCCGTCGGAACGCTCGGCGCCGGCGCGCGCATCGGCGGCGCTCGACGGGAAGGGCGCCATGCGTTGGGTCCGCTGCATGGCCGGTTGCGACGTGCTCGGCGCCGGCTTCGGCTCGTGCCCCCGGGCCGTCGTGTCGGCGCTCGACGGGAAGGGCGCCATGCGTTGGGTCCGCTGCATGGCCGGTTGCGACGTGCTCGGCGCCGGCTTCGGTTCGTGCCCCCGAGCCGTCGTGTCGCTCGACGGGAAGGGCGCCATGCGTTGGGTCCGCTGTATGGCCGGTTGCGACGCGGCGCCGCCCGGCAACGTCTTCGACGCGAGCGTCCGTCCTTCGCGGGTCTCTTCGAGCGTGAACGTCGCCGTGATCTCCTCGCCGCCCTTGTGTCCGCGGTCGGCCTTGACGGCCGGCAAGTCGTCGAAAGAGTTCTCGGCCGCCGGGAGCTTGGGATCGCTCTCGGCTTTGACCGCGGGCAAGTCGAGGAGCGGGTCGAACCCGGTGGCGTCCGGCGTCGTGGGCGCCGCCCCCCGCGTCGACGACGGATCCGACGCCACGATCGGGAGATCCGGCACGGCGCCGAAGACGCCCCCCGGGACCTCGTTCGTGAACGACTTCGCGCGCGGCCGCGTGCCTTCTTCGTCGCGCGAGGGTGAGACGGCACCGAGCCCGGGGTTGGTGGCCTTGTTCCGCGGCGCCCTCCGGGCGACGTCGGCGAGGAGCGCCGCGCGACCGGCGTCCGTCGCGGTCCGCAGGAGGCTCTGGGACGACGGCGAGCTCGGCGCCGCGGCCGGCGTACCGGGCGACGACGGCCGCGGCTGCGCGGAGAGGACGCCGGGCGGGGGAGGAATGCTCTTGCGGCGCGAGCCCTCGTTCAGCGCGGCCGCCTGGATGGCCGCACCGATCGAGACCACCTCGTCGGGGTTCACGCGGTCGAGCGGTTTCCTACCGAAGTAGGATTCGACGCGGGCGCGCACCGCCGGGATGCGCGTCGACCCGCCGACGAGGAGCACCTTGTCGAACGCCGTCGGCGTGAGCCGCGCGAGCGCGAGGGCCTCTTCGGTGACCTTGAACGTCCGGTCGAGCAGCGGCTTGGCGAGCTCGTCGAGCTCCTTGCGCGTCATCGTGAAGCCGAAGCTGATCTCCGATCCGCCGACGCCGTGCGCGATCTCGCTGACGAGCACCGTGTGGCTCTCGGCGGTCGACAGCGCGATCTTCATCTCCTCCGCGGCCGCCCGCATGCGGCCGAAGAGCGAGGCGTCGGTGCGCACGTCGACCCGTTGCTGCCGGAGCAGCGTGTCGGCCATGCGCTCGGCGATCTGCACGTCGACGTCGTCGCCGCCGAGGAAGGTGTCGCCGGCCGTCGCGAGGACCTCGAACACGTTGCCGTTGAGGTTCAGCAGCGTGCAGTCGAAGGTGCCGCCGCCGAAGTCGTAGACCGCGACGCGCTCGGACCCGGTGCGACCGAGCCCGTACGCGAGCGCCGCGGCCGTCGGCTCGTTCAAGATGCGGAGCACGTCGAGCCCCGAGATGCGCCCGGCCGATTTCGTCGACGCGCGTTGGAGCTCGTTGAAGTGCGCGGGCACCGTGATGACGGCCTTCGTGACCGGTTCGCCCAGCGCGGTCTCGGCCAATTGCCGCGCCCGCTTGAGCACGAACGCGCTGATCTCGGGCAACGTGTAGGTCTTGCCGCGCGCGTGGACCACGGGCGCTTGGCCCGGTCCTTCGCGGAGCTCGAACGTCAAGCGCTGCCGGGCTTCGGCGAACTCGGGGCTGCCCCACGCGCGGCCGATGAGCCGCTTGTGGCTGGAGATCGTGTTCTTGGGATCGATGATCCGGCGCGCGCGCGCGGCCGATCCGACGAGCACCTCGCCGTTCGGATGGAAGCTGACCACGCTCGGCAAAAGCCGCTCGCCTCGCTCGTCGGCGAGGACGTGCACTTTCCCGGCGCGAACGCTGGCGACGACGGTATTCGTCGTGCCGAGATCGATGCCGACGACACTCACACGGAAATTCTAACACCGGTGGGCGTCAAAGAAGGAAGCTTTCGCGTTCGATGGGCGCGTTCGATGGGCGAATGCGCCTCGCCCACGAACGCGCGCCGATCCCGATCGGGATGCGGGTATGCTCGAGCCCGATGGACGATCGGCCACCGGGCTCGAACGCAAGCATGCTCGACGTGCCGGAGACCACGAGCGCGTGCCTGGCTCTGCCGCGCGGCGGCTACTACGTCCGGACGTCCGCGGGCGCGATCCAGATCGGCATCCCACCCGAGACCATCAAGGACGTCATGGTGCTCGGACTGCCGTCGCCGATCGCGTACGTGCTGCCGCGCCACCTGTTCGATCGGCGCCGCGGACTCTCCGTCGCCGAGTTCGAGTTCCCGGCGTACCATCGGTTCTTCCTCCACGGCGGTCGCTGCCGGCTCGTCGTCCTCTCGAAGGAGATTGAGGCGCGGGCGCGGGCGATCTTCCAAGAGTCGCTGTTCGGTCCGCGAGCGGAGCCTTCGCCGAGCGAGTTCGCGGCGAGTTATCCGATGGGACGGCGGCCGAATTTCGCGCGCGAGAGCGACTATTTCCGCACGCTCCCGGGCAAGGGCCGGCTCGACGTCGACGATCTCGTGGAGTTCGTCGTCCTCGAGGACGGCCGCGCGGAGATCGCCGAAGGCGTCGTCCTCCTCGACAAAGACGACGTCCTCGTCGTGCGCGATCGCGGTCGCGACATCGCCGCGGTCGGCGCCACGATCCAGCTACCGTCCCGCGAACCGCCCCCGGAGAGCGACGACGCGCCGCGGTCGTTCGTGCCGCCGTCGTTCGGCGTGACCGTGCTCGGCGCGAGCCACGGCTTCGACCCGTCCGGCAAGACGACCGGCTTCATCTTGTGGATGGGCGGGCGTGCGATCCTCGTCGACCCACCGACGGACACCACCGCCTACCTCCGCGCGCACGGCGTCGCGCCCAAGATGGTCGAAGGGGTCATCTTGACGCACTGCCACGCCGACCACGACGCCGGCACCTTCCAGAAGTTGCTCGAGGAGGGGCGGATCGACCTCTACACGACGCCGTCGATCTTGGGCTCGTTCCTGCGCAAATACTCGGCGCTCTCGGGGCTCGGCGAGGACGTGCTCCGCCGGACGTTCGCGTTCCACCCCGTCCGCATCGGCGCGCCGGTGCACGTGCATGGCGGCGAGCTCTGGTTCCGGTACACGCTCCACTCCATCCCGACGATCGGGTTCGACGCCTTTTACGGCAACCGCAGCATCGCCATCTCGGGCGACACGCTCTTCGACCGCGGTCGCGTCGAGGCGATGTTCCGGAGCGGCGTTCTTGCGCGCGAGCGCTACGAAGAGCTGACGACGTTCCCCGAGCACCACAGCGCGGTGCTCCACGAGGCCGGCATCCCGCCCTTGCACACGCCGGTGTCGTCGCTCGCGGCGCTCCCCGACGACGTGAAGGAGCGGCTCTACCTCGTGCACATCGCCTCCAAAGACGTCCCCGAAGGGACGGGCTTGCGCGCGGCGCGCGAGGGGCTCGAGCACACGATCCGCGTCGAGCCGGCGTCGACCCCGCGCTTCCGCGACGCGCTCGAGCTGCTCGACGTCTTCGCGATGGTCGATTTCTTGCGGGATTTGCCGATGTCGCGCGCGCGGGCGCTCTTGCAGGCCGCCGAGCGCCTCGAGCTCCCGGCCGGCGAACGCATCGTGACGCAAGGCACGCGCGGCGACAGCTTCTACGTCATCGTCCGCGGCGTCGTGGAGATCGTGAAGAACGGGCGCGCCCTCAAGCGCTACGGACCGGGCGACTATTTCGGCGAGACGGCGATCTTGCTCGAGCGGCCGCGATCGGCGGACGTCGTGGCGAAGACGGACGTGGAGCTCGTCATGCTCGATCGGAACGATTTCCTCTCCGTGCTCCGCGGCAGCGACATGCTCGCGAGGCTCGAGCGGCTCGTCCGCGGCTACGACGAGGGCGCCTGGGAGCTGTTCGACGAGAACTCGGTCTTCGCGTCGCTCACGAGCGCGCAGAAGACGCAGCTCCAGACGTACCTCGCTCCCGTCACGGTCCGCGCGGGCGACGTCCTCTGGTCGAAGGGCGACGTGCCGAAGCGGGCGTACGTCGTCGCCGACGCGGTGGTCACGCTCGACGGACCCGAGGGCACGCTCAAGCCCTTCACGAGCGGCGCGTTCCTCGGCGAGGTGGACGCGCTCGCGGCGGAGCTCGTCGCGCCCAGCCGCGCGGAGGTCACGCGCGATGGGCGCCTCTTCGTGATCGAGCGCGACGACTTGCTCCGGGTCTTCGAGGACAACCCGGGGCTGCATCTCTCCTTCTTGGGAACGCGCTTCGTGGAGTGACGGGCGCGGACGGCAGACGCCGGAGCGCGCCTACGGACGGGGCGCGGCGCCGCCTTCGGGATCCTTCAGCCAGCGCACCACCGTCGCGAGGCCGTCGGTGAGCCGGACGCGCGGCTCCCACCCGAGCTCGGATTTGGCGCGCCCGATGTCCGCGAACGTCGCGTCGACGTCGCCGAGCGGCACGGGCGCGTGCTCGACGACGGGCGCGCGGCCCGCCGCTTCCCCCATCGCTTCGACGAGCGCGCGGAGGGTGACGGGCGATCCGGAGCCGAGGTTGTACGGCCGGAAGCCCGACGGCGCGCGATCGGCTGCGAGGAGGACGCCGCGGACGATGTCGTCGACGTGGGTGAAGTCGCGGCGCATCGAGCCGTCACCGAACACCGTGATTGGGCGGCCCTCGAGGATGGCGCGGAGGAAGGTCGTGATGGCCATCTCGGGCCGCTGCTTCGGGCCGTAGACCGTGAAGAAGCGGAGGCTCGGGCAGCGCATGCTCGGGCGCTTGCGGAGCATGGCGGACGCGACGAGCTCGGCCCCGCGCTTGCTCGCGGCGTAGGGCGATTCGGGGACGATGGCCGGCGCGTCTTCGTTCGCGGGCAGCGGCGTGGCGTTGCCGTAGACCGACGAGCTCGACGCGAAGAGGAACAGATCGAGCCCGCGACGCTCGGCGACGTCGAGCAGGGTCGCGGAGCCTTCGACGTTCACGCGGGCGTAGCGCGCGGGGTTCGCGAACGAGGGGCGCACGCCGGCGAGCCCCGCGAGGTGGAGGACGCCGTCGACGTCGGCCATGAGCCGTTCGGCGAGCGCGCGGTCGGTCACGCATCCCCGGACGGCGTCGAAGCGATCGCCCCAGGCGGCGCGGAGATCGCGCTCGTTGCGCTCCTTCATCCACGTCGGGTAGGGCGCGTCGCTGTAGTCGTCGAGCACGCGGACGTCGTCGCCTCGCGTGAGCAGCGCGTGCACGACGTGGCTCCCGATGAAGCCGACGCCGCCGGTCACGAGCCAGCGGCGCGTGGCCCTCGGGGACGTCACGACGACGACCGCACTTGCGAAGGCCGGTCGGGGGCGCGGTGGATCGAGACGCCGATGCCTTGGTAGCGGAGGCCGGCGCGCATGATCTCGCTCGGGCGCCAGATGTTGCGCGCGTCGACGAGCACCGGGGGCAGGCCGTCGTCGCCCGGCAGGAGGCGCCGCTTGATCTCCGCGAAGTTCGGCGCCCGGTAGCTCCGCCACTCGGTGAGCAGGACGAGCGCGTGCGATCCGTCGAGGGCGTCGTAGTCGCGATCTTTGACGTCGACGCGCCCCTGGAAGAGGGCGCGGAAATTCGCGCCCGCCTCGGGATCGTGCCCCACGACGCGCGCGCCTCGCTCGAGGAGCGCGTGGGCGAGCTTGACCGCGGGCGATTCGCGGATGTCGTCCGTCTCCGGCTTGAAGGCGAGGCCCCAGAGCGTGATTTGCTTGCCCGCGATGCTGCCGACGGAGGCCTCGACGAGGTTCGCCAGGAACGTGCCTTGCTCTTCGTTCGCGTGGTGCGCGGCCTCGGCGACGCGCATCCGGACGCCGTTCTCGCGGCCGAGCGCGGCGAGCGCCTGGACGTCCTTCGGGAAGCACGAGCCGCCATAGCCCGGGCCGGCGTAGAGGAACTTCTTGCCGATGCGCGAGTCCGTCCCGACGCCGAGGCGCACGGCGTGGATGTCGGCGCCCGTCGCGTGGCAGAGCCGCGAGAGCTCGTTCATGAACGAGATCCGGATGGCGAGCATCGTGTTCGACGCGTACTTGATGAGCTCGCTCGAGCGCGGATCGGTCATGACGAGGCGCTCGCCCGAGAGCTGGAGCGGCGCGTAGAGCTCGCGGAGGAGCTCGCGGGCCGCGTCGCTGCGCGCGCCGACGATGACGCGGTCGGGTTTGAAGAAGTCGGTGACGGCGTCGCCTTCCTTCAAGAACTCGGGGTTCGAGACGACCTCGAGCGGGACGGTCGCGGCCTTCAGGCGCGCCTCGACGGCGTCGCACGTGCCGACCGGGACGGTGCTCTTGACGACGACGGTGGCGGCCTTGCGCGCGACCTTCGCGATCGTGTCGGCGGCGTTCATGACGGCCGACAAGTCGGCGGCGCCGTCCGGTCCCGGCGGGGTCCCGACCGCGATGAAATAGGCGTCTGCACGGACGAAATCCGGAGGGATCTCGGACGAGAACGCGAGCCGCCCGACGCGTTGGTTGCGCCGGATCAGATCGCCGAGGCCCGGCTCGTAGATGGGGACGTGGCCTTCGCGCAGCATCGCGATGCGCGACGGATCGATGTCGTAGAGAAGGACCTCGTGACCGAGATCGCTGAGCCCCGTGCCCGTGACGAGACCGACGTACCCTGCTCCGAAGACGACGAGACGCATTGGCGGTCCCTCATCTAATACGCAGGCACCGTGAAATCGACCGGTTCGTTCCGGCCCTGGACCGTTCCCGCGCGAACGACGCGCCCGTTCACGGCGTCGCGAGGTGCGAAGCTTCGTTTGCGGCCGTTCGGAAGAGCCACCACCCGCCGTGGTGGCTGTCGAGCGACAGCGCGCTCGGCACGACGGGCATCGAGGCTGTCGGCTTCGTTCGGATGAGGACGTAGTCCCAATCGTCGAGCCGATAGAGCGGCCAGTCGATCCGCTTCAAGTCGCTCTCGCTGTAGCTCTCGGGGAGGCGGAGCGCCGGGTTCTCCGCCGTGGGGTAGAGCGCCGAGCCCTGGTGGAACCAGATGTCGCTCACGAGCACCGGGCGCTCGGCGAGGACGAGCTTGTCGTAGTGGATGAACGGGTGCGCCGTGAAGATGTCGCTGTTCGGATCGAGCGGCAGGTTCAAGAGACGCGTCTCGGCCGGCACGCGCGCGAGCACCTCGCGGTAGCCGGCGGCCTCGTCCTGGAACTCGTACGACGCGACGAGCGCGAGGAACGTCATCGTCGCCGCCATGATCGGTATGGCTGTGCGGAACGTCCGCGCGAACGTCCTCGGCAGGGCCTCCTTCGGGGCGCCGAGGAACATCAGGTAGAGGATGATCGGGACGAGCCGGCCGTCGACGTAGCCGAACCACCCGATGGCGTGCGGCAACGCCGCGAAGACGACGGCGAGGACCAGCGCGCAGGCGTGGAGCGCGCGCGTGTGCCGAGCGCGGCGGGAGGCGCCGTCCACCTTCAGGGCCCGGACGCCGAAGACGACGCAGGCGAACGCGAGCCCCCAGACGACGAGGCAGATGAGGACGTCGATGACGCTGCTCCGGGTCAAGAGCGTCGGCGTGACGAGGAGCCCGAGCTTCTCGAGCACGCTGTGGAAGACGGGGTCGAGCGGAGGGACGACCGGGACCGAGCCATCGGGCGTCGTGTGGCCGCGTTCGATCCAGGCGACCCACGCCGCGAGCGCGATCGCGGGGACGAGGGCGCGCAGCCGGACGATGCGCGCCCGTCGATCGCCGGCCGCGAGGGTCGCGATGCCGGCACACCCGAGAAAGAGCACGAACGCGTGGCCGTGCGCGACGAAGACGAGCGGCGCGACCGTGGCCATGACGAGCTCGCGGGCGCCGAGATCGCCCGCGCGATCGTCGGCCGCGACCAGCAGATCGAGCCAGAGCGTCAGCGCGACGAGGAAGACGGCGATCCCGAGCAGGTAGCTCGCGAAGCCGAGCAAGGCCATGTGGCTGAACGACAGGAGCAGGCCGAGGAAGCCGTACGTCGGCGAGGCGTCGCCGAACAGGCGGCGGCGGGCGAAGAGGAGCGCGGCGGGGGTCGCGACGAGCGGCAGGGTCGCGAGCACGCGGACGGCCCCGATCGGGCCCGTCACGCCGACGAGCATCTCGCCGAGGAACCGGAAGAGCGAATAGGGACCGATGTGCGGGGCGAGCACGAAGAAGCGTTGCTCGAACGGCGAGCCGGCGAAGCGGTGGCGCATCGCGATGAGCCCGGCGTGCGCGGGCAGGTCCTGGAACGGCAGGGCGTCGAACGCCCAGAAGACCGCGACCGCCGCCACCGTGACGACGAACAGCCCCGTCCACCGCGCGCGGCCGCTCGCCGTGCGCTCGACGGCCGAGAGGCCCGACGGCGCCTCGAGCGGGCCCGCCTCCGGCGTCACGTGCGTCGTCATCGAACCGCTTATGGCCTGTCTGTGGCCGTGACGCCAGTGTTGCCCGGGGCCACAGGTGCGCTTTTGGTCGCGCCGTCGGTCGTGGCCGGGCCGCCCTCGGGTGACGCGCCGAGGACATCTTCGAATGGACCGGAATCATTCGATTTTTCGGAACGTAAAAACCAGCTCACGAAGGCTTCGGGGGCCCCACGCGGCGACCCCCGCAAAGTTGACCGTCCGCAAGGCGTGCGTTCAGGATGGGCCGTGCTCCCGACGCCGCTTTGCACGGACGTTCCGGCCACCGTTCGTTGGGGGGCGCGTGGGATGGGCGCGTGGCTCGACGAGGCCGGGCGGACCTTGGCGCGCAGCACCACGCTGGCTTCGATGGGACGCTTCGTTCGCTGGTGCGCCGAACACACGGGGCTCCCGGCGCTCGTGGTGGCCGCCGTGCTGATCGTCGTCGGTTACCGCCTGCTTCGATCGGGCGCTCGGTTCGCCACCGAGGTCGGCGCCGTCGCGTTGGTCCTCGTCGCGTTGACGGAGTTCGGCTGGCTTCGCTGGTGAGGCTTCGTTTCGGCGCGAAAAGCCCAGCCTCGGCGGCGGCGCCCTGCGCTATGGTGCGCGCCCATGAAGCTCCAAGATTTGAAGATCGTCGTCTCGGGCGGCGCGCAGGGTTTGGGTCGTCATTTCGCGCTGCGTCTCGCCGGAGCGGGCGCGCAGGTCGCGGTCGGTGACGTCAACGAAGCCGGTCTCGCCGAGACCGTCGAAGCCGCCAAGGCCCAGGGGGGCTCGGGCAAGCTGCACGCGCGAAAGCTCGACGTCGCGAGCGAGTCCGACGTCGCGGCGTTCGTCGCCTGGGCGCACGGCGCGATGGGCGGGCTCAACGGCCTCGTCAACAACGCCGGCATCTTGCGCGACGGGTTGCTCGTCAAAAAAGACAAAGAAACCGGGCAGGTGAAGACGCTCTCCAAGGAGCAGTGGGACGCCGTCATCGGCGTCAACCTGACGGGCGCGACCCTCCTGGCGCGCGACATCGTCGCGAAGATGGTCGAGACGAACACGCGTCCGGGCGTCATCGTGAACATCTCGAGCGTGGCGCGCCACGGCAACCGCGGGCAGTCGAACTACACGGCGGCCAAGGCCGCGCTCGCCGCCAACACGACGACGTGGGCCAAAGAGTTCGCGTCGTTCGGCATCCGCGTCGGCGCCGTGGCGCCCGGGATGATCGAGACGCCGATGACCCAAGGCATGAACACCAAGGCGCGCGACGCCCTGGTCGCGGCGATCCCGGTCGGGCGCATCGGGGTGCCCGAGGACATCTGGGTCGCGGTGAAGTTCATCTTGGAGTGCGACTATTTCAACGGTCGGACCATCGACGTCGACGGCGGCCTGACGATGTAGGCGGCTTCGGGCGCGGGGCATGGCTGGCGGCGTTCGCCGCGTGGCCAGCGTCGTCGTCCGCCGGTGCCTCGGCGCCGCGCTCGGAGGGCCGTCGGAAGCCCACGAATGTCCTTGCCGATCCCTTGGCTTTCGATCATGAGAGGGGTAGGCAAGAATGTGACATTCTTGTGAACTTTCGATGGCCCTCGCAGAGCTGACCGAACAATGCTTGGCCGCCACGCAGGCGGCAACCGAAGAAGCCGGTCAGGTCCGCCTCGGGATCCACGACGCGTCGCGCCTCGAGTGGAGCCTCTCCGTTCCGCTGCCTTCGAGCGGCGTGCTCGACTACTCGCTCCGCGTGGAGCTGCAGATCCCGCGCAACGCGTTCGTCAGCCAGGTGCCGTGGGATCAGATGCAGGCGTTCACGCGCCTCGATGGACCGGCGCTCGCCGTGGGAGACGCCGTCACGATCGACGCGCTCCGCCGCGGCGCCCTTGCGATGGCGAGCCAGCTCGCGCGCGCATCGGAGGGGTTCACGCGGCACTGTCGCCTCGCCGAGTCGAACCAGCTCGGCACCTCGATCGACGAGATCGAAGAGGCGCTCACGGTGTGGATCGAGGCCGCCGAACGCATCTCGCAGGAAGCGCGCGAGCGGCTCGTGCGAGACGCCCCCGTCGATACGCCGGATCTCACGCGCGAACGCGAGCTCGTCGACGAGTACGTGAGCGTGCGGCTGCTCGAGGCGCTCGCGGGGGCCGAGCGCGCCTTGCGGTTCGTCACCAACGCGCAGCTCGTGGAGACGGTCGCGAAGATCGAAGAGCGCCTCGCCGGGGCCCTCGAGGCGGAGCTCGTGCACCGGAAGAAGCGCGGGTTCGACGCGGTGGACGCGGCGTCGTCGCGTGCGCTCGAGCGCTACCTCGAGCGTTCGAGCCGCCTCAAGAAGCACTTCCAAGAGGTGCTCTTCCTCGAGAGTGAGAGCTTCAAGGTCGCCGATCGCGCGTACCACTGGATCGCCGGGTTTGTCGCCGTCGTGGCCTCGACGTGGGCGTTCGCGTGGCAAATCGCGCTCGCGAACAAGGCCGGCTCCGTCGAGACCGTCAGCTCCGGCATCATCACGCTCGCGCTCGTCGCCGGCGTCGTCTACGCCACCAAGGATCGCATGAAGGAGATCGGGCGCGTGTGGATGACGACGCGCGTGCACCGCGTCTGGGGCGCGCAGCGCATCACTCGTTACCGGGCGCCCGCCCGACGCGTGCCGACGCGGGACGTCGTCGTGACGGCGCGCGAGTCGTTCGACGAGAGCGTCGTCGCGCTGCCCGATCCGCTCAACCCCGAGAGCGGCGCCACGGTCCCGGTGACGGTGCTGTCGTACGCGCACAAGGGCCAAGTGATGCCGAACGACCCGCTGCTCGCGTCCGGCGTCCGGCGCGTCAAGCACGTCTTCCGGTACGATCTCTCGAAGATGTTCGCGCGGCTCGACGACGCCATGAAGCCGGTGCCCGTGCTCGACGCGAAGAGCCACAAGGTCCGCTTCGTCGACGCGCTCCGCTGCTACCGCCTCCCGGTCCGCGTCGTGGCGACGTGCGGGAGCGAGCGTTACGTCGAGTCCGGCGCGCTCATCCTGCACAAGCGTGGGCTCGAGCGGCTCGAGCGCGACGGCGATGCCTTCGTGTCGGTCGGGACCGTCGGCGACGTCGGCTTCGAGCCGGGCTGAGCCGCGCGGGTGGACGAAGACCGACGAGAGCGGAGCGGCCCGCGGTCGAGCCGAGCGCGCGGCGTCACGAGAGCCACGATTCGGCTCCCTGCGCGCGCGCGTCGCAGTAGAGTCGCGAACACCATGGATCGCGCCCGCGTGTGGCCGTCGTTTCGCGCCGAGCACGTCCTTTTCGAGGACGACGACCTCTTGTTCGTCCACAAACCGGCGGGGGTCGCCAGCCAAGCCGCCGATCCCGAGCGACCGGACGACTTGCACACGCGGCTGCGGCTCTTCCTCGCCGAGCGCCGCGACGCCGCTCCCGAGCACGAGGGATCGCGGCGGCTACCGTATTTGGGCGTGCACCAGCGGCTCGATCGCGACACGAGCGGCGTCGTCGTCTTCGCGAAGCGGCCGGAGATCAACGCGGGGCTCGCGAAGGTGTTCGAAGGGCGCGCGGTCGAGAAGCGGTACCTCGCGGTGGTGACGGGGTGGCCGGCGCGCGTGTCGGAGACGACGTTGACGAACGTGCTCCGGCGTGGCGAAGGCGGCCTCGTCGAGGTCGTCGGCGAGGGCGCTCGCGCGGCGCACGCGGGGCGAACGGCGCATGCGGGGCGAGGCCGCGCGGCCCGCGCGCCGACGACGGCGGCGCGGCGCGACGATCGCCGAAGCGCGCATGGAGAAGGTGGGCAGCGCGCGGTGACGCACGTGCGCGTGCTCGGTCGCGTGTTCGAT
>JBGAHN010000136.1:0-15897 GCA_044226145.1 Labilithrix sp. | reverse complement strand
GACCATCGCGACGACGAGCGCGCGGCGCGAGAGCAGCGTCGTCGGGTACGACGCGAAGAGCGCGATCATCGCGGCGCCGAAGAGGGCCGCGCCGACGTGGTTCACGCGCCCGAGCATGGCGAAGAGGGCGCCGTCGAGCGCGATTTCGCGCGTGTTGACGACGTTGATGGTGACGAGCGTGAGGAGCATGCCGAGGCCGCTCGTCACCAGCGCGATGGCGCTCCGTTGGCGTTGCCGCAGCGCCCACACCCAACCCGCGAGGAGGAAGCCGACCACGGCCGTGACGAGGACGGCGAAGAACGTCGTCGGCAGATCGCCGAGCCGGCGCGGACGCAGGTCGAACGTCGCGACGTGACGGACGCCGTCGCGCTCGACGAGCAGCGCGAGGCGGTCGTTCGACAGGATCCGGTGGAGGGCGGTCTGGCGCTCGAGGAACACCGCCGTCGCGGCGTACGAAGGGAGCGCGTCCGGATCCTCGACGAGATCGTCCGGCGTCGGCTCGAACCACGGGCCATCGGGCGACGCGGACAACCCGCGAAGCGTGGCGGTGCCGTCGGGCAGGACGACCTCGACGTTCGCGTCGTTCGCGCGGATGGGGACCGGGACATGATTCTGGCGGAGCGCCAGGACGAAGCTCCCGCCGATCGTCGCGAGCGCGAACAGCGCCAAGGCGAGGAAGACGAGGCTCGGTCGGAAGACGGAGCGTTGCGGCTCGAAGGATTCGCGCGGCGCGCCCATGGGACGCTCCTATCACGGACGCATCACGGACGCGTGCCGTCGAGGTGGTACCGGGCGAGATCGAGGTGGAAGTGGTTTTTGTGCAGCGGATCGAAGAACGGTGTCAGCACCAGCGAGAAGACTTCTTCGTCGTTCGCGCGTCGGGAGATCGCTCGCAAGAACGCCCCCGCGGGTTTCTTCGGTGGCTCCGCGTTCGTGTCGAAGTCGCGCAGCACGACGATGGAACGGCCGTTTTTCAGCGTGAACGAGGCGAGGTCGATGGCGTTCGCGTAGGAGTGTTCGCTCACCCATCCTTTGTAGCGCGCCATCTCGCGGCAGTTGTACGTCCCGAGCTGCTCGATGCGCACGACCGGGGAATGGAAGGCGGCCTCGGCTTCTTCTTGAAGGATCGATTCGAACGACGCGAGCGCGAGCGCCATCGTGCACGTGAGGAGCGGCGGCGCGTTGTACGTGATCTTGCCCGGGCCGCGCAGGTAGGTGACGACTTGGGGGGCGCCGCAGACGATGCCCGACTTCTTTTGCTCGTGGACGGCGAGCGTCGCGCGTCGGAACGTCACGCCCGCGCGTTCGAGCGCGCCCTCGCAATCGTCGATGGTGTCGGGGGGCCCGACGATGCCGTCGTCCTCGGGATCCACGTTGGCGTACGCGCCGGGGCGTCGCGCGCGCGGCGTCGCGGACGCGCCGGCGTCTTCGATTGGAGAGGGGGCCGAGGGTTCGTCGGGCGATGCGCCTTTCGACGCCGAGGTTGGCCGCGCGTCGGTCGACGTTCGCGAGGGAGCTTCGACGGCCGCCGATGCGGCTTTGGGCTCGGGGCTCGACGAAGGGCGTCCGGCGTCGTTCTGGACGAACCGCGTGCAGGCCGCGGCGAACGCGGTCGCACCCAGCGCGGCGAGAGCCCATCGCGTCACGTCGGGATCTTAGACCACCCGTGCGTCTGCGCTATACCGATCCCGCGCATGACCCCCTTTTCGATTCGCCGCGCCACGGTCGACGACGCCGCGCGCGTGTCGCGCATCGCGACCGACACCTTCGTCGAGACGTTCGGCCATCTCTACCCGCCGGAGGATTTGCGGTTCTTCCTCGAGCATTCGTACGCACCCGAACGGCAGCGCGAGAGCCTCACGGCCGAGGGAAACGCCCTCTGGCTCCTCGAGAGCGACGGTCGGATCGTCGGCCATGCTTTCGCGGGGCCTTGCAAGCTGCCTCACCCGGAGGTTGGAGCGAACGACGGCGAGCTCAAGCGGCTCTACGTCCTCCGCGAGTTCCACGGTCACGGATGGGGAAGCCGGCTCTTGCGAACGGCGCTCGATTGGCTCGAACGAGACGGTCCGCGCACGCTTTGGATCGGCGTGTGGTCGGAGAACTTCGGCGCGCAGCGGCTCTACGCGCGGCACGGTTTCGTCAAGGTGGGCGACTACGAATTCCCCGTGGGGCGAACGCGCGATCACGAGTTCATCTTGCGACGCTCGCCGCAACCCACCGCCGCGCATTGAGCGAGCATCAGGGAGGCGATGCCCAAATCGCGACGCGCGCGATGCCTTGTCGCGACGTCGTTTGGTCGCGACGTCGTTGCGACCCCGAAAAGCATCGAGGCGACCCACGTCGACCGTGGACCGCCTCGATGGGGTTACCGCTGGAACGGGGTGCGTTCTTCGGTCAGTTCACGCCACCACCGCAGAGGTTCGGCGAGCCGCCACCACCGCAGGTCTGCGGACTGACGCACGTCCCGCAGTTCAGGATGCCGCCGCAGCCGTCGGCCACCTGACCGCAGTTCGCGCCGGCCTTCGCGCACGTCAGCGGGGTGCAGATCGGAGCGCCGCACGTGCCGTTGACGCAGGGGACACCCGCGCTGCACGGGCAGTTGTTGACGTTGCCGCAGCCGTTCGCGACCGGGCCGCAGACCGAGCCGGGGGCCGGCGTCGGGCAGACGGTCGGGGTGCACGCGGCGTTACCGCAGAGGTTCGGACCGCCGCCACCGCCGCAGATCTTGCCGTTCTCGCAGCCGCCGCAGTCGATTTGAGCGCCGCAGCCGTCACCCATCTTGCCGCACTGGCCGGCTTGGCAGGTCTTCGGCGTGCAGGCAGGTGCGCCGCACTGGCTCGGCACGCCACCACCGCCGCAGGTCTGTCCGTTCTGGCACGGGCCGCAGTCGAGCTGACCGCCGCAGCCGTCGCCGGCCGGTCCGCAGCCGAGGCCTTGCTCGTCGCAGGTCTTCGGCGTGCACGCCGGCGGGTTCGTCGTCGACACGCAGGACGCGAGGTCGAAGAGCATGTACGCGAGCACCTTCTCCTGCGAGGTGAAGTCGCCCGAGCACTCGTCGGGGAAGGTCTTGCTCCCGGTGTCGCCGACCGACACGTGGAAGTCGCTGAAGAGGACGCGTCCGCACTGCTGCGCGGCCGGCTTCGTCTTGTCCGTGTTGAACGTGAAGTGCATCGGTGCGTCGAGCGCGGCCGGATCGCCGTTGTTGAACACCTTCGTTCCGACGCACTTGCTCGCCGTGCACACGCCGCTCTTGCAGTCGCTGGCTTTCGTGCACGCCTTGTTGTCGTCGTCCGTCGTGTAGATCCAGCGCTGCGCCGGCGACACGATGCCCGACGTGGCCTTGTTCGGATCCGCCGGAGTGATGTTTCGTCGCGGCTCGGTGAGCGCGAGCGTCGGCGGGTTCGTCGCGTAGAGCGCGTTCACGGCCGAGTACGGCGGCGGGTAGGCGGGCGACGGCGTACCGACCGGCGCCTGGAGCCAGTTCGAGAAGAGGATGCCCTTCGGGAACGACGTGTCGACGACCGCGGAGAGCGATCCGCCGTTGTTTTTCCCGTCCCACGCCGTCTGAGAGCCCCAGTTGTTCACCATGGAAGTCCATGGCGAATTGAAGTCGTTGCAGGCGGGGAAGGGCCAGAAGCCGCAGAAGCCGGTGTCCTTGACGGACTTCAACCAGACGTACGAGTAGTGGGTCGCGAAGACGCGGCCGCCCTTGTTCGCGTACTCGACGACGTTGCGCACGTCGCCGGCACCCTTGCCGGATTCGCTGCCGACGCACCCGAAGACGACGGCGTCGTACTTCGCGAGCTCGCTGGCGCTCGAGTAGAGGTCGCTCGCCGTCGGCAAGTTGTTGCCGGAGGCCTTCGCGCCGTTGTCGCGGAAGAGCCGGATGCGGCCGCTCCCGCTTCCGCCCGTGAACTCGGCGTCGGAGACGCCCATCTTGCGGAACACGCACTCGAGGCCGTCGACCGAGCCGGTCGAGATGGCCGTGAGCGGGATGTCACCTTCGCTCTTCGTCGCGGGGAGCGCCGCGGTCTTGTTCGCGGCGGCCGCGCCGACCTTCGGGATCAGGTTGTTCGTGCACGCCGTGGTCGCGACGGTGAGTTGCTTTCGCCACCGACCGAGCTGCACGACGACCGGGATGTTCTCCACCTTGCCGGGCGTGCTGACGGGCATGTTCGGCAAGAAGAAGTGGCCGTTCGCGTCCGTCGTCGTCGAGACGAGCGGGTTGCCAGAGGCCGTCGCGCACGTCTCGCACTGCACGTTCGTCTGGAACGCCGCCACCGGGCCGTTCGGCACGTAGACGACCGCGTTCGGGACCGGGAGCTTGCCGTTCGGCGAGGTGACGTAGCCTTCGATGCTCGTCGTCCCGCCGCCCGCGCACGCCTGCTGCTGCTGGCAGAGCCCCGTGCAGCTCGGATCGGTGCCGCACTTGTTCGCGGTTCCGTCGCCGCCGCACGTCTGGCCCGGGCCGCACGTCGTCGTGCCGGCCGGCCAGCAGTTCACGAGGCCGCCGCAGCCGTCGGCGATGTAGCCGCAGTCCTTCGTCCCGCACGTGTTCTTCACGCACGGAGGCGCGCCGCAGAGGCTCGGGGTTCCGCCGCCGCCGCACGTCTCGCCGGCGGGGCACGCCGGCCACGCGGGCGGAGAGCAGTCGATGATGTTGCCGCAGCCGTCGGCGATCGGGCCGCAGTCGCCCGGCGCGCACGCGGTCTTGGTCGGAGTGCAGGCCGTGCCGCCGTCCGGATCACCGACGCCGGGGCCGCACTTGCTCGCGCCGCCACCGCCGCAGATCTCGCCTTGGGAACACGTCCCGCAGGAGCTGATGAGGCCGCCGCAGCCGTCGCCGATGGCGCCGCAGTTCGCGTCGAGCTCCGCGCAGGTCTTCGGCGTGCACGCGGGCGCGCCGCACTGGCTGGGGGTGCCGCCGCCGCCGCAGGTCTGGCCGTCGCCGCAATCACCGCACTGGATGATCTTCCCGCACCGCGTACACGATGATCGTCAAGCACTTCTCCGCGCCGTCGCCGAGCTGGCTCCGGCTGGCGCATCGTCCTCGGTTTGCACGAGCCCGGAGTTGCCGTCGTCGCCGCCGAAGTTGCCGCCCGGATCGTCGTCCGGCGGCGTCGACGAATCCGCGCCTGCTTCTACTTGCTGCGTGGGATCCGGCGGATCTTCGAAATTGCTGTCGCCTGGTGACGATCCGCAGGCGATGGCTGCGGCCGTGAACGCTGCCGCAATGCACACCGATCTCGTGACGGCGATGGCTCGCATGGTCGTGGGACTCCGAGGTGCTTGAGGCCGAAACGGCCTTCCAAAAGACACCGAATTTCGAAGATACGGTGGCTCAGGTCCCGTTTCCACTTCTTGCCGAACGCCTTCGCAGATTCGTAGGAGGTCGTCTTACGCCAGCGTCGCGTGTCGCGTGTTCGCCGTCGCTTCGGACCTGCCGCGCGCGTTCGCCGTCGCACATTTCGACGTGTCCGCGACGTGCACGCCGCCTCGTCTCGGCGCCGATCCGACGCGGATCCGAGCCCCCCGGCGCGGTGTTTCGTGCGTGTTTCGGTTCCGACGCAAGGATTCGAACCTTGATAAGAGGATCCAAAATCCTCTGTCCTGCCATTAGACGACGTCGGAAAAGTCGGAAAGGCGAGGGGCAAGCTAGCCCACCGACCGCCGGGATTTCGCGCGCCGCCGCGCGGTCGGGATGGCCTGTCGGGATGGCCCGTGGGAAGGCCGCAGGGGCGTCTCGGGCAGGAGCGCGAGCGGTCGGCGGTGGGCGGCCTGCCACGGCCGGTCTCCCGGGCGACCGCCGGGTGCGTGGAATCGCCGTCGCTTTTCCCCGCGGAGAGGCCGACAATATGGGGCGACGATGCACATCGAAACGTTTCCGACCGGGCCGCTCGGCTGCAACTGCTCCATCGTCCTCGACGACGCCTCGCGGCGGGCGATCGTGGTCGATCCGGGGGGCGATCTCGAGACGATCCGCGAGCGGCTCACCGCGCTGAATGCGTCCGTCGAAGCCATCGTTCACACGCATACCCACGTCGACCATGTGGGCGCGACGGCGGGGCTTCAGCAGGGGACGCGCGCGCGCGCCTGCATCCACGAGGCCGACCGGTTCTTGTACGAGCTCTTGCCCATCCAGGCCGCGATGATCGGCGTCCCGCTGCCGGAGACGGCGGACATGGAAGGCTCGCTCGTCGACGGCACGTCGATTCGCTTCGGCGATCTCGAAATGTGCATTCTGCATACACCTGGGCACACGCCCGGGAGCGTCACGTTCTTCGTTCGGAACGACGGGCGGACGCAGGTGTTCTCGGGCGACACGCTCTTCCGGCGTGGCATCGGCCGCACGGATCTCTGGGGCGGCGACCACGACGCGATCCAGCGGTCGTTGCGCGAGAAAATCCTCACGCTGCCGGAGGACGCCGTCGTCGTTCCCGGGCACGGTCCGGAGACGACGATCGGCGAAGAGCGCGTGAAGAACCCGTTTTTGGTTCGCGCGTGACCGCGTGACGTGAGCGCGGGCGGTCTGCGCGGGATCGCGTGATGTGGACCCGAAGCGGCGTCGCTACTCCGACGGCGTCGCGGGCTCCGCCGGCTTCGACTCGGCTGCGGGCTTCGATTCGGTCGCGGGCTTCGATTCGGTCGTCGGCGATTCGGCGACGGTTTCTGGCTCCGGCTCGGCTGGGGCTCTGCTCGGCGTGTTCTTGCGGTCTCCGTCGGGGTCGGCGGGGCTCCGAAGCGGTGGGATCCGTCGCGCCGCCGCGGCCGGCTTGCGCGCTCCGGTGTGCGCCGGCGCGGGCGCTTTTGCCGGCGTCGGGGCCTCGGTTTTCTTCGCGGCCGTTCGGTCGTCGCCGCCGTCTTCTTCGCTCTGACCGGCGTCCGAGGTCGTCGCCGCGTCGGCCGCGGCGTCGGTGAACGCGCCCGTGGCCATCGCCGCCGCGCTCGCCGCCGCGCCGTCCAACTCTTCGGTGTCGGCGTCGCGCGTGGGCTCTCCCGCGTCGACCACGGCGGCGACGCTGCTCGACGGCTCCACGCTCGGCACCGGCAAGGGATCGCCGCCGCGCGCTCCGAAGAGGCCGGCCGACCAAGCGTAGGCCCCGCCCCCCGCGGCGAGGAGCACGGCGAGTGCCGCGAAAAGGAGACCGCCGCCGCCCTTCTTCTTCGTGGGCTCGAGATCGTCCGACAAACGACGCATGGGCGTCGTCGGTTGCGAGAGGACGTCGGACGACTCCTCGACGACGGCCGTGGCCACGCGTTCGATCGGCGCGGTCGCCTTCTCGGACGCCGGCGTCGGTTCGGGCACGGCGAGCGGCAGCGTGGGCGAACCCACGAGAGGCGTGGCGGTGACGGGGGCCGGCGTCGCCGTGACGGACGACGCGACGGTGTCCGCGAGGGCCGCCGCGGTGGTGGGCGCAGGGGTCGCGCCGGTGGTCTTCGTCACGCCGCCGAGCAACGTCGCGGTGTTCGACGTCGACGCACCGGTCGCCGTCGGCACCGAAAAGAGCGGATTTTGCCCGATTTCATCGAGGGATCCGCCGGCTTCCTTCAACGCTTCTTCGAGCAGCTCGGCCGCCTGCTTCATGACGGTCGGCTCGGGCGCGGGCTGGTCCGGCGCGGTGTTCGCGGCGTTCGGGAACATCGGCGACGAGGTCCCGATGCCGATCATCGTCGCCTTGCGCGCGCCTTGCGGTCGCGGCGGCACCGACTTCGTCTCGGCCGGCTTCGCTTCGGCCGGGCGATCGCCCGTCGCCGCCGCGGCGCCAGCGATCGCCGCGAGCGTGGTGGCCCCCATCGCCGGCGTGGGCACGCTCGTCGTCGGTGAAGGTCGCGCGGCCGTCGTCGTGACGGGCGGAGAGCTCGCCGACGGCGATCCGGAAGCCGGGGCGACGCCGATGACCGTGGCGTTCCGCTTGGGCGGAGGCCCCAGGCCCGTGCGCGGCAGCTCCGGTTTCGCCGCGCCCGTGGTCGCCCCAGCGGGTTTGGCGACGGGCACGGCGCCGGCGGACTTCGCTTCGGGCCGCGCGGGCGGCGGCGCCGACGAGAGCGTCGTGCCTGCGAGCTCGGCGGTGAACGCCTGCCCCGCGTCGGCTTTTTCGGCGACGAGCCGATCGATGAGCGCCCGCGACGCGTCGTCGATCTTGATGAATTTCACGCCCATGCCCGCGGGCTTGTCCGCGCCCGCCTGGCTCGATTCGCGCTTCCAGACGACGCGCCCGACGCCCGCGATGACGCTCTGATCGCCCGCGAGACGAATCTCGAACTTGAGCAGCGTCCCCGGGGGAAACGGCGACGCCGTCTTGACGAAGATGCCGCCCCGACTGACATCGTGCGAGTGGTTCTCGATGAACTCGTCGACCGTCGCGCTCTTGTAGCGAACGTTCAGGTTGACGACCTTCGCGCGCTTGTCCTTCCGCGTATCCTGGCTCATGGCTTTTCCGCTCGCGAGCGCCCCCGCCGGCGATCTTCGCCATCCTAGCCGACCCCCGTCGGAAAACGCCAACGCGAGGGGTACGTTGGCGGATTCCGTCGCGCCCGCGTCGTTCGCCGGAACGGCGTACCGGCGCGACGTGCTATCGTCGCTGCCGTGGCGGACGCGCCGACGAAAGGCCGTGGTTCAGCGCTTTTTGCGGGGGCATCTCGGCATTTTCGAGTGCACGAGCGCAGGCCGGCGCGCGTCGTGGTGACGCTCGCTCGCGAAGGCGGAGGTGAGCCGGCGGAGGCCTCGCTCGTCGACATGAGCCTCGGCGGCGCCGGGCTCGAGCACGCCGCCCCGTTCGCCCCGGGCGAGCGCCTCGTCTTGTCGTTCGCCAGCCCCCACAGGTGGGATCCGCTCGTCGTCCGCGGCACGGTCGCGTGGGCCCATCCGCCGCGTGCGCACGGCGGCCGCGGTCCGGCGCTCGCACGCTTCGGCGTCGTGTTCGAGCACTCCGGTTCGGCCGAAGTGCTCGACGTCCTGGCGATGCTCGTGTCGCTCGCGTAGGCCCCGAAGGGCCGGCGTGCGTCACCGCGTCGCTGCGTGCAGCCTCAGGCGCGTGCGCCGGCGCGCTCGCGCTTCGCGGGCTTCTTCGCCGTCTTCTTCTTCGAGCTCTTCGAAGCCTTCTTCGACGCCTTCGCCTTCGTGCGCGACGCCTTCGGCTTCAAATCGAACGAGACCGTCTCGAGGAGCTTCTTGCGGCGCTTGTCGATCTCGCGCTGGAGCGTCTTGGTCGCCTCGACGCGGCTGTCGTAGAGCCGCCGCGGCTTCTTGTGGATGCGCGGGTCGGAGAGCAGCGCGTAGGTGAGCCACGGAAAGACCGCCGTGACGTCCGTGTGCACGTACATCGAGCCGTATTGCACGCTCTCGGCCGAGACCTTGCCCCACGTGTGACCTTCGCCCGCCGGGCACGACGACAGCGCGCCGTTGTCGACGGGGTCGACGCAGAACTGCACGTCGAAGTCGAAGCCGTGCGTCGGCACGCCGAGGATCTGGTCGAGCAGCGGCTCGCCCTGCAGCGTGTAGTTCTTCGGGACGCCGCCGCCGAGGATCCAGATGGCCATCTTCTTCTTGAGGGTGCCGAAGCAGTGGTGCTGCATCGCGCCCATCTCGAAGACGTCGTCGTTGACGTCGATCTCGAGCTTGAAGCGGTCGCCGTAGAGGCGCTTCAACTTGACGATGTTGAGGAAGATCGACCCGTCCTGGACGGCGCCGACGAAGATCGGCACGCCGAAGCGCCAGCACGTCGAGAGCAGCGACGGCGACTCGACGCCGAGCGCGTCTTCGATCTCCGCGATGTTCTTGCCGAGCAGCCAGTGCAGCTCGGGCGTCGTCATCTTCCGCTGGAACTCGGGCTTGAGGAGGATCGCGCTGAAGAGCTTGTCCGTCTCGAGCAGCGTCTCTTCCCAGAACCCGAGGTCGTAGATGCGGATGATGCGCGCGAGGCGGTACTGCAGGTCGCCGGCGTTCGGGTCGATCTCGCGGATGCGGTGGCCGATGATGCGGTGCGCGTCGTGGTAGAGGTTCGCGCCCGTCGTCGTGAGGCAGTCGACCAAGCCGCGCTCGATGAGAGGGATGAGGCACGATTGATGGAGGCCCGCGGGCGTCATCGCGCCCGACATCGTCACGAAGGTGCAGCAGTCGTCCTGCGAGCTCCGTCGCATCAGCTCGAACGCCGTGCGCTCTTGGCGCCCGACGTACGCCGGGAACATGTGCTCGATGACGTCGACGGGGCGCTCCTTGCCGGTGATGCCGACGGGGTGGACGTTGCGCGCGCGGTCGAAACCTTTGCGGAGATTCTGCTTGGGCGTGCTGGCCATTTCTGTCGTTCGCTTTTCTTTGCTCTCGGCGACCGCGTCAAGGTCTTCGATGCGAAGATGCTCTAAGATGTGCCTCGCATGACGATCCCGCGTTCCGTCGCGCGCTCGAAGCTCCGCGCGCTCCTCGCCATCGTGACGGGTTGCGTGGGGGCGTGCGGCGTGCTCTTCGTCGCGTCGTCGGCGGCCGCGCAGGTCGCGAACGTGCATTGGGACGCGTCGGCGCAGCTCGGCGTCGACAAGCGCTTCGTCGTCGATCGGCCGGCCGGCGTCGGTGACGCGTCGTTCGGTCCTTCGGGAAGGCTCGCGGCGCACGTGGCCCTCCTCCCGCTGGTGCGCACGGGGGCGTACGCGAGCTACGACCTGTCTCCTTCCGGCGGCGCCACGCGGGACGTCGTCGCTGGTGGTCTTCGCGTGAAGGTGCTGAGCCCGTGGCCGCACGGCGCGATGCGGGCGTGGCTCTTCGTCGGGTTCGGCTACGCCGCCGTCTTCGCGCGCGGTTACACCGGAGACGTCGCCTCCGCGTCCGGCGTCCTCGTCCCGGATGCCCGTGTTTCCGCTGCGAACGGACACCTTTTCGAGCTGCCGTTCGGGATGGGTGTATCTTACAAGCTTCGGAAGCCTTGGCACCTCTCTGCGGAGCTCGGGGCACGTTACGGGTTCGGCCACGGCGGCGCTGCGTACGACGCTCCGGGTCCCTCGTTCGTGGCGTCCGGCGCGAGCGGCTCGGCGCTGCCCGGCGGGGTCGACCGTTGGGGCTTGGGCCTGACGATCGGCCTTCTTTTCGACCGTTGAGCGTGACGTCTTCCAGGGCGAAGCGTGCTACGGTGCGTGCTCGCGCCGCCGGGCGGGTGAGATCGAGACGACACCTCCGGGGACGTGACGGGACGTAGCTGGACCGATGGAAGGATCCGCCGACGAAAAGCGAGCGCCGCAATCCGCGGGAGCTCCGGATGGACCAACTTCCGAGGAGGCCCGCGTGCGCGTCGAGGTCGCGGGTGAGGGGGATGCGCGTCCCGGCTCTCCGACGGCCCTCGAGGGGACCCCGCGGCCGCGACGGAGCGAACGCCCCGCGAACCGCCGCGCGCTCCTCGGCACGATCCTGGGCGAGCGCTACCGCATCGAACGGCTCCTCGGCGAAGGCGGGATGGGCGCCGTCTTCCAGGCCGAGCACACGCTCATGCGCAAGCGCATGGCGATCAAGGTGCTCCATCCGGAGATGACGCGCCTGCCGGAGGTCGTCGCGCGGTTCGAGCGCGAGGCGATGGCCGCGGCGCACATCGACCACCCGCACGTCGTCACGGCCACCGATTTCGGCAAGCTCGAGGACGGCTCGTTCTACCTCGCGCTCGAGTTCGTCGAGGGGCGGAGCCTGCGGGAGGTCATCGCCCAGGGCCGGCTCGATCTCGGGCGTGCGCTGCACGTCGCGCGGCAGATGGCGAGCGCGTTGTCGCGCGCGCATGCGCTCAAGATCGTCCACCGGGATTTGAAGCCCGAGAACGTCATGCTCGTCGAGCGCGACGGCGATCCCGATTTCGTCAAGGTGCTCGATTTCGGCATCGCGAAGGTGCAAATCGGCGAGCTCACGGAGCCGGATCCGGCCGGCGGCCCCGGGCAGGCGGTGCTCACGCAAGCCGGCATGATCTACGGCACGCCGGAGTACATGGCGCCGGAGCAGGCGCTCGGTCAGCCGGTCGACGCACGCGCGGATCTCTACGCGCTCGGCGTCATCATGTACGAGATGATCACGGGGTCGCGCCCGTTCGAGGTCGAGAGCAAGGTCGCGCTCCTCGGCATGCACGTGACGGCGCCGGTGCCGCCGATGCACACGAAGGCGCCCGACTTGAACGTGCCGCCCGAAGTCGAGGCGCTCGTCGTGTGCCTGCTCGCGAAGGAGGCGAGCGATCGGCTCGGCGACGCGAAGCTCCTCATCGACAGCATCGACGCCCTCGTCGCGCAACTCGTGGCGTCGGGGAAGGTCGACGCGCGCTACGTCTCGCCGCCCGCGAGCCGCTCGCTATTGACCAGCGCCGCGATGCTGGGGGACTCGAGCTCCCCCGATCTCGCGGCGCGTCTGCGCGAATCGATCCCCTCGAAGCCGGGCACCCCTTCGAAGCCGACCGTCCCCGGCGGCAAATCGTGGCTCATCGCCGCGTTCGCGGGGACGCTCGGCATCGTCGTGCTGGTGACGACGATCTTCATCGTGCTTCGCCGCCACGCGACGGGCGCGAACGAAACCGAGGACGGCGGAGGGACGATCGCGTCGATCTTCTCGGACAAGCCGGCGAGCGGGCTCGACGCGCGCGTCGCGTCGGCGATCGCGATGATCGACCGCGGCGACTACGGCTCCGGGATCAAGGCGCTCGACGATCTCGGTGACGCGGCCAAAGGACGTGAAGACGTGCACCGCGCGCTCTTCACCGCGTACAGCGCGACCGATCGGTGGCGCGAGGCGATGGTGGAGGCGGGCATGGTGCTCGCGTCGAATCCGAACCTCGACTTGCGCGACGAGTTGAAGCTACGCGTCGGGGTTCGCGACACGGCGCTCCTCGAAGGCACGAAGGACGAGGCGCAAAAGGCCGCCGTCGAAGAGGCGTTCTCGCTCCTCGACGCGAAGATGGGCACGATCGGCTGGGACGACGTCTACGACATCGCCTACGGCACCTCGGGCCAGCAGTACCCGAAGGCCGCCGCGCGCGCGAAGAAGATGCTCGCGAAGGGCGACCGCACGAAGATGTCGCCGGCCCTCGCCGTCACGATGGACGTCCGCGCCGCGGGAGCCACGTGCAAAGTGAAGAACGTCCTCGAGCGCGCGCAGAAGGACGGCGACGAGCGCACCGTGGCGCTGCTCAAGCCCCTCGTCGCGCCGCGCTACGTGGGTCATTGGCGAAAGACGGACACGCTCGCGTGCATCCACGGCGACGTTTCGGTCGGCAAGACCGTCGCGGCCATCGAAGAGCGCCTCCGCGCGCAGAAGAAATAGCGGCTAGGGTTTGCCGATTCGTGCCGCGCTGTCGCGCCCAGGCTGAGCGGCGGGCGCGGTCGTTCGTTTCGCGCAGCCATGCACACAGCCGTCGTGCTGCGTCCTATTCTCATCCGTCACCCATAGACGCGGCGGCCGGCGTGGACACCGAGGAGGCGCACCTGCCTCGGGTCGACGGGTGACGTCGGCTCCTCGGCCTCGCGAACCTCGTCGCGCGCCCGGAACATCGCTTCGTACGCCGTCACGTCGAGCCGCTCTCGTGCGTCGACGCGCGCGTGCAAATCCTCGTAGCCTCGGCGCACGTCCTGCCCGAAGCGGCCGACGAAGAACTCCGCGCAATACCCGCTGCCGTAGCTGAAGAACGACACGTCGCGCCCGTCGAGCGGCGTATCGCCGTAGGCGAGCAGGCTCGCGAGCGCGAGGTAGAGCGAGCCCGTGTAGACGTTGCCGATGCGCGACGGCAAAACGAGGCTGCTCTCCACGAGACGCGTGTAAGGTGCATCGATGTCGGCGTCGCCGCGCAGCTCGGCGAGCTTGCGGTGGGCCTTCTTCGCCATCTTCGGATAAGGGACGTGGAAGAGCGTCGCCACGGGATCGAACGGCGCGTCGCCGCGGACCCGAAGGTGCTCGTCGTACGCGCCGGCGAGCGCCTCGAGGTAGCACGCGACGGAGTAGTGGCCGTCGACGAGCGCGTCCTTCGATTCGAGGGGGCGCCAGAAGTCGAACACGTGCTTCGAGCTCGTCCCGACCGAAGCGCGATCGATCGCGACGAGATCCGGTCGCGTCGAGACGACGAGCGCGACGCTGCCGGCTCCCTGCGTCGGCTCGCCGGGCGTGTGGAGCCCGTAGCGCGCGATGTCGGAGCAGACGACGAGCGCGCTACGACCGCGCGCGCTGCCGGACGCGAGCCAGTCGAGCGCCGTCATGAGGCCGGCCGTGCCGCCGTAGCACGCGTGCTTCGTCTCGAAGATGCGGCAGTTCGAGGGGAGGCCGACGAGCCCTTGGAGGAACGACGCGACCGGCTTCGAGTGATCGACCGCGGTCTCCGTGCCGACGATGCAGAGCCCGATGTCCTTCGCGTCGATCCCAGCGCGCGTGAGGGCAAAGGCGGAGGCGGCCGTCGCGAGCGTGACCGTGTCTTCGTCGGGCGAGGGGACGGCCATCGCGATCGTGCCGAGTCCCTCGGTGTACTTCGTCTCCGGGATACCGCGGGCGCGCGCGAGATCCGCGAGCGCGACGTAGGGACGAGGGAACGCGACGCCGAGGGCTTGGATGCCGAGCTCGAAAGAGGTCATGCTGCGGTGCAGCATCGCGCCGAGCACGAGGATTCCGCAAGCTTTTGATACGGGACGCAGGTCGTTCAGGTGCCTCGAAGGCTCGCCTCGTCGTCCTCGGGTGCAGACTTCGTGCGCGCCGCCTTCAGAGCTCCCAGAGCAGCGCGAGGTCGAGCGCGATGGCGTCGAACGGCTCGGCGCGCACAGACTCCTCACCCGCGTACGTCGCGACGAGGCGATAGGTGCTGCCGTCGAGCCGGTAGATCTCGAGCGTCTTCACGTCCGGATCGACGAACCACACGTGCGCGACTTCGTAGCGCGCATAGAGCGGCAGCTTGATGGCGCGGTCGACGCGCGCGGTCGACGGCGAGAGCACCTCGCAGAGCCAGTCTGGCGCCATCGTGAAGAACGCCGCGCGCGGCATCTCGGGCAGGCGCTCGCGACGCCACCCCGCCAGATCCGGGACGATGACGTCTTCGACGAGGTGGAGCTCGGGTTCGTCGAGGATGTGCCATCCCCCCGGACCCCCACGGCCCCGTTTGAACGGCGGGCCGAGCTCCTCACCGATGGCCGACGACGCGGCGGCATGCGGAATGGCCGGTCGTGGATGCGTGTAAAGTGCACCATGAAGGATCTCTCCCACGACGTTCTCGGGGAGCGCCTCGATGTCCGCGTACGTCGCCGGCCGTTCGGGTTTGTTCGCCGCCATGAGTCGGAGTTTAGCTTCGGTCGCGAGCATTGCCATGCCCGCGCTTCAGCACGCTGCGTGCCGGAAGCGGGGCCACGAAAAGACATCGCTTTTTCGTTCGTCGAGTTGGCCTGGCCAGGCGCGGTGTCGGCTCGGCCAGGCGCGAAGCTCACGCCGGCGGCGCTGCGCTCGACGCGCTCGACGCGAGAGCCTCGGCGATGCGCGCCGCACGGTAGCCCTCGCGTTCGGCGATGCGCATCACGTCCTCGGCCTTTCGATGGGCGAAGGCCAAGCTCGCGCGTTCGTCGAGCGCGTCGCGTTCGGCGAGCACCTTCGCGAGCGCGTCGAAGCGCTCCTTGACCAGCCACGACGTTCCTCCCGCGTCGTGCACGCCGAGGAGCGTGCGCCCATGCACGTCGGAGAGCGCGGAAGCCATGGCCTCTCGGAGCGGCGTCCGCGGCGTCGTGATCGCCGACAGCACGAGCGCGGTGTGGAGGTGAGCGTCGGCCGCGCTCTCTTCGCTGGAGAACGCCGCGACGAGGGGCCCCGCGAGGTCCCACTTCGCGACGAGCTCTCCTCGTTCCGTGTCTGGCGCCAGGGCGGCGAGCCCATCGACGAACGCCTCGACCTCGATCCAACGCATCAAGACGCGCGCCTCG
>JBGAHN010000135.1:0-16201 GCA_044226145.1 Labilithrix sp. | reverse complement strand
AAGGACGTCAAGCGGGTCGAAACCAAGCTCGACGACCAAGGCGCGCGCATCGACAAGCTCGAAGGCGCCGCCGAATAGCGCTCGTCTTCGAGCCCGTGGACGGACGCGCCGGTCCGCCTCCGATCAGGGCCCGAGGCGGTTCAACATGCGCGGGAAGGGGATGGTCTCGCGCACGTGCGGCAGGCCGCAGATCCACGCGACCGCGCGCTCGATGCCGAGGCCGAAGCCCGCGTGCGGGAACGAGCCGTAGCGGCGCAGGTCGAGGTACCACTCGAAGGCGCTCTTCGGGAGCTTGTGCGCCTCGAGCGCGGCCTCGAGCTTGCCGAGATCCGACTCGCGCTCGCCGCCGCCGATGATCTCGCCGTAACCCTCGGGCGCGAGGACGTCCATGTTGAGCGCGAGGCTCGGGTCCTTCTCGTCGCGCGCGAAGTAGAACGCCTTCAGATCGATCGGGTAGCGGTGGACGATGACGGGCCGATCGAACTTGTTCGAGATGACCGTCTCTTCGTCGGCGCCGAAGTCGTCGCCGATCTTGGCCTCGGGATGCCCGTTCGCGCGGAGCAGCTCGATCGCCTCGTGGTACGTGAGGCGAGGGAACGGCGCCTTGATCGCCTCGAGCTTCTTCGTGTCACGCTCGAGGATCTCGAGCTCGGTCTTGCGTGTCTCGAGCACGCGGGCGACGACGTAGCTCAGGAAATTCTCGGCGAGGACCATGTCCTCCTCGAGCTTCATGAACGCGACCTCGGGTTCGACCATCCAGAACTCGGCGAGGTGCCGGCGCGTCTTCGATTTCTCCGCGCGGAACGTCGGGCCGAAGCAGTAGGACTTGCCGAACGCCGCCGCCGCCGCCTCGAGGTAGAGCTGCCCCGTCTGCGCGAGGTAGGCCGGCTGCCCGTGGAAGTCCGTCTCGAAGAGCGTCGTCGTCCCCTCGGCCGCGTTCTGCGTGAGGATCGGGGTGTCGACGAGCGTGAAGTCGTTCGAATCGAAGAAGTCGCGCACCGCCTTGATGATCGCGTGGCGCACGCGCAGGATCGCGTGCTGGCGCTTCGACCGCAGCCAGAGGTGGCGGTGGTCCATGAGGAAGTCCGTGCCGTGCTCCTTCGGCGAGATCGGATATTCCTGCGTGGGCTCCGCGAGGACGGTGAGATCCTTCACCTGGATCTCGTACTTGCCCGCGATCTTGCCGTGCGCCTTGACGGTGCCCGTGATCGTGAGGCTCGCCTCTTGCTGGATGTGATCGGCGCGCTCGAAGAGCTCCGGCGACACGTCGCCCTTGAACACGACGGCCTGCACGATGGTCGTTCCGTCGCGGACCTCGAGGAAGTGGAGCTTGCCGCTCGAGCGTCGATTGTAGAGCCAACCCCGGACCGTGACGTCCTGCCCGACGAATTCGCCGAGGCGTGCGAGAGGAACGATCGAGCCGGACGCGCCGGACGCTTGCGGGGATTGCACTTGGCTCATGACGCCGGTGCTCGTTAGCACAACGCCATCGGAGCCGTCACTCGGCGACGAATCGCCGCGCCGCCGCCCACTCGTCGCCACCCCTCCGAGGGGGGCCGGGGCCGCGAAAGACCGTCGCGGGAAGGGCGGCTAGGGGATCAGGTACTTCGACTTGAGGTGCTTTTCGAGCGCCTCGAGGACGACGTCCTGGGTCGGACCGACGACGACGAGGACCTCGGAGAGCTGCATCGTCGTTTGGCCCCCGAGGTAGATGGACGGTTGCTGGAGAGGGGTGACGACGATGTCCGGCGGATCGCCGGCGCGATCGAGCTTCGCCTTCACCGTTCCGTCGACGCGGTAGGTGAACAGGTCCCCCTTGCGCCGCGCGACGAACACGTGAGGGTCCGTCGATGCCGTGGCGGCGGGCCCCGTGCATCCGTTCGTGGCGCCCTGTCCGAACACGACGCAGAGCTGCCCGTTCGAGACGAGCTCTTCCCACCCGGCCGTCGCCTGCGGCCGCAGGTTCCACAGCGTGCCGCTGCCCGACGAGATCTTCGCCACTTCGACGATGAGGAAATCCCCCAATCCGAATTCGAAGTCGGCGTGGTTGTCGATCCGAAGGTTGCCGTTTCCGTCGACGAACGACACGGTCGGCCGCCCTCCGAACGCGTTCGCCACGATCGACGGCGGATTGACGCCGTTCGGTACGGCGACGTGGAGGCTCGCGCCGGTGTCTTGGCCCTTCGAGCTGTCGGTCCACGCCGCGAAGGCATTGCTCGACGGCTCTTTCGTGAGGTTCCGCGTGCTCTCGAGCCAAAGCCGAACGCCCGGCAGCTCGCCCACGTCGAAGCCGCCGTCGGAGGCGTCCTCCACCGCGTCGTCCGTCGCTGCGTCGTCCTCCGCCGTCGCGTCCGGCTCGCGACCCGCGTCGTCGATCGATGCATCGCTGGACGCGTCGGTGCTCGCGGCGTCACCCGTGCCTCCCGCGTCCTCCAAGGTCATCCCGCTCGGCGGATCGGCGCCGTCCACGCAAGCCGCGAAGATGCCCGTCGTGGTGAGGATGCCCAAGAAGCCGATGAACGTTCGTCGTGCCGCTGCCGAACGTGCCCACTCCGTCGATCGTCCGCCCGTCATGGTGTGCCTCGATTCTACCGTTTTGCGCCGGCGGCGATCCATCGAACGACGGCACATTGCTCGCCGACCGGCAGCGATGCCCCCGGCGGCATTCTCACCATGCCGTCCGTCGACGTGATCCGCGCCACCAGCTCGCTGCACGCCGGATCGCCCGCGCGGACGCTCTTGCCGACGATGGCCCCGTAGGCGCCGTCTTCGTCCTCGAAGGAGATCCCTCCTTGCCGTCCTTCGTTCGCGTGGCAGCTCACGCCCGACTTCCCGCACGACGGCTGGAACGTGCGCGAAAAGACGTTGGCGTACGTCGGTTCGTACGCCGGTGTGCAGCCGTCGCCCACGTCGCTCGACAGCTCGATGCATGTCGGCGGCGGTTCGTCGTCCGACGTGCACGCGCCGGAGAGGCCGAAGAGGACGACGGCGGATCCGGAAGCCATCGCGGCGGCGATCCACGAGGCCGTTCGGTGCATCGTCGCGTTCGTCATGGGCTTCCTTCGTTCATGGCACGAACGAGGCTCAGCGGGTACCCCCGGACCAACGACGGAGCCGTCACGCCGATCGCGCCGCGGTCTCGGTTGCCTTCCGCGTCGCGCGCGGTAAGGTTTTCATAGGTATGAAGCCTCGCTCTTCCGCCGCGCCTGTTCTGGTCGCGTCCGTCCTCGTGGCCGTCGCGTGGCTCGGCGTCATCGGTTGTTCGAGTGACGACAAGTCCTCGTCGACGAACGACGCGAGCGACGCGGCCATGACCGGCGGAAGCTGCGCGTCCGAGACCCGCGCCGACACGTACGCCGCCGGCCTCGAAAAGGCGTCCGCCAGCGGCAACCTCCGGGTGAGCCTCCTCGACGCGAGCCCCGCGCCCCCTCAAAAAGGGGACAACGTCTGGACGATCGCCGTGCACGACGCCGCCGACGCACCCATCGACGGCGCGACGATCACGATGACGCCGTTCATGCCCGATCACGGCCACGGCAGCGCCGTCACGCCCGTCGTCGCGCCCGCGGGCGAGAGCGGAAAGTACACGATCGACAAGATCTACCTGCCGATGGCGGGGTATTGGGAGATGACGATTCGCCTCGGCGAAGAACAGGTCGTCTTCGGGTTCTGCGTCGAAGGCTGAGATCGTCGCCGCGCGCGGTCGTCGCGAGCGCCCGCGTCGCGGACGGAAGCTTCGCGAGGGAGCACCGGACCAGGGCTGCGCCACGAACGGTGCAAGGAAGGGGCGCCGTGAGGTACCCTGGGTCGGGCCATGACTCCTTCGCCTTCCGATCTCGATTCCGTCTTGGCCCGTGCGCGAGCGTGGGTCGCGGACGACCCGGACCCCACGACGCGCGCCGAGCTCGAGGCGCTCCTCGCCTCCGCCGATCCGGCGAGCACGGATCTCGTGGACCGCTTCGCGACGTCGCTCGAGTTCGGGACGGCGGGCCTTCGAGGCGTCATCGGCGCCGGGCCGAACCGCATGAACCGCGCGGTGGTCCTCCGCGCGACCTACGGGATCGGCAAGTGCCTCCTCGAGCAAGGCGACGCGTCGACGCTCGCCGTCGCCGTCGGCTTCGACGGTCGCCGCATGAGCCGCGAGTTCGCCCTCGACACGGCGTGCGTCCTTTCGGCGATGGGCATCCGCGTCCACCTCTTCGACGACGTCGTGCCGACGCCGCTGCTCGCGTTCGCCGCCAAACACCTGCGCGCGTCCGCGGGCATCATGATCACGGCGAGCCACAACCCCCCCGAGTACAACGGCTACAAGGTCTATTGGGGCAACGGCGCGCAGATCGTCCCTCCGATCGACCGCGCCATCGCCCACGCGATCGACGCCGCGCCGTCGGCGAAGGACATCCCGCGCGCGTCCCCCGACGAGGCCAAGGCGCGCGGTCTGCTCGAGAGCCTCGGCCGCCCGATCGAGGAGACGTACCTCGCCGAGGTGAAGAAGCTCGCCGTGCGCTCCGACGGCGATCGCTCGCTCGGCATCGTGTACACGGCCCTGCACGGCGTCGGCGACGCGCTCGCCCGCGAGGCGCTCGCGCAGGCCGGGTTCTCGAGGGTCGTCTCCGTGCCCGAACAGCAGAAGCCGGACGGGCGGTTCCCCACCGTCGCGTTCCCGAACCCCGAGGAGAAGGGGGCGATGGACCTCTCGCTCGCGCTTGCCCGCGAGACGAAGGCGGACCTCGTGCTCGCGAACGATCCGGACGCCGACCGCCTCGCCGTCGCCGTCCCCAGCACGCGGAGCTTCTCCGGATACTTGCAACTTACAGGTAATCAGGTCGGCGTGCTCCTCGGGCACTACCTGCTCACCGCCGGCCTCACCGAGTTCGACGAAGCCGATCGCAGCCGCGGCGAGCCGCTGACCATCGCGTCGATCGTCTCGTCGCCGATGCTCGGGGTGGTCGCCGCCGAGCTCGGCGCACGCTACGAAGAGGTGCTGACCGGCTTCAAGTGGATCGCCGGCCGCGCGATCGAGCTCGAACGCAGCGAGGGCGCGCGCTTCGTCTTCGGCTACGAAGAGGCGCTCGGCTACACGGTCGGCGACCTCGTGCGCGACAAGGATGGCATCAGCGCCGCGGTGCTCTTCGCCGAGCTCGCCGCGGTGCTCCGCGCCAAGCGGACGACGGTGCTCGCGCACCTCGAGTCGCTCTACCGTCGCTACGGCCTCTTCGTCAGCTCGCAGGTCAACCTCACGCGCAAGGGCATCGAAGGCGCCGCCGAGCTCCGCGCGCTCATGGATCGGCTCCGCCGCCGCGCGCCGAAGAAGATCGGCGTCCACGACGTCGTCGCCATCCGCGATTATTTGAGGCAAGAGCGCGTCGCGAGCGACGGCACGATCACGCGCCTGTCGCTCCCCGTCACGGACGCCGTCGTGTTCGAGCTCGACGGCGGGAGCCGCATCATCGCGCGCCCGAGCGGTACCGAGCCGAAGGTGAAGTTCTATTTCGACGTCCGCGAGCCGATGCGCGGTGACGAGTCCTTCGACGAAGCGGAGTCGCGCGCGCTCGGCACGATCAAGAACCTGACGGACGCCTTCGTCGCCCTCGCCGCGCTCTGACGCGAATCATGTCCGAACCGGGATACCTCTAACGTTCTGATTTACGGACGATTTTCGTCGCGATGGGCTTGGTACGGTGACGCCGGCCATGTTCCAATGCGCTGCATGACGCGTGATCTTCGCCGCCTGCTCGCGGGCCTCTTCGGAACCTTCGCCTTGGGCAGCGGGCTCTTGGCCGCGTGCATCGATGCGTCATCGCCTCCGGAGGCGACTCCTGGAGATTCCGACGCCGGCTCGACGCCGGAGAAGGACGGCGCGACGACGTCCGACGCGACGACTCCCCCGGTGCAAGACGGCGGCTCCGAGGACACCGGAACGGTGACTCCGCCGGCGTGCGACGCGCCGAACACCGCGTGTGGTTCGTCGTGCGTCGACCTCCAAACGAGCGACGATCATTGCGGAAAATGCGGGCGTTCGTGCGGAGGCGCGGGGTGCGACAAGGGCGCTTGCAAGCCCGTCGATCTCCTCGACGGCCTGACGTTCCCGACGACGATCGGCACGAACCCGAAGGTGGGGCAGGTCTTCGTCAACATCGAGGGCCGCGTCGTGAGGTGCGCCAAGACCGGGTGTGGGAAGTCCCTGACGCCGCTCTGGGAACCGACGCGTTACAAGACGAACGAAACCTCCCCCGTGGCGCTGACCGAAAAAGCGGTGGCGACGCTCGTGTACGACGCGAGCAACAACGACGCGCAGCGATTCTTGTCGCTTCCGCAGACCGTGCAGTCGCCGTCGTCGACCCCCACGACGTACGAATCTCCCGACTATTCCGTCCAAAACCTCGCCGGCGATCCGACCTCGGCCGGCGTCGCGGCGCAGGCGGCCTACGGCATCTACGCGTGCGCGTCGGGCATTTGCATGAAGGGAAGCACCGGCGTCGTGAAGTACGCGGGTGAGGACGGCGAGACCACGGTGGCCATCCAGCCGGGCACCCCAGGCTACTACGCGTGGCCGACCTACGGGAACATCCACTATTGCGAGCGCGGCCTCGCGTCGGAGTGCAGCTCGAAGAAGAACCTCGTCACGACGCCCATCACTCAGCCCTTGGACAAGCTCGTCGTCACGGCGAAGACCGCCTATTGGGTGACGAAGGCCCCCTCGGGCTACCAGGTGCTGTCGTGCGCGTTTCCCGAGGGATGCACCGTTCCGCGTGTCGTCGCCGAAGCCTTGGAGGCCGTCGATGGGTTCGCGGCCGACGATCGCGGCGTCTACTGGACCGCGCGCAACAACGGGCTCCTCTTCGCATGCGAGGACCTGGAGAAAGGCTGCGGCACGACCCCCAAGACCCTCCTCTCGAACCTCGCGCAGCCCTACGCCATCGCGCTGGACGACCAGCACCTCTTCTTCACGCAGCGCGGTGGCGTCGCCGGGCAGGGACGCGTCACGCGCCTCGTCCGGTAGCCCGTCGATCCTGCCCGAGTTCCCGTCCCCGTCCGTCCTCCCGGTTTCCGCCCGTACGCTGGCCTCCAGCGCTTGACAAGACGGCGAAGCTTCGCCATAACCCGGCGCCCCGCTTCACGCAGGTGCAGGAAACGGCCCGCATTTGGGTGGCCCTACGAGAGCGGCAGAAGGAAGGCGCGACATGCCGAAGATGAAGACCAACAAAACCGCGGCCAAGCGGTTCAAGCTGAGCGGCACGGGCCGCGTGCGGCGCCCGAAGGCCGGTGGCAACCACGGGCTCAGCAACAAGTCGCGCAAGCGCCTCCGTCGCCTGCGCAACAACGACATGATTTCGATCACCCACGAGAAGAAGATCAAGCGTCTTCTCAACGGCTGAGCCAGGCCCCTTACGGAGAATTGACCGATGCCCCGCGCAAAACGTGGTTTCAAGGCGCGCCGCCGCCGCAACCGAATCCTCAAGCACGCCTCCGGCTTCCACAGCGCCCGTTCGCGCCTCTTCGCGTACGCGAAGGAAGTCGTGATGAAGGCGTGGGTGTACTCCTACGCGCACCGCCGCCGTCGCAAGCGTGACTTCCGCCGTCTCTGGATCACGCGCATCAACGCCGCCGCGCGCACGAACGGCACGTCGTACTCGCGCCTCCTGCACGGCCTCAAGGCCGCGAAGATCGACCTGGACCGCAAGGTCCTGAGCGATCTCGCCATCGCCGATCCGGCGGCCTTCAAGAAGGTCGTCCAGACGGCGACGTCGGCCGGCAAGCGCTGACGCCATCACGTCGAGAGCGGCTTCGGCCGTTCGAGCGAAACGTCCGGGATGCTTCGGCGCCCGGGCGTTTCGTCGTTTAAGCGGTCGCGGCGCGGCTCCAAAGGGCCTGGCTCGGGGCCTCGCGTGCACCCCCGCGTGCGCCTCGCATGCGCCCCCCGTGCGCACAGCGACCGCGCAATATGCTAGATGCGCGGTGTCATGTCGGAGATCGAACTCGCAGAGGCCATCGACGGAGCTTTGGCGGATTTGCGGACGACGTTCCTCCCCCGCTTCCGCGGCGCGACGACCGAGCAGCTCCTGCGCGACGAATACGCGAAGATCCTCGGCAAGAAGGGCGAGCTCACGGCCGTCCTGAAGCAGCTCGGCAAGGCCCCGCCCGACGCGCGCAAGTCCATCGGCGAGAAGGTCAACGTCCTCAAGCAAGAGGTCGAGGCCGGCTTCGAAGCGACGCTCCGCGAGCTCCACCAAAAGGCGCGCGAGGCCGAGCTTTCGGCGCCGCCGTTCGATCTGACGCTCCCGGGTCGGGCGCCCGCGCTCCCGGGGCACAAGCACCCGATCGCGCTCGTGCGTGAAGACGTCGTCGCGATCTTCCGCCAGCTCGGCTTCGCCGTGTTCGACGGGCCGGAGATCGAGCACGAGGAGAACAACTTCACGCTGCTCGGCTTCCCGCCGGATCACCCCGCGACGGACATGCAAGACAGCTTCTGGACGACGTCCGGCAAGCTGCTGCGCACGCACACGTCGAACATCCAGGTCCGCGCGATGAAGTCGATGAAGCCGCCGATGGCGTTCATCGCGCCGGGCACCGTGTTCCGCCGCGACGACGACGCGACGCACTCGCCGATGTTCCACCAGATCGAGGCGTTCCTCATCGACCGCCACGTGACGCTCGCGCACCTCAAGGGCACGCTCGAAGAGTTCGCTGCGCGCCTCTACGGTCCGGGGACGCCGGTGCGCCTCCGCCCGAGCTACTTCCCGTTCGTCGAGCCGGGCGCCGAGGTCGACATCGGCTGCGTGTTCTGCAAGAGGCCCGACGGAACGCGTGCAGGATGCAACCTTTGCAAGCACACCGGTTGGATCGAGATCCTCGGCTGCGGGATGATCCACCCCGTCGTGCTCGAGAACGGCGGCATCGATCCGGAGGAGTGGTCGGGCTTCGCGCTCGGCATGGGGCTCGAGCGCATCGCGATGCTCCGCTACGGCATCCCGAACATCAAGCTGCTCTTCGAGAACGACCCGCGGTTCCTCGCGCAGTTCTGAGCCTCCGGACCCTCGCGTTCGGTCGGGATTCCTCTTCGAGAAACGTGACGGGCCCTTCGCGGAGGGCCCTCGAGACAAAGGCGCAACGATGAAGGCTTCGTACCAGTGGCTCCGTGAGCTCGTCCCCCAGCTGCAAGCATCTCCGACCGAGCTCGCGGCGCGCATCACGGCGGCGGGGCTCGAGGTCGAGGGGATCACCGAGTACGGCGTCGCGAGCGAGGCCTGCGTCGTCGCGCGCGTCGTGTCGATGCGCCCGCACCCTTCGAAGAGCGGGCTGCGGCTCGTCACGGTCGATCGCGGCGGCGCGCAACAAGAGCTCGTGTGCGGCGCGCCGAACGTGCCCGATCCCGGCGGTCTCGTCGTGCTCGCCCCGCTCGGCGCGCACCTGCCGGCGATCGATCTCACGATCGGCAAGCGCGCGATCGGCGGCGTCGAGAGCGAAGGCATGCTCTGCAGCGAAGTGGAGCTCGGCCTCGGCGAAGGCCACGAAGGCATCCTCGTCTTGCCGCCCGGCACCGCCGAACCGGGGACGCCGCTGTCGAAGGCGGTCCCCCAGGCGCGCGACACGATCTTCGAGATCGGCCTCACGCCGAACCGCCCCGACGGGCTCGGGCACGTGGGCCTCGCGCGGGAGATCTGCGCGCTCTACGGGTTTCCGTTCGCGTGGCCGAAGACGGAGCCGCCGGCGCGCGTCGCCGACGAAGCGACCTCGGCCCTCGTCACGATCGCGGTCGAAGATCCGGAGCGTTGCCCGCACTACGGCGCGGCGGGCGTCGTCGGGATCGCGATCGGGCCGTCGCCGCTCGCGGTGAAGCTCCGCCTCCAGGCGCTCGGCGTCCGCTCGATCTCGAACGTCGTCGACGTCACGAACCTGGTCATGCTCGAGTTCGCTCATCCGATGCACGCGTTCGACCTCGATCGCGTGCGCCCTCGCCCGAACGAGACGCGCCCGAGCATCGTGGTGCGCCGCGCGAACGAAGGCGAGAAGCTCACGACGCTCGACGGCGTGGAGCGCAGCCTCGCGACTGACGATCTGCTGATCTGCGACGGCCAGGGCGGCGTGGCGCTCGCGGGCGTCATGGGCGGCGCGGACAGCGAGATCCGCGAGAGCTCGCGCCGCGTCCTGTTCGAGGTGGCGTGGTTCGATCCGCGCGGCATCCGGCGGTCGGCGCGCCGCCACGGCATGCACACCGAGTCGAGCCACAGGTTCGAACGCGGCGTCGATCCCGGGGATGTCGCGCGCGTGCTCGACCGCGCCGTCGCGCTCACGATCGCCCTCGCCGGCGGCGCGGCGACGAAGGGACACATTCATGTGCAGAATGCACGTGTTTCGTCCGAGCCGACCCCGCCTCCGCGCAAGAAGCTCATGCTGCGCATGCCGCGCGTCGAAAAGCTCCTCGGCGTCGCGGTGCCCACCGACGAAGCGCGGGCGATCCTCGCGGCGCTCGGCTGCGACGTCACGGCGACCTCGGCCTCGTCGCTCGACGTCGTCGTCCCCTCGCACCGCCCCGATCTTGGCCGCGAGGTCGACCTCGTCGAAGAGATCGTCCGCGTGCGCGGCATGGATACGATCGTGGGCGAGCTGCCGGCGGTTCGCGCGTCCCGCGACGTCGGCGGGCGCGAAGAGCTCGCCCGGCGCGCGCGTCAGGCGGCGGTGTCGCTCGGGTTGTCCGAGGCCGTGACGTTCTCCTTCACGGCGGAGAGCACGCTCGCCGCGCTCTCGGCGCCGAAGCCCGTGGTGCGGGTCAAAAACCCCCTCGGCGAGCACCACGCGGTGATGCGGACGTCGATCCTCCCCGGCCTGCTCGACGCCGTGAAGCACGCGCGTCGCCACGGCGTGTCCGACGTGCGCGTGTTCACCGTCGGCTCCGTGTTCCTGTCCCGCGACGACGCCGGCGCCCCGGCGATCACGAAGGACGCCGAGCTCCCGGTCGAGCGCATGCGCGTCGGGTTCGCCCTCGCCGGCGCGCGCGCGGGTTGGCTCGCCAAGCCCGAGCCGCTCGACGTGTGGGACGCCAAGGGCCACGCCGAGGCGCTCGTCCTCCGCATCACGGGGCTCGACGCGCGCGTCGTCCCGGTTTCCGGCGGCGACGTGCCCGCGCACCTGCATCCTCGGGGCGCGGCGCTCTTGTTCGCGGGAGACGCGTCGATCGGATCGCTCGGACTCCTCCACCCCGACGTCGTCGACGCCCTCGAGCTCGATGGCCCCGTGCTCGTGGCCGAAATCGATCTCGAGCGCTTCACGGCCGGTCCCGCCGCGCCGAAATACAAGACCATCCCGCGGTTCCCGGCGGCGACGCGTGACGTCGCGCTCGTCGTCAAAGACGGGACGCCGGCGGGCGAGGTCGAGCGCGTCGTCCGTCAGGCCGCGGGCTCTCTCGCGGAGGACGTCGAGCTCTTCGACCGCTTCGTCGGCGGCTCCGTCGCGCAAGGCTCGTCGAGCCTGGCGTTCCACGTCGTCTACCGCGCGCCCGATCGCACGCTCACCGACGCCGAGGTCGACGCCGCCCACGCGAACGTCGTCAAGGAAGTGGGCGCCCACTTCGGCGCGACGCTCCGCTGACGCGGCATTGCCACGCCGAATCGGCGGGCGACAGGTCCACGGATACGTTCTAGGATCCCCGCCGTGAACGCCGGTCCTCCGCCTCGACTCGATCTCGTCGGAGCGCTCCTCTCGCGCAAATACCGGCTCGAACGCCTCGTCGGCGTCGGGGCCGTCGGCGTCGTCTACGAGACCAAGAGCCCCGAAGACGGCCGCCCGCTCGTCGTGAAGATGCTCGCGGCCGATCACCTCTACGACGAGCGCGTCAAGGAGCGCTTCGTCGACGAGGGCCGCATCTGCATGCGGCTCATCCACCCGAACATCGTCCGTGTCTTCGACGTCGAGACCGCCGAGGACGGCACGCCCTACATCGTCATGGAGCGGCTCGATGGCATCCCGCTAAGCGCGTACACACGGGCGGGCGTGCGCGTCCCGCTCCCCCAAGCGGCGAGCATCCTCCAAGGCATCCTCGCGGGCCTCGCGGCCGCCCACGCGCAGGGCATCGTCCACCGCGACTTGAAGCCCGAGAACGTGTTCTTGGCGCGCGAGCCGGGCGGGGCGTTCGCGGCGAAGATCTTGGACTTCGGCATCGCGAAGGTCATGGATCTCGCCGGCGGAATGGGCGGAAAAACCCGGACCGGCGTGCTCCTCGGGACACCGGCGTACATGAGCCCGGAGCAAATCAAGAACGCCAAGGACGTCGACGCGCGCGCCGATCTCTGGAGCGCGGGCGTGATGGCTTACGAGATGCTCTCCGGGCGCGTCGCGTTCCCCGCGCCGACCGAGTACGCGCGCCTGGCCGCGGTGCTCAACGTCACGCCGCCGCCGCTCGAATCGGTCGACCCTCAGCTCGCGCGGCTGTCGTCGCTCGTGCAGACGGCGATGCAGAAGGACCGCGCGCAGCGGTTCCAGAGCGCCCTCGAGATGGCGCGCGCGCTCACGACCACGATGGCGTCGGACGTCCCGACGACCACCGCGTCGCTGCCGATGCAGCCGGCGCCCCTCAGCCGCTTGCCGGAGGTCCCGAGCGTGTGGTTGGCGAGCAGCGAGGCCTCTCCCGCGGCGACGAGCCGCGAGCCCAGCACGGCGGTGCTGCCCGTGTCGATCGCGCTGCCCCCGAGCCTCGAATCTCCGCCGCGACCGAACCCCCCCAACGTGGCGCACACCCCCGTTTCGTTGCGCGAAAGCGCGCCCCACGCCGTCGCGCCGCTGGTCGCGCCGGGGCCGCTGTCGTCGGCCGGGACGTTGCCTTCGGAGAACCTGCCCATCCTGAACGCCCCCGAGCCCCAAAGGCGGCGCGGTATTCCGGTCTGGGCCGTGGTATTGCTGGTCGTCGCTGCGTTCGCGGCGGGTGTCTTCGCCGGAAGGCTCGGCGGGTCCCCCGACACGACGTCGACGCCGCAGGACGCCACCGAAGCCCGGAGCCCACGATGACCGACACGGCCTCTCTCACCCGATTCCTCGACGTCTTCCCCGGCTGGCTGCGCACCCTCGGTGAAGACGCCGACGCGCTCGGCGCCGTCGTCTCGTCGAACGCGAGCGACGACGTCCGGCGCTACGCCGCGGCGGGTCTCAACTACATCTTCAAGTCGCTCGATCTCATCCCGGACGGGATCGACGACATCGGCTTCTGCGACGACGCCTTCGTCATCCGCGTCGCCGCCGCGCTCGCGGCCGAGCACGACGCCGCTTCGAAGGAGGGCGCGCTCGGCCGCCTCGCCGACGACGCCAAGCTCGTCGAGGAGTTCCTCGGCGAGGACTACGCGCGCCTCGTGTCGTACGTGCAGGGGCTCCGCAAGCGCGAAGCGCGCGGCCGCACGGTCGAGGACATCATGACGGACGACGCCATCCGCGCGACGTTCCTCCACGAGGTCTCGGCGTGGGCGAAGGACTACCAAGCGCCGACCTTCACGCGCGACGTCAAGACGCTCATCAAGCTCAAGGCGTTCCTGAGCGCGAAGCTCGCCTGAGTCCACGTTCCCGCCTGCGCGTCACGCGCGCTTCGGCAGTCGGAACCAGAAGATCGATCCGCCTCCGTCGCGCGGCTCGTACCCGATGCTCCCGCCCCACGATTCGATCGTGATGCGGCAGAAGTACAAGCCGAGCCCGGTGCCCGGCGTCCCGTCGCCGGCGCGCGCGAACTTCTTGAAGAGGTGAGGGACGAGCGACGGCGGTACGCCCGATCCCTGATCTTCGACGCGCACGAGGATGGCGTGCTCCTCGCCGTCGACGCGCACGCACACGGTGCCGCCGGCAGGGCTGTAGCGAAGCGCGTTCTCGATCAGGTTCCCGATCACGCGGAAGAGCCGGAGCTCGTCGGCGGCGACCTCCACGGTGCCTTCGGCCTTGCCGATGACGAGCGCTCCAGGAGATCGCCGTACGGTCGACGGATGGATCGTCTCTGCGAGCATCGTCTCGATCGTCACGCCACGCGCGCGCGCCGTCGGCTCGAGGACGCTCACGATCTGCGTCACGACCGAGCCGATGTCCGACCACGGCGCTTGCTTTGCGCTCCTGATGCCGTGCTCGGCGGAGAACGTCGCCAGCACGTCGCGAATGAGCTCGTCTTGCCGTCGCGCGGCCTTCTCGGCGACGCTCACGAGCTTCGCGTCCGCAGGCTCGAGCGGCCTCTTCTCGAGCGCGGAGAGCGCGACGAGGATCGCGCCGAGCGGATTGCGCAGATCGTGCACCACGCAGTGCGCGAGGACCTCTTTCTGCTCCATCTCGCGTCCCAACGCGTCGTGCGCGAAGCGGAGCTCACGGGCGCGCTGGAGGAGCGCGCGCTCCTCTTGGAACAGGTGCTCGTTGAGCGTGACGAGGAGCAACGCCGCTCCGTCGACACGCAGCGCGGTGCCGACGAGGTGCAGCTCGGCCCCGTTCGACAGGATGTGCGTGAAGCCCGCGGAGTCGAGGCGGCGAGGGCGGTCCCCCTCCCAGAGCTCCTCCGCCTCCGGCAAAAAGAGCTCGAAGAACGGAAAGACGTCGGTGACGGCCAGCGGCTCGTCGGGACGCACGATCTTCGGCGCGAGCGCGTTGCACCACGCCGGCGGCACACCGCGAGGATAGAACGCGCGATCGCGGGCGCGCTCGAGCACCAACGCGTCGAGGGCGCCGAGGATGGACAGATCGGACGCCGTCATGGTCCCACCGCGTGGCTCGCGTGCGATCGCAAGATCTCGTCGACGAGCCTCCCGAAGGCCTCTTCGACGCCGTCGCCGGTCTTCGCGCTCGTCTTGACGATCGGCCATGCCTCCGCGACGAGCTCGCGGAGGACGGCATCGGAGACGACCTCCTCGGTCTCGAGCTCGGTCTCGAACCTTTCGGCTTGGAGCTGATCGATCTTGTTCACGACGAGGACCACCGGGATCTCCCCCCCGAGCTTCACGGCGGATTGCCGGAGGTGGAGCGCGGTGGAGAGCGTCGCGCGCCGCGTCCCGTCCACCACGAGGAGGTAGCCCGCGGCGCCGCGCAAGTACGAGAGCTGCACGCTCTGGAACTCGTCCTCGCCGCTGAGGTCCCACACGACCAGATCGACGTCCCGATCGCCCCGTCGCATCTGCGTCTTGTCGATCGCGACGCCGACGGTCGTGAGGTAGGTGTCCGAGAAGATGCTGCGCACGAAGCGCGCGACGAGGCTCGTCTTGCCGACCCCCGTCGCGCCGAGCAGGCAGATTTTCAGCTTCTTCGTCATGGTGCAGGAGCCCTCATCGCTCCGGTCCTCCGGTCGGTTTGGTGCCGAGCCGCAAGTCGACGCGCCGCGCGCACGCCGCTCCGTACCGGCCGTTCGCGCACGTCGTCTCGTCGGGAACGAAGACGCTGCCTTCCCCGCGCGCGACGAGCGCATCGGCGGGCACCCCTCGCGCGCGGAGCTCCGACACGACGCGATCGGCGCGGTCGTCGCTGAGCCTCGCGTTGAGCGATTCGGTGCCCGTCGTATCGGCGTGCCCGACGACGTTTATGGTTGCGATTTTATTCGCATTTTTGGCTTGATTGAGCGCGTCCAGAGCCGCCTCGGCGGCGTCGTCGAGCGCCCGGCGAGTCTCCGCGGTGAGGTCGGTCGACCCGGTATCGAAGAACAGCGGCGCGGCTCCGAGGCGCGTTCGCGCTCGTTCGAGGGCCACGTGCGCTCCTTCTTCGCCCAAGCCGCTCGCCTCGAACCGAGATACGCCGGGCACCGCCGGCGCGAGCAGGCGTGCCCCGTCGATCCACGATCTCGGCGCGGTCCCCTCCGCCGCGAGCACGCCATCCTCGGAGAGCGTCAGTCGGACGGTCGGCGGCGGCCTCAGCAATTGCACGGCGCGCTTCTCCGCGAAGCGCGGATCGAGCGAATGGAACGGCTCGAATCGAAACGTCGCGCTCTTCGGATGGATCCCGGAGCGCGCGAGGACGTCTTCGGGCGCCGCGGCGAGCGGATCGCGGAGCCCCTCGATCGCATAGCGGCCGGCCTCGTCGGTGGCGCGCGTGACGACGAGACCCGGTTCGTGCTCGAGCCGGTCGACGAACGACGCGAAGCGCTCTCGCTCCACGTGCTTGCCGTGGGCGTTCGCGCCGGCGAGCGCCGCGACGAGCACCAGGATCCCCGCCAGGATTGCACCCGCGTACGATCGCGAAGGCGTGCGAACCGGGGCGGACT